>JAJDVJ010000045.1 GCA_022826205.1 Silicimonas sp. | reverse complement strand
GCATCCCCGTATGACGCACCGATCGTGGTGGCGCAGATGTCCTGCGGCACCTGCGCGATGTCGCTCGTCGCCTGGAGCCATGTCGGGTTCTTGGTTCCACCGCCAACGGCGACCAGTCGTTCGATCCGGGCACCAGCCTTGCTCATCTCCTCAAGACAGTGAGCTATGGAACAGCTCACGCCTTCGAGGGCCGCCCGGTAGAGGTGCCCGCGTGTGTGGCCCAGTTCCAATCCAAAGATGATGCCGCGCGCCCTTGGATTGTGAAGCGGCGATGCGGCACCGGAAAAATGGGGCAGAATGACGACGCCTTCAGACCCGGGCGGGACCGCGGCCGCCTCGTCGGATATGGCCTGGTATGCCTCGTCCCCGCCCGATCCGTCGGCCTGGACGATGTCGCGGCCCATCAGGTCGCGCATCCACCTCGTCAGCGAACCGCTGGTCAGGATTCCGGCATGCAAGCAAAAGGTGCCCGGAAAGAGATATGGCGAGGACCAGAGTGCGCGGTCCCGCAGTGGTCGGTTGGTGATGAGCGTCATCCAGGCTGCGGAACCATACATCAGCATCGTGCTGCCGGGATCCACGACACCGATTGAAAGAGCCTCTGCAGCGGCATCCGACACGCCCGTGGTGACCGGGATTCCCGCAACCAGTCCGGTGGCCGCTGCGCCTGCGTCGGTGATCCTACCGGCGATCTCGCTGGTCCAATTCAGTGTCGGCAGCTGTTCGGGCGCGCAGATCCCCTCGCACATCTCTGCATTCCATCGTTGCGCCGATGGATCATACATCGGCGCATAGAATGCCGCGTCGAAATGGCTCATTGCACGCTCGCCGGTCAGGCGCGCCACGATGAAACTGGCGCCGTGCACGAATGCTGCGGCATCGCGATGTACTCCTGGCTCATGGTTCTTGAGCCACTCGATCTTGGGGCCCATGGACTGGGTGCTGAGCGTGTTTCCCGACGCCTCGAAGATCGAATCCTCGCCGAAGCGGGCATTGACAGCCTCGACCTCGGACACGGACCGGGTATCCACCCCGTAGAGAATGCCGCCAGATCGCAGCGGATCGTTGCTGGCGTCGACCGGCAACATGGAGAAGACACAGGAAACGCCGACCCCGCGAATCTCCGGCGGATCGACTCTGGCGGCAAGCGTACGGGCGATTTCACAAAATTCGCCCCACCAGATCGCCTCGGCGTCATGTTCCACCTGGCCGTCGCCCAGAAATTCTAGCTGGTGCTTCACAACGTGCTGTGCGTGGATCTTGCCCTGTGCGTCGGTCAGGACGCCCTTGGACTCGTAGGAACCGATGTCAATCCCAAGAAGATAGTCGGCCATGGTTCCTCCCCCTCCTCCTCAGTCGATCAGCCGCGACCCGGCTGCCTGACCGGAATGTTGCGTCCGGTGCCGGGCAAAGGTGCGTGTTCCTGGGAGGCCGCCGGCGCGACGAGGCCACCCGGACATCCCCATTGGACGCGGCAAGTTCCCCGCCGCCAGCGTGACACGGTCGCCTGCCACGTCTGGTTCGGCAATGTTCTCTCCGGGCAGAACCGTGATGGTGAAATCGTTGCCGGAAATTGGCTGGTCATCATCATGCAGGATCTCGACCCTGCCAAAGGGTCTGCCAATTCTCCGCGGTTTCACATGTGCCATCAACGTTCTACAGAGCCTCCTGCTGGGCATCGGAATAGTATTTGCCTGTCCGTTGGGTGCCGAAGTCTTCAACGTCGAAGTCGAGAGATCGACCGGCAAGCTCCTCGACGGCACGTACGAGCGCCGCCGCGTCAATGCCATGACGGGCCATCAGGAACTTGGGGCTGGCACCCTGAAGGTAGGTGTCGTTCAATGCCAGGCGGATCTGCCGCTTGGCGATTCCATGGTCGGCCATCATTTCGGCCACGCAGGTGCCGAGCCCTCCGAGGCGCGTATGGTTTTCCATCGTGATCACGCCCATCCTTGCACCGCGGCACGCGTCAAGGACCTGTGGGTCGTCGAAGGGCTTCAGCGTCGAAACATGTAGGTGCCGCAGGCCCACGCCACGCACGCGCAGCATGTCGACTACGCGCAATGCTTCTTCGGTGCAGATTCCACTGCTGAGAAGCACCATTTCATCTCCGTCGCTCAACAACCGGGCCTGACCGAGTCGCATCCGGTGGCTGGCTGGAAAGAGTCGTGGAAGCGCGCCGCGCAACATTCGGCAATAGACTGGCCCCTCCACCTGGCCGGCCACCTCCAGCATCGATTCCACGTCCGTTGCGTCCCCGGCCTCGATGATCGTCATGTTTGGCAGCGAGCGCAGCACCGCGATGTCGTTTATTGCCTGGTGGCTGGCACCGCCCGGCGTCGTGACGCCCGGAAGAAAACCCAGTATGCACACCGGCAGGTTGGGATAGGCAATGGACATTTCGATCTGATCCAGTGCCCGGCGATACATGAAAACGGCAAAGGTGTGGACCAGCGGGCGCAGGCCTTCACGCGCGAGCCCGGCGGCAAAGCCCATCATGTTCTGTTCTGCAAGTCCCATGGACAGAAACCGATCCGGATACGCATCGCGGAACCCGTCCGCCTCGCAAGAGGCCGTCAGATCGCCCGACAGAACCACAGCTTCGGGATGCGTCTTGCCCCAGTCTATCAGGGCCTTGGCGTGAACGCGGCTGACCGTCTCCACACTAGTCTCCCATCGCCTTCAGGGCCTCAGCATAACGGGCGCGCTCGTCCTCTCCCTTGAAACGGATGTAATGCAGGTTGGGCCAGCGCTCTTTCAGGAGCCCAATGCCACGCGTGGGGTCGGTATCGGCGATGACGACCAGAGGCTTGCCGGGATGCGGCGTCTCGAACGCGGCGTCGAGCGCGGCAAGGTCGTGACCGTCGGCGCGCAGGCAATGGGCGCCGAAGGCGGTGAACTTCGCGTCGAGCGGTTCCAGTGTCATCACCTGCTCGGTGCGCCCATCCACCTGCTGGCCGTTGTTGTCTACCACAATGTGAATGTTGTCGAGTTTCTGGAATGCCAGGTTCATGATCGCCTCCCAGACCTGACCTTCCTGGCACTCGCCGTCCGACAGGAAGACCCAGACCTTTCCGACGTCGCCTTTCCGGCGTCGGGCCCACGCCACGCCAGCGGCCTGGCTGATCGTCTGCCCTAGACTGCCACCATTGGTCTCATGCCCCGGCGAGTGTTCGCCGCCAATCATTTCGACTGTCGAGCCGTCGGTGTTGAACTGCGACAGCCCGTCCGGTCCCAGCCGCCCGCTCTCGATCAGTGCAGCGTAGAGCGTCATCGCGTAATGGGTCGGAGAGAGAAAGAACCGGTCCTTGTTCGCGGCCCGGCGTCCGTTGTAGAGCATCCCGCTTGTATAGCCCGGGTTGCCTCTCGACGGCGCGACGGAATAGGGCGGCGGCACCAGCGGCCCCTCGCTGGGCCCGAGGTTCATACCCCGACCATAGAGAAAGCCGACCACCTCGGCCGAGGAACATGCCTGGGAGAGATACCCCCCGTGCGTCACTGTATGGCTCAACACGCGCCGTCGAATGCCATCCGCAAGAGCCTGGCATTCCGCAATCCAGCGGTCATTTGCGCGGGCGGCCTGGGTCATGGAAACTCTCCGGATAACGCCAACCCTTCGCGGCACCCATCGAAAGGCCGTAATTCTCTTGTCGCTGAAGCGACTTGCAATTTTTTTACAGTGGATCAAAAATTCTTGCAAGATTTTCTTTACGGGTGGAAAACTTGCATCCCAAGATGTGATGAGGGACAGTGGTGTCATGGCTTCGGATCGTGATGAACTGCTCGCCCAGGTTGCCTACGCCTACTATCTTGGCGGCGAAGGGCTCAGTCAGATCGCCAAGAGACTCGGGCGTTCTGTTTCGATGGCATCGCGGCTCTTGCAGGAAGCACGGGATCGGAACCTGGTGGACATTCGCATCAACTATCCGCTGACGCGACTGTCGGACATGGAAGCGGAATTCGAAGAGCGATTTGGCATCGACAGTGCGCATGTCTTTACGCAGCCGTCGCGCATCGACAGTGGCGAGCAACTCTATCGATATGGCAGCCTGTGTGCAGCGTCCATCGAAACGGCGCTGCGCGAGGCAGATCTCATCGCGGTCAGTTGGGGGCGCCACGTCAATACCATTGTCGGCAACATTTCGCCCGGCCCATCCGCCCGGCAAGGCATAGTGGTGCAGGCAAGCGGGGCATCAGGCGCTCTGGGAGATGATCACGATGGTGCTCGGATTGCTCAACGACTCGCTGACCGGCTGGGTCATTCTGCGCGATTGATGCCGTCGCCGCTGATCGTCGACACGGTCCATGTTGCCGAAGCATTGAGAAATTCGGCTTCGATCATCTCGGTTCTGGATTTGCTCAAACGCGCAGACGTTCTTCTGACGAGCGTCGGCGCGCCGTTCTCCGATACGTCAGGTCTGGCCCGTTCCGGATATCTCAGCGAAGCTGACCTGCACGACCTGAGGGAAAAGAATGCGGCGGCAGACATTCTCGGGTTTCATCTCGACCGGAACGGCGAATTGCTCGACGTCGAAATCAACCATCGGGTCATCGGAATCCTGCCCGACGACTTGCGCCGGATCCCCAACGTGGTGCTGGCCGTGACAGGAACTGACCGCGTTGCCGCAATCCTCGCGATCCTCCGAGGGAAATACTGCAACTCGATTCTAACAGATCGCGCGACGGCAGAGGCGCTGCTTGAAGTCGTCGACTAGCCACTCACTTCCGGTCGTCGCCTAATTCTACGCGATCTTCACCCGATTCTCGGGCAGGCCGGCAACTTCGGTACGTATGGCCCAGAGGGATCCCGCAAGTCTGTCGCCAGGATTGCGGAGCGCAGACGCCGAAGTAATGTAGAGTGTCTTCAGATCCGGACCGCCGAACGTCGCGGTTGTGATGTTGCGGACGGGCATTTCGATGACTTCTCGCAATGTCCCGTCAGAAGCGATGCGCAGAATTGCTCCACCGAAGAAGCGACAGTTCCAGAGGTCTCCGTTCCTGTCCATGGCGGATCCGTCTGGAAGTCCGCGATCATCGGCACCAAAGAACATCCGCCGGTTCCCGATCCCTTCCCTGGTCACGTCGAATGCGTAGATTTCGTTGGCCAGCGTGTCTGCAGTGTAGAACGTGCCGCCGTCTGGACTCCAGCAGAGCGTGTTCGAAATGCCCAGACCGTCCATGTGCACGCTCGCAGACCCATCGGGCGCGATCCTGTAGAGGACGCCATCGGCACCCCCGGCCTCACCGGCCTCTCCATCGGGCAGGACGTTGTTCTTCATCGAGCCGACCCAGAAATTGCCTTCAGGATCGGCACGTCCATCATTCAAGCGCACTTCCGGCGAACCTTGCAGGAAGAATCCGTGGTCCGCGCGCCTGTCGGTCGCTGGCCACCACCAGATCAGCTTCGAGGCGAGCGCAACCAAGAGACGTCCCTCTTCGGTGGTCAGGGACAGCGCCACCACCGGCTCGTCGAAGTGCCAGCTCTCTACGGCGCTCGTTTCAGAATTCAGGCGATGAATCAGGAAGCGGTTGATGTCCGTCCAGTAGACCGCAGCTTCCGAGGCGCACCAGACGGCGCCTTCGCCACACACATCACCCGCTGGGGCAATACACTGGATGTCGTAAGTCATGAAGCCTCTCAGATCCTTATGCCGCCGGTCTTCAGACCGTTGATGATGGAGCCGGTCGCCGACATTAGCGGAATCAGCGCCGCCTGAAGTGAATGATACAGGTCCGGCTTGCCAAACCAGGGGTCGGTCACCGGCACCAGGTCATCGTTGAGCTGGTGATGCCAAGAGCCCAGTTCACGGTCGATCAGATGCGTCTCGCACCAGTCCCAGACCCGGCGATACCAGAATTCATGGAAATCACCGCCGACATGCTCACCCAGCCAGTAGGCGGCGCCGATACCTTCGGTGCATGGCCACCAGTAACGGTCACGGTCAACCGGATTTCCGTCCCAACCCACCGTGAAATAGAAGCCCCCGCCATTGTCGGCCCAGCCTTCTTCAGTTGCCTGGCGGAACATGATCCGGGCGGCGTCCTTCATCCAGTCATGCTCGGATCCGGATGCGACCCAGAGTTGCAGCAGAAGCCTGGACCACTCAAGCCAGTGGCCGATCGTCGAGCCAAAGGGGCGGAATACATCGCGATCATATTCGAAATCAATCGACCAGTCGGACGTAAAATGTTCGGGGAGGCGCCAGTTGTTGTTTGCCGTGATCTTCTGAATCAGCAAGGCGGCAATCCTTTCCGCCTTCCGGAGGTATTCACCATCGCCCGTGACCTCATGCGCCGCCATGAGCGCCTCGGTCAGATGCATGTTCGAGTTTTGTCCGCGATAGGATTCAACCGGCGTCCAGTCGGCATGAAAATCCTCATGGATTGCACCATGATCTTCTTCCCAGAAGCGGTCGAAGAGAATGTCTGTAATGTCCTCCAGAAGCCTGTCAGCGTCGGGATGCCCGACAGCCTTTGCGCTGGCCGCGGCCAGCAGAGTGAAGGCATGGCCATAGGCCACCTTGGCGCTGTTGGTCGGTCCGTTGTGACCCGTCGCCCAGTGATAGCCACCGTGCTCCTGATCACGATGCCCCTTCAACATGAACTCGACCCCATGGTCCACGATCCGGGACGCGCCAGGTCGGCCCATCAGGTGTCCAATGGCAAAGCAGTAAATCATGCGCGTGGTGTTAAAGAGGTTGCGGGTTGGCTCGGGCGCAGGCGGCCAGCCTGTAGGCAGGGGTTCGCCGCGGTCATCCAGGTCGAAGTACCCGCCCCGAGGGTCGATCGAGCCCACCTGGTAGAAATCGAACAACCGTGTCGCCTCGCCCATCAGCCAATGACGGTGACTGGATTGTTCGACCCAGCGAGGTCCTTGCGGTGTGCATGGTTCATCATTTGGTGGCATGACCTTGGATCCTTCCTACAGAATTGACGATCGGGCTGCCGGTTCTGGCAAATGCAACGGCGGAACCATCACACTATCCAGCGCATCCCTGATCAACTGCACATTACCTTCGATATCCACGTTGTCATCTGCAAGGGAGACGACGCTGACGGCAGCAACCGCGCGGCCGCCACGCAGCACGGCAACTGCAACAGCAACAAGGCCCTCGACATTCTCCTGGTTGTCGATGCCATAGCCGCGTTCCCGTGCGTCGCAAATGCACTTCCATTCTTCATCCAGGTCACTTGGCGCGTTGGGTGTGCGTGGGATCAACGCTCCTTCGAACCGTGCTCGGAAGGAATTGCAGGTCGGAAACTCATGCGCGATCATTGCCCTGCCCATGGCGGTTGTAAGCGCTGGCAGACGCCCGCCTACCCTGGTGCCAGGTTGGATCGCTTTGGTGGACTCGATCTTTTCAATGTACAGGATTTCGCGCCCGTCGAGCACCGAAATATGGCAAACTTCGTCTACCTGCTCGGCCAACCGCTGCACCGCCGGGCGCAGCGTCGCGCGTATGTCGAGCGAACTCAAATAGGTCTGCGAGAGCTTTTCCAGTGTAGGGCCCAACCGATAAAATCCTGTCGAGGGCGCCTGTTCGACAAAATTCCTGAAGCGCAGTGCCGAAAGGGTGACATGCAGACTCGACTTGTTCAACTCGAGACGGTTGGCGATGTCTGAAAGCGGCAAACCCGCCGGGCCGGCATCGGCCAGTGTCAGCAATGCCCGCAGCGCCTTGTCGATGCTCGGCATACTCGTCCGAGGCATCTCGCTATCTGACCTAGTACGTACTTGGTCCCGGAGTTCATCGGGCACGCAAATTCCTTCTCCTCGGCAAGTCTCGCAAGTGTTCCGGTAGCATCCTCATTCGCTGCGACCAGCGACAGGGGCCTGCCCTCTCACGTGAGCGGATGTGCAGATTCTGAGTGAACCAAGTGTTGCTTGACCTCTACCTCGCCCCGGAATAGTTTATTAATGTCAAATGACGTTTGTCAATATCAAGTAATGCGCCGGCGGAGGACGACGATGACCTCATTGAGAGACGGTGTAATCGTAACGGGGGCTGCTTCGGGTATTGGTCGCGCCTCAGCGCTGGTCTTTGCGAAGCTCGGTGCAGATGTCTTTGGCGTGGACCGCAATGGCGAGGGTCTGGCAAGCCTGCCGGACAACATCACCAAAATTGAAGCAGACATCACGCAATCATCCGAGTGCCTGAAGGCTGTCGAGGCCGCCTCGTCGTGCGGACCACTCAGAGGCGTCTTCAATTGCGCCGGACAGGAGTTGCACGGCACAGTTGTAACCATGTCAGAAATGGATTTCGACGCGGTGATCGATGTCAATCTCAAGGCCATATTCTTGATGTGCAAGCATGCGGTCCCAGCCATGGAGGCGGCAGGCGGCGGCTCGATCGTCAATATGTCCTCGATCCAGGCCCTGGCCACTCAACAGGATGTGGCCGCCTACGCAGCGAGCAAGGGAGCGGTAATCTCCATGACCCGTGTCATGGCGCTGGACCATGGGCACAAGAACATTCGCGTAAACGCGATCTGCCCTGGCACGATCCAGACGCCGCTGGTTGAAGCAAATGCCCGGCACTTCCGTCCCGAGGCGCCGGAGGAACAGCTTGCTGATTGGGGCAGACTGCACGCACTGAACCGCGTCGGAAAGCCTGAGGAAGTCGCCCGATTCGCAGCTTTCCTGCTGAGCGACGACGCTTCATTCATAACTGGCTCCCACCATCTTGTTGATGGTGGCCTGCTTGCCTCTTTCTGATCCTGGCCCGGCAAACCGGTCAATACCGAACTTCACGAGCTCACAAGGACAACGCAAACGATGCCATCAGGCACAGCTCACGCAGAAAACGCACTTGATCTCGATGCTCTGGCCCGGGAGACCTATTCGGCCGTCTACTCGGACGTCTGCGATGCGCTCGGCAAGCGTTTTCAGACATTGAAGCCCGGAGCCCGCCACGTCGCCGGGCCGGATGGCGTCCTGATCGGACATGCGCGCACGGCAATCTCAATGCCGGTAAATGAAATTCCGGAACGCCCATATGGCGGCGAGATCGACTTCGTCGATTCGCTTGGCGATGGCGATCTCGTCGTGCTCGATTGCTCGCGCGCACCAGCTGCAGCTTGGGGCGAACTGTTTTCTACAGCCTCCGCTGGCAGAGGTGCACGCGGTGCGCTGATCGACGGGCTGGTTCGTGACATTGCGAAAATCAACGAACTGGACCGGTTTCCGGTGTTCGCCCGCGGTGCCCGTCCAACCGATGCACTTGGGCGGGTCGCGATACGCGAATGGGATGTGCCAGTTTGTGTCTACGGGCTGACCGTATTCCCCGGTGACCTGGTGGTCTGTGACAGCGACGGTGTGACAACTGTACCAAAAAAGTACATACCCGAAGTCGTCCCCCGCGCGCTCGAAAAGGCCAGCATAGAGTCGGAGGCACGGCAGCTTCTGCTCGGCGGCGGATATCTTCGCGATGTCTGGGAAAGTTACCGGGTGCTTTGACTTCCGGAAGCAATGCAGGAAGTCATCCAGGCGCAACCAATTTTGGCCGCTGTAGCGCTGCGTCACGTGGATGGCAAAGAAGCGTCTGTCGATACGCGGGAAGGCCACGAAGCAATCGAAGTCACGCCGGATACAGAGAGGACGGCATGACTTAAGTGAGCGGATGCCCGGAGGGCATTGCAGGGTCCGGGCTTCCGTCGAACCCGGCACCGACCACCGTTACCAAGCCGACGGCGCGAAGACGGTCTCGGACGGCAGCATCGTCTCCTACCGGGACATGAACGGTGCACGCGGCATCATGCTGCACGCGCTCTACGATAACTTGGGCCGTTCCTTGGCAGCGGGCGCGGAATCGGCGCTCGTTGCGGGTTACACCAAGTGCTCCCCACCAAGGACAGCGCTTTGAGGCATTTTCGAAACTTCCATTCTGGGAGCGCGCGAAATCGGCCCGCAAAGTCGAGACATCCGAGCTTGCATTTGGCACCTTCGTCGCGGATTCTTCCTCCAGCGCCAGAGCAGGTGGCATCGGCATGGACATTCCAAGCGACGGCGAACTGACCGAACAGGGACTGCGCCCGACGGGGCGCGGCCGGATCCTGGTGCTCGGTTGCGGCGCCCTCGCCCGGGAAATCCTGGCTCTGACCCGCAACTTCGATCACATTGATCTCCTTTGCCTGCCGGCCATCTACCACAACCATCCCGAGAGGATCGTGCCCGCGGTGCGCACCGCCGTGGCCAAGGCAACGGGCTACGACCGCATCTTTCTGGCCTATGCCGATTGCGGCACGGGCGGAGAACTCGCGCAAGCCGCAACGGAACTCGGCATCGAGATGATGGCCGGGCCCCATTGCTTCGCCTTCTACCAAGGCACGAAGGACTTCCTCGACCGGGCCGACCAGGAGTTCACGTCATTCTACCTGACGGACTTCCTGGTTCGGCAATTCGACGCCTTTGTCTGGAAACCTCTAGGCCTGGACCGGCATCCCGAGTTGCGGGACAGCTATTTCGGGCATTACAAAATGCTCGTGTACCAAGCCCAGACCGATGACCCCGCGCTTGTCGAGAAGGCACGCGATTGCGCCAAGCGCCTTGGGCTGGGCTTCGAACATCGCGTCACGGGCTACGGAGACCTCGGGGCAGCACTCGCTGCGCTCGCTGAAGAATCCTGACGACATCTTCGAGGCCCCAGCTCCAAGCCTTTTCCAAGCAGACCGGCCGTGAACACGAGCTCCGGTGCACCTGGCTCGGGACCGGGACGCTGCCTCGGAAGGACATAGAATGGGCGAAGCGGTTTCACTGCCGCTGAACGGTCCTGATTGTCCGGGAATCGCGGTTCGGACAGGTTCTTGTTGAAATTCGGAATTGCCTGTATGCGAGTCAAGGCGACGCGAAACCGGCAGGGTGCCGCAATGAGATTGAAAACACTCAGCAACGGGCCGGCAGGTTGACGTGTCACCAGTCGCGTTCGACTGAAGTCGGGCCTGCACGGACGTCAAGTATGCTGACTGCCTGATTGATATGACACAGAAATCCGGTACAGGCATCGACCTCCTCAGCGTGCGTAACAAGTTGCTGCGGTTCCAATTCCGCCGAACCGGCGGTCTCCTGACTTGCAAGGTCAGGTACCGCTGGAATTGCACCCGGCGCATCGCAGCGGCCTTTGCGTGTTCACAGGTGCCTTAGCCATGTTCACTCAAGACGAGACCAGCAACGCGCTGGCTACGGCACGGACGCATCTTGCGCCGGACCCAAGGGCGACTCGCGTTGTTTCTGGAGAACTCAATCTGAAGTCGATCCAGTCTTCCCTTCGCACGATTGGTCGCGACTCCGGCATTCTGCTGCCGCCGCACCGCACAAAAGGCGTCGCGTGGATCATCCCGGATCTGCAGCTCGCGATGCCGTCGGTGCAGGTCGCTGCCATGTCCGGCACCCGTTCGCACATTCACCAACCCGTGCCTCTGCTCGGCGAACTCGTCCACTGTCGAGGGTCATGCCTGCACCCTGGGCAGCAGCAAGGGCTCCTATAGGATGGGCAGATTCCGCGTGAACTACGACCTCAATACGCTGCGCGGCGATGTCTTCGGTGGCGTCACCTCCACGGTGGTGGCTCTGCCTGTCGCGCTTGGCTTTGGTGTCGCCTCCGGAATGGGTGCGGCTGCCGGGCTCTATGGCGCCATCGCGGTCGGCTTCTTCGCATCCGTATTCGGCGGTACGCGCTCTCAAATTTCCGGTCCGACGGCACCTATGACCGTCGCAATGGCGGTTGTGCTGACCAGCCACGCGACCAGCCTCACCGAAGCGCTGACAGTCGTCGTCCTTGCGGGCCTCCTGCAGGTGCTTCTGGGAGTCTCGAAAGTCGGTCGATTCGTGGCCTACACTCCTCATGTCGTCGTTTCCGGCTTCATGTCCGGTGTCGGCATCATCATCATGCTGATGCAGTCGCTGCCGTTGCTCGGCGCTTCGGGAGCGACGGGGGGACCGATGGGCGCGGCACGCGCGCTTCCGGGGGCGGTTAGCG
The DNA here is from genome assembly GCA_022826205.1 of Silicimonas sp. Classification (GTDB taxonomy): domain Bacteria; phylum Pseudomonadota; class Alphaproteobacteria; order Rhodobacterales; family Rhodobacteraceae; genus JAJEFO01. The sequence continues at coordinate 2,232 of JAJDVJ010000045.1, read as the reverse complement.
GCATCGACGCCAGTGCATTCGCCATAGGCTTGGTCACGCTCGCAGTGGGGTTTCTCTGGCCGCGAAGGATCTCGCGATTCGTCCCTGGCCCCCTCGTCGCGCTGGCCGCGGGAACGGCCTTGGGCATACTGTATTTCACTGACGCGCCCGTCATAGGCGCGATCCCGGTCGGACTGCCGACCCTCCAGCTCGGCCTGCCACAGGCCGAATTCCTGGTGCATGCGCTGCCACCGGCCATCATCCTCGCCCTGCTTGGTTCGGTCGACAGCTTGCTGACCTCCCTTGTGGCCGATTCCATTACAGGCAACCGTCACAACCCGGACAAGGAACTGATCGGCCAAGGCATCGGCAACATCGCCGCAGGACTGATCGGAGCGCTGCCAGGCGCCGGGGCTACCATGGGAACGGTCACCAATATCAACTCCGGAGGATCGACGCCGGTGTCGGGAGCGCTGCGCGCGCTGCTCCTGCTTGCCCTGGTATTGGGTCTCGGGCGGGTCGTCGAGCCGATTCCGCTTGCCGCATTGGCCGGGGTGCTGATCAAGGTCGGCTGGGACATCATCGACTGGCGCATGCTCAGAAGGCTTCACCGGCTTCGTCGCGAGCACCTTGTCGTTATGCTGACGACACTCTGCCTCACGGTGTTCGTCGACTTGATCACGGCGGTCGCGATCGGGCTGATCGCCGGCGGCATGGTTCATGCGCGGCGGCTGGAACAACTGGAGCTCGACAGCGTGGTATCGGTGCCGCTGCTGGACTCGTCCTTTTTCGGGGAGGAAGAGATTTCAATGCATGCCGACCCGCACGCAGCCAGGGTCGGCATGGTGGCACTGAGAGGCATGGTGAGCGTCGCTTCGTCCCACAGACTGGTCAGTGTGATCGGTCTGGACATCAAGGAGCACGAGGTCGTCGTCTTCGACTTCTCGGACACTGTCTACATCGACGACAGCGCCGCCATGGTGATCGGGCAATTAATGGAAATCGCCGCCAGGTCCGAGACGGAGTGCATCGTCACGGGCCTCAGCAACGACGTGGCGGCAACCTTGCACAGTCTCGACATCCTCGGCGCGATACCAGCCGACCGGATCGTCGGATCGTTCGACGAGGCCCGTCGCGCCGCATGGCAGGCGCTGGAAACCCACGCCGCAGACTGAATGGAGCCACTTTCCTAGTGAGTGATCTGCAGGCCGGGGAAACGTGTGGCCGGTGTGTCGGGCGCACGCGATACAGCGAGCTCTTCTTCAATTCGTGACTGGCCAACTCCGTACCAGCAAACCTCAACAAGCGCCTCCGGCGATGCGATTGAGTTTCAACGAGGGGAACGACACGGCATCATGCATTTGCGCAACGGATAGATCCGCGCGGTGGCTGGAATTCGATGATGCGTGCCTCGAAATTCAGAAGCATGAGAGTCTCACGCAGTCGCACGAGAGAGCAATGCGGCTCACTAGCCATGAGAGGTCACGGCCTTCACCATCACCCGTACATGATCGCGTCGACTCTTGTCACGCTGCATCTGGACAAGTTCTTGTCGGTGGTGGTCAAACCGCTGAGCGCGGCCTCCATCGTTCATGTCGCGGTCGAATACGTCCTGTTCACACACATGAATCCATGACCGAGCTGTCGACTTTGAATTTGGCCTGCTGCACGTGCTTGCCGGGGTCCTCGAGATCGGCCTTGCCCCTGGGCACTCACTCAAGAATCGCGGTAGGAAACCGGGTTGCCCCGGTCCCCCCGCACAGATCCGGACGAGCGCGTTAACGCATCCGGCTCCTGCCTTGGGTGTTGACGGCAAGACGCTGGCCGGGCCACGGGTGACGGATGGTGGGTTCTGGCCAGTGGACTCCAATTAGGCGAGCCAGTGCCGACCATTCAGTGCGGTCTTTCTGCGAGCGTCTGCGCAAGGCGCGCAGGAACAGCCGCTTGACCGCGATGACAAACCTCGACAGGGCTTTTGAAGTGCCGGGAACGGCGTAGTAGTTCAGCCACCCGCTGATGACTCTTCCGAGCCATCGCGCCACTTCGTGTTTGCCCATGTGCCGACGTTTGCGCAGTTCTTCCTTGATCCGCCTGAGAGTCCGTCTCACCCGTTTTCGGGACGGTTTGCGACCGACACGGAATTTCCCTTTCAGGGTTATGGCGCAAAAGTGCGTCATGCCAAGAAAGTCGAAGGTTTCCGGTTTGCCCTGCCCTCGGCTCTTTCGGTCTGCTTTCGCAAACCGTCCGAACTCG
>JAJDVJ010000033.1 GCA_022826205.1 Silicimonas sp. | reverse complement strand
GCCCCGCCTGAGTCGAAACGGCGGCTGGAAGCCTCCGCAATGCGCCAACGACAACCGGCCGGTGGTGAGAATCGCGCTTGCGGCATGATTCGCGAAGAACATCAAGAATACGAAAAGTGAACCATACGAGAATCGCACCCTTCGAAATTGGGTTTGCGTTTTCCCTTCGCTAGCTTGAGACATACGCAGGTGATTCTGGAGACCTTCCGAAATTCTGCGGGGACTGACCACGTGACTCCTGGCTCCATCCGCCTCGGCGTTGACATCGGCGGAACCTTTACCGACATCGTGTTGGAGCGCGATGTCGAGCAGTTCCTGGCCAAGGTTCTTACCACTTATGCTGCCCCCGAGGACGCGATCGTCAACGGCATGCACCAGGCATGCGGCAAAGCGGGGATTCGACCCGGCGACATCGGGCAGATCATTCATGGCACTACGCTGGCGACCAATGCCCTTATCGAACGCAGGGGAGCAAAGACGGCGCTGATCACAACCGAGGGATTTCGTGACGTCATCGAAATGCGCACCGAATCCCGGTTCGAACAATATGACCTGAACCTGAATCTGCCCGAGCCGCTTGCGCCACGGCAGATGAGATTCACCGTTCGCGAACGTGTGAGTGCGGAAGGTGACGTGCTGGTCGCACTGGACCGGGGCGAAGTCGAAGCCACGGTTGACCGGATCGCCGAGGCCGGCTTCGAGAGCGTTGCCGTCGGATTCATCCACTCCTATGTCAACAGTGCGCATGAGGTGATGGTGCGAGAGGTTCTGGCTGAACGGATGCCGGATGCCATGGTGTCGCTTTCGTCCGAGGTCAGCCCGCAGATGCGCGAATACGAGCGATTCAACACCGTGCTGGCAAACGCCTACATCAAGCCGCTCATGAATTCCTATCTCAACCGCCTCGAAGACCGTCTCAGGGCGGAAGGCGTGTGCTGCGACATCTTCCTGATGCACTCCGGCGGCGGGATCATCTCGTTGGAGAATGCCGCCGAGTTTCCCGTCCGCCTGGTCGAATCCGGACCCGCTGGCGGAGCAGTCTATGCGGCACATGTTGCGGCACGCCAGGGAATCGAGAAGGTGCTAAGCTTCGACATGGGTGGGACAACCGCAAAGATCTGTCTCATCAAGGACCAGACCCCGCGGACATCCCGCGTCTTCGAGGTGGCCCGATCCTACCGGTTCAAGAAGGGCTCGGGCATGCCGATCTCGATCCCCGTGATCGACATGGTCGAGATCGGGGCCGGAGGCGGCAGCCTCGCCCGAGTGGATGCAATGCGACAGATCCGGGTCGGGCCGGAAAGCGCCGGCTCGGAGCCCGGACCGGCATGCTACGGCCGCGGCGGCGAGCGTCCCGGCGTGACGGACGCGGATCTGGTGTTGGGCAGGATCGATCCGGACAACTTTGCCGGCGGATCTATCAAGCTTCGGCCCGGCCTTTCGGAAACGGCGCTCGCGACTCATGTGGGCGACGCGCTTGACATGGCGCTGGACGAGGCTGCCCTCTGCGTATCGGAAGTCGTGGACGAAAGCATGGCGAACGCGGCACGTGTCCACGCCGTGGAGAACGGCGAAGACCTGAGCGAGTACACGATGATCGCGTTCGGCGGTGCCGCACCACTGCATGCCGGACGGGTAGCTGGGAAACTTGGCATAGAGCGGCTGATCGTGCCGCCCGCTGCAAGCGTCGGGTCGGCGATCGGGTTCCTGCGCGCGCCGTTCAGCTTCGAGGCCAACCGTTCGATCTACATGAGGCTCTCGGATTTCGATCCGACACGGGGAAAGGAACTGTTCGCCGAACTGGAAAAGGACGCTACCGGCTTCGTCCGGACCTGCGATGCAGCCAGCGAGATCATCTCCGAGTTCAAGATGTACATGCGATACTCGGGGCAGGGCTGGGAGATCCCGATCCAGCTGTCACAGGAGCAGGCAAGAGAGCCGGATGCGGCGACATTCCTGAAACGGTTCGAGGAAGACTACACGAGACTCTTCGGGCGACCTGTTGCGGGCCTGGACGTGGAAATCACGGTCTGGTCCGTCAAGGCGTCGACGCCTGCGGAAGCGGTGGAGCCGGTGAGCCTGATGCCGGCCGGAAGCAAGGCAAGGGAGTCCGGAAAGCGACGCATCGTCGATCCCGAGAGTGGCTGGCATCAGGATGCCGTGACGGTCGACAGGAGTTCCATATTACCCGGAGAGCATGTTGTCGGGCCCGCGGCCGTCACCGAAGGCGAGACGACGATCATCGTGCCGGTCGGCAGCAGGGCGACCTGCCAGCCTGACGGCTGCATCGACATCCAGGTTAAAGGGTAGTTCATGAAGCCCTCGAATGTGTCCTTCCAAGTGATGTGGAACCGACTGATTTCTGTTGTCGAGGAACAGGCGCAGGCCCTGGTGCGCACGGCCTTTTCCACAAGCGTCCGTGAAGCCGGCGACCTGTCGGCGGGCGTCTACGACGCGCAGGGCCGGATGCTGGCCCAGGCCGTGACCGGAACGCCGGGCCATGTGAACGCTATGGCCGATGCGGTGGCGCATTTCATTCGCAGGATCGGGCGGCAGGACATTTTCGAGGGCGATATCTACATCACCAACGATCCTTGGGAGGGCACCGGGCATCTGCATGACATCACCATGGTGACACCGTCCTTTCACGACGGCGTGCTCGTGGGCTTCCTCGCCTGCACGGCCCATATCGTCGACATCGGAGGGCGGGGTTTCGGTGCCGATGCCCACAGCGTCTACGAGGAAGGCCTCTACATCCCGATCATGAAGTTTGCGGAGCGCGGCGAGGTGGACGAAACGCTCCTGCGCATCGTGCGTGGCAACGTGCGAGAACCGGACCAGCTAATCGGGGACATGTATGCGCTCGCCACTTGCAACGAGATCGGGCATCGTCGCCTCTCGGACATGATGTACGAGTTCCAGCTCGAGTCCCTGGAAGGCATCGCTGGCTTCATTCTGGAGAACTCGCGCCGCGCAACCGTCGAGAGGATTGCCGCGCTGCCCCGAAGGGAGGCCAGCGGCTCGATGACGGTGGACGGCTTCGACACCCCGATCACCCTCGCGGTCAGGCTGTCAGTCAAGAGCGACAGGATTCTGGTGGATTTCGAGGGCACGAGCGGCATCGACAAGAAGGGGATCAACTGCCCGTTCGTTTATGCGAAGGCCTATGCCTGCTATGCCCTCAAGTGCGCCATCGCCCCGGAAATCCCGAACAACCATGCATCGCTTGAGCCATTCGAGGTGATGGCTCCGGAAGGCACGATCGTGAATGCCGTGCATCCGGCTCCTGTCGCGCTGCGGCACATCATCGGGCACTTCGTCCCGGACGCCGTCTATGGCGCACTCGACAAGATTCTTCCCGGAGTCGTTCCCGCCGAAGGAGCCGGATGCCTTTGCAATTTCCAGCTTTCGCTGCGGCCAAGCCCGGGCGCACCTGCTTCGGGAGCCGCTCGGCGTGGTGAGGTGCTGACATTCAATTCGGGTGGCTCGGGAGCGCGCCCGGAACATGACGGGTTGAATGCAACCGCCTTTCCATCCGGCGTCATGACCATGCCCGTCGAGGCGACCGAGCACACCGGTCCCGTGATCATCTGGCGGAAGGAGCTTCGTCCCGATTCCGGCGGGGCCGGTCGACAGCGGGGCGGCCTCGGCCAGTACATGGAAATCGGCGCGACAGAGGGTCACGAATTCGACTTTCAAGCCATGTTCGATCGGATCCATCATCCGGCACGCGGTCGAAACGGAGGTCTGCCTGGCGCGCCCACGACGATTGCTCGTGACGACGGTACTCCTATGCGCGGCAAGGGAAAGCAGTTCGTTCCGAACGGCCGCAAGGTGATGCTGGCGTTCCCGGGAGGAGGTGGATACGGCGAACCTGCGGACAGGGAAATTGCGCTAGTGAAGCGCGACCTTGCACGAGGGTACATATCCGCCGAGACCGCCGCGCATGACTACGGCCTCTCGGCTGAAGACATTCGGACGGTCGAAGAGGCCGCACGCAAGGGGGAGGCCTTCTGAATGGCCGCAACTACCGAAGCGCCTGCGCATTCGACCTATGACGTGGTGATCGTCGGCGGAGCGATGATGGGGTCGTCCACCGCCTGGTTCCTGACCGAATGCACGGACTTTGACGGCCGCGTTCTCGTGGTTGAGCGTGACACGACCTACGAAGCCTGCTCGACCGCGCATACCAACTCCTGCATGCGCCAGCAGTTTTCGGAGGAACTGAACGTTCGGATCAGCCAGTTCGCGGCGGAGTTCGTGAAGAACTTTAGGAACTACCTGGGGGGCGACGAGCGAGTGCCGGAGATCCTGCTGCGCAGCCACGGCTACATGTACCTTGCCGATACCGAGGGATTCGCTGACGTCCTTCGGGCAAATCTCGAGGTTCAACGTGAGGCGGGGGCCGGGACCGTCCTGATGACCGCCGACGAAATCAAGGCGACCTATCCATTCTACAATGTCGACGACATCGTGCTTGGATCGATCAACACAGTCGACGAAGGCTATTGGGACGGACCGACGGTCTTTGACTGGCTTCGTCGGAGCGCGCGCGAACGGGGAGTCGAGTATATCGAGAATGAAGTGGTCGCAATGACACGATCGGCCGGACGCATCGAGAGCGTCACGCTGAATTCGGGCGACGTGGTTTGCTGCGGGCAGGTCTTGAATGCGTCAGGGCCGCGCGCCTCGCGGACGGCGGCCATGGCTGGCCTCGAAGTCCCGGTAGAGCCGCGAAAGCGCTTTTCCTGGATATTCTCCGCAGAAAGACCGTTGGAGCAGGAACTGCCGCTTACCATCGATCCGTCGGGCGTTCACGTACGCGAAAACGGCGGTGGCACGTATCTGGCCGGCGGACACTCAGATCATGACCCGGCAGTGGACTACGACGACTTCACGATGGATCATTCATTGTGGCAAGATTTCGTCTGGCCCACATTGGCGACGCGCATCCCGCGATTCGAGGCCATCAAGGTCACAAGCGAATGGGCAGGTCACTACGCCTACAATACGTTTGACCAGAACGCGATCATGGGTCCGCATCCCGAAGTCTGCAACTTCATCTTCCTGAACGGGTTCTCGGGTCACGGGCTGCAGCAGTCGCCGGCAATGGGGCGTGGCACGGCGGAGTGGCTGACCTACGGGGAATACAGGGCGCTGGATCTGGCGCTCTTCAACTATGAGCGGATCGTGAAGAATGCCCCGATTGTCGAAAGGGCGGTGATCTGAATGGAGTTTGAGCGAAACAGGTTCACGCACGCGATTGCGGCCGGCGAGAAGCAGGTCGGCATCTGGATCACCTTGGGGAGCAATCTTGCTGCCGAGGTCGTGGCTCCCTCGGGCTATGACTGGGCGCTGATCGACACGGAGCACAGCCCCGGCGACTATTTCAGCGTTCTCGGCCAGTTGCAGGCGTTTGCGCCGTACAAAACCACTCCGATCGTGCGCGTGGAATGGAACGCCCCCGTGGTCGTGAAGCGGATGCTCGACATCGGCGCGCCGGGCCTCCTGTTTCCGATGATCCAGTCCGTCGAGGAGGCGTGTCAGGCAGTCGCCGCGACCCGCTATCCGCCGCGGGGCGTGCGGGGCGTTGCGGGCTCGACCCGCGCAACGAAGTTCGGACGCGTAACGGACTATGTCCGGCGCGTCGAGGCCGAAACCACGGTACTTCTCCAGCTGGAAACGCGTGCGGCGATGGAACAGGCCGCCGAAATTGCGCGGGTCGAAGGTGTCTCCGGAATATTTTTTGGCCCCGCCGACATTGCGGCGGATATCGGAAAGTTGGGGCAACCGATGGCGCCGGAGGTCTGGGAACTGGTCCGTGCGGCCGCCAGCGCCGTGCGGGAGGTCGGCAAGCCCACTGGCACGCTGGTCCTGGACGCGAGTCTTGCCACGACACTTCTGAACGAGGGCTTTACCTTTTTGGCCTGTGGAACGGACACATCGGTCCTTGCGCGTGGCGCCGACGGGCTGCTTGCCGCCGTCAGGGATGGAATCGACTGACCTAGGAGGATGCAATGACAAGAACTGCTCTTATCACGGCCGGCGGAAGCGGCATGGGTGCGGACAGCGCTCGCGCCCTGGCCGCAAGCGGCTTCAACGTGGGAATTCTCTCCTCATCTGGAAAGGGGGAGGCGCTTGCGAAGGAGCTCGATGGCGTCGGCGTAACGGGCTCGAACCGTGAGGACGACGACCTGCAGCGGCTTGTCGATGCCGCCATGAAGGAGTGGGGCCGCATCGATGTGCTGGTGAACTCGGCTGGCCACGGGCCACGTGCGGACATCCTTGAATTGACGGACGGCGACTGGCACGACGGCATGGAGGTCTACTTCCTGAGCGCCGTTCGCCCGACGCGGCTTGTGACGCCAATCATGCAGGCCCAAGGCGGCGGCAGCATCATCAACATCTCGACCTTTGCCGCGTTCGAGCCGAGTCCGGTGTTCCCGACAAGCGGTGTCATGCGTACCGGCCTGGCGTCGTTCTGCAAGCTCTTCTCCGACAGGTATGCCGCAGAGAACATCCGCATGAACAACATCCTGCCGGGCTTCATCGACAGTCTGCCCGAAAAGGACGAGTTTCGGGAGAAGATCCCGATGGGGCGCTACGGAAAGTCCCTCGCGGAGATCGGAGGGGTCGTGGCTTTCCTTGCTTCGGAGGCCGGGGCGTATATCACAGGCCAGAACATCCGCGTTGACGGCGGGATCACGCGATCGGTCTGAAGCATCCGTTGGGATGTGCGGTGACGGTGGGGCCTGACGACGTTTCCGGCTCTGCAGAGTGGCCCCGGCAATGGTGAATTCGATGTGTTCTCACGTCCTGCAACCGCACGCCATAATGTCCAGCGACGGCAAGAACAAATTCAATGACGGCAATGGTGCGGCGGAATGCAATACAGGCGTTGCGACCTTCCTGAAATTGACGCATGTGGACGCCACCTGTGGTGCAAGCTGGAATTCGGACAACGTGTGACATGCGGTCAAGGTGCTGTCGTATGTCCGGCCTCTGAGATGCAGCATTCATGGCTGCGGGCCCATATGGTGTGCGTGGACCGGATCCAAAACGCTTACACGGGCTCGATCGAAGCCCTGCGTCAATTTTTGGTTCTTCCGACCCCGTCCCTCTGTCCTTTTGCCCCTATGTTGTCTTCCGTCCCTACCGCACCGACCGGGGTCATCCGCGCATCATGCTCTCAGGTGCATGTCCGCAGAGCCCGGTGTTCCGCTTCCTTTCCTGGCAGCGCTCTTCCTTTCCCGGCAGCTATTCTGACGCGATGCCAACCGCCGTCGGCACCCGGTAGACGGTCGTGTCTAGCCATCATTCAACGAAAGTACGTCGGCAAAGGCATTGCGATAAAGTTCGGAAAGTTCGGCGAGCGGTGCCGACGTCCCGCCGAACGTGACCAGGTTTCCACCGAAGCGTCCGACTTGGCTGACAGAGATGCCGACTTGGGATGCCCCTGCCAAAATGGCCTCGGCCTGGTCAAAGCCGCAGGAAATCAGGTAGCGGGCTTGGTCCTCGCCGAACAGTGCGGCAACTTCATCCGTGTCAAGTGTAACGCCCAGCCCTGCCGCTTCCGCCAGTTCGAAGGCTGCAAGCGCAAGACCGCCGTCTGACAGGTCGGTCGCAGCGTGGATCAGGGCGCTGTGTTCCCTGAGGAATTCGCCGTGGGCGCGCTCGGCGGCGAGATCGACTGTCGGGGCTTCCCCTTCCTCGCGGCCAAAGGCTTCGGCCAGGAGCGCGGACTGGCCAAGCAATCCGGCCGTTTCCCCGATCATGAGCGCCCAGTCTCCGTCCTGGACTTCGCCCGCGACGGGAGATTCCTCGGGCCGGATCAGACCGACAGCACCGATGGTCGGCGTCGGCAGGATCGGTTGCCCGTCGGTTTCGTTGTAGAACGAGACGTTGCCGGAAACGATCGGCATGTCCAGGGTGGTGCAGGCCTCTGCAATCCCCTTGATGACACCGACGAACTGACCCATGATCTGCGGCCTTTCCGGGTTGCCGAAATTCAGGTTGTCGGTCGCCGCTAGCGGCCTGGCTCCGGCGGCCGTCAGGTTCCTGTAGGCCTCGGCCACGGCCTGCTTTCCGCCTTCGATAGGATTTGCCTTCACGTACCTGGGAGTCACGTCAGAGGTGAATGCCAGCATCTTGCCGGTCTTTCGATCCCGGACGATACCCGATCCGCGACCCGGAGTACGCACAGTGTTGGCCGTGACTTGGCTGTCATACTGTTCCCACACCCAATGTTTGCGCGCGTAGTTGGGCGAGCCGATCAGCGCCTTGAGCCCGTCGATCGGGTCGATTGCGGGTGCGTCCGCAAGCGGGGCGGGCAGGGGCGTCTCGATCCATGGACGGTCGTATTCAGGTGCGCTGGACGCAAGCTTTGAAAGCGGCAGGTCCGCCTTGGTTTCGCCTTGGTGCATGACGAGAAAACGGTCTTCCTCAATGGTCTCGCCCACGATCGCGAAGTCGAGATCCCATTTTTCGAAGATTGCCTTTGCCTCTATCTCGAACTCGGGCATTAGCACCATCAGCATACGTTCCTGGCTCTCACTGAGCATCATTTCGTAAGCCGTCATGGCCTCTTCGCGCTGTGGTACGGCATCAAGATCGAGTCTGACGCCGAGACTGCCCTTGTCACCCATCTCCACCGCAGAGCAGGTGAGGCCCGCCGCGCCCATGTCCTGGATCGAGATCACCGCATCGGTGGCCATCAGTTCGAGACAGGCTTCGAGCAGGCGCTTTTCGGTGAAGGGATCTCCCACCTGAACGGTAGGCCGCTTGTCCTCGCTGTTGCCGTCGAACTCCGCGGAGGCCATCGTGGCCCCACCCACGCCGTCACGTCCTGTCTTCGCACCAAGATAGACGACCGGCATGCCGACACCGCTCGCGGCAGAGTAGAAGATCCTGTCTGTCTCCACGATGCCGGCGGCAAAGGCGTTCACGAGGCAGTTTCCGTTGTAGCTTCTGTGAAGCCGCACCTCGCCGCCCGTCGTCGGCACGCCAAAGGCATTGCCGTAGCCTCCGATTCCTTCGACTACTCCTGACACGAGGCGCTTGGTCCTCGGATGGTCGGGCTCGCCGAATGAAAGCGCGTTCATCGCGGCAACCGGCCTTGCTCCCATGGTGAAGATGTCGCGGAGTATGCCTCCCATCCCTGTCGCCGCTCCCTGGTGGGGCTCAATGTACGAAGGATGGTTGTGGCTCTCCATCTTGAAGACCACGGCCTGGCCGTCCCCGATATCGACGACGCCCGCGTTTTCGCCCGGGCCGCAAATCACCTGCGGTCCCGAAGTCGGAAGGGTCTTCAGCCACTTTTTCGAAGACTTGTAGGAGCAGTGCTCGTTCCACATCGCGGAGAATATGCCGAGCTCGGTAAAGGTTGGCTCTCGGTTCAATATGCGGAGAACTTCCTGGTATTCCTCAGGGGTGAACCCGTGGGCGGCGATCAGATCTTCGGTGATCTCGGGTTCCTGCATGTCCCTTACCTTCAACGTTGCTGCACTCATAGAAGAGGGGAAGGGCAGGGGAAAGGGTCAGTCGACGATTGACAAGCATTCCACCCTGAATTCGCGGCGTGCCGCCGGCCAGATTCCGGAGCATGTCCTCTCAGGCAAGCCCTCCGTTCTTGAGATTCTGCATCGCGGCTTGGGCGCATTCCGCAATGCGCTTGGCGCGCGTCGGGTCGGTCTTTGCCCACTTGATCTTTTCGAGCCATGCACGCTTGATCGACCGGGACCAGTTGTCGAAAGTCGAGCGCGCGGGGCCAAGCGCATCGGCCAGGTCGGCCGGCACCTCGAGCCGCTCGACGTCATCCAGGAAGGTCCACATGCCGCTTTTCCTCGCGACGGCGACCCTTGCTTCGCCCGACGGCTGCATGCGCCCTTCAGTCCGGAGCCTTGCGACGATGCCTTTGCTTACTGCAGACCAAGCCGAACTGTCTTTCCGAGGGGAGATCAAGTGCTTGTAGCGTGTCTCGTCAACCGATCGAACCGCGCTGTCTATCCAGCCCCAGGCGATCAGTTCCTCAACCACGTCACCCCAAGGAATGTGGGCGACGTGGACCTTCTTGTAGGTTACCAGCCAGACCGACTCTGACGAATCGTGATTGTCTGCCAGCCACGCCCTGAGTTCCTCCATGGAACGTATCTCGACATTAGGCCTGTTCGCTGCTGCGCTCATGGTCCGTCCTGCGCTTCTGCCTGCCGTGCGAGCAGGATAGCCAAGGCTTCTTCCGCCCGATCTGCCGGCACAAAAACGTGATCGTGTCGGGCTGCCGCGACGACGTTCGCCGGTATCCCCTGTGCGGCGAGGGCGGACGAGACCGCGGCCGTCAAGCCAACGCCGTCGAGCGCGGACCGGACCATCAGCGTGATCTGTCTCATTGGAATTCCGCTGGCGATTCCAAATCGGACCGTTTCCTCCTGCGGGATGATGAACGACAGTCCCTCGTCCTCGACGAAGCTGCCCTTTGCCACTTCCGCGACGTCTGCTGCAAGGCCATCCCTGATGCCAGAACAGAACACGTATATGCCCGGATGCAGGCGTGGCTGCATTTCGGCAATCATTTTCCTGGTATCCTTGATCGGTTCCGCCACGTCTCTTCTTGCCTCAATGTTCAGTCCTGGTCGGCCTTGATCAGATCCTGCCGCATTCGCCGTCGTTGAACCGGAGACTTCGCTTCGCGTCCAGGAGACTTGCCCGTGCCGCAGGTCGGGTCCGGCTGAGGGCCCGTTCTGGACCGGCTCAATGCGCCTCGGCCCAGTTCCTGCCCTGGCCGGCGTCAACGATCAGTGGGACATCAAGATGGACCGCCGGGTCGGCAGCGCCTTCCATGACGCCACGCGCAATTCCGATCAGGTCGTCGACGGCAGAGTCTTCGACCTCGAAAAGGAGTTCGTCGTGCACCTGCAGAAGCATCCTCGCGGGAAGCTTGGCGATGGCATCCGGCATTCTGATCATTGCGCGACGAATGATGTCTGCGGCCGTCCCCTGGATGGGTGCGTTGATGGCGGCGCGTCTCGCGAACCCGGCGTGCGGACCGCGCTTGTTTATTTCCGGCGTGTTGATGCGGCGACCGAAGAGTGTCTCGACAAATTCATGCTTCTTGGCGAAGGTGATCGTTTCGTCCATGTAGTCGCGTATTCCGGGAAAGCGCTCGAAATAGCGATCAATGAAGCCCTGCGCCTCGGCCCGTGGAATGCGGAGATTTCGCGCCAGGCCAAAGCCGGAAATCCCGTAGATCACGCCAAAGTTGATCGCCTTGGCCTGCCGCCTCACGTCCGGGGTCATTTCGTCCAAAGGCACACCGAACATCTCCGACGCTGTGGCCGCATGGATGTCCTGCCCGTCGCGAAACGCCTCCTTCAGCTCCTCGATGTCGGCAATATGGGCAAGGATGCGCAGTTCGATCTGCGAGTAGTCGAGACTGACGAGGCTTTGTCCCTGCTCGGCCACGAATGCTTCGCGGATCCGGCGACCCTCCTCGGTGCGCACGGGGATGTTCTGGAGATTGGGATCCGTCGAAGCGAGGCGTCCCGTATTGGCTCCCGCGATCGAATAGGACGTGTGAACGCGGCCGGTGTCCCGATTCACATGATCCTGCAACGAGTCGGTATATGTCGATTTCAGTTTCTGGAGCTGCCTCCAGTCCAGCACCCGGCCGGGCAGTTCGTGTTCGGTTGCCAGATCTTCAAGGACGTCTGCTGGCGTGGCGTATTTTCCGGTCTTGCCCTTCTTGCCCCCGGCAATGCCCATCCGCTCAAAGAGGATGTCGCCCACCTGGCTGGGGCTGCCAACATTGAACTTCGTGCCCGCAAGCGCATGAATCGCGTCCTCCAGCTCAGCCATCTTCTGCGCGAAGGTGTTCGACATGCGTGCAAGCGTGGCGGCATCCACCTTGATGCCGCGCATCTCCATTTGGGCCAGGACCGGGACCAGCGGGCGCTCCAACGTCTCGTAGACAGTCGTCACCTTCTTCCTGTGCAGTTCGGGCTTGAACAACTGCCAGAGCCTAAGCGTTATGTCGGCGTCCTCGGATGCATACTTGACCGCTTCTTCGATCGGGACCTTGTCAAATGTGATCTGGCTCTTGCCGGTGCCCAAAAGCGACTTGATCTCGATCGGTCGATGGCTGAGGTAGCGCTCGGAGAGCGTGTCCATGCCGTGACTGTGAAGGCCGGCGTTCATGGCATAGGACATCAGGAGCGTGTCGTCGAAGGGAGTAATCTGCACTCCATGGCGCGCAAGGATCTTCGCGTCGTATTTCAGGTTTTGCCCGATCTTGAGAATGGCGGGGTCTTCCAGAATCTGTTTCAGGATCGCGAGCGCGTCCTCCGCTTTCATCTGGCCTTCGGCAAGCTCGCCGGTTTCGAAGAGATTTTCCCCGGCCGATGCCTTGTGGATCAGCGGTATGTAGCATGCCCTGCCCGGCGTGACCGCAAGCGAGATGCCCACGAGTTCGGCCCGCATCTCGTCGAGGCCGGTCGTCTCGGTGTCGATAGCTATGTGGCCCAAGGCCTGCGCATCGGCGGCCCAGGCTTCGAGCGCCGCGGCGTCGCTGATCCGCACATATCCATCGTGGTCAATGGCCTGCGTATCCGCTTTGCTTTCCTCATTCGGGGCAGCGGTTTCCGGCGTGGTTGGCACTTCCTTTCCCAACGCCTTGGCCACCCGTCCGGTAATGGTTCGGAACTCCATAGATGCCAGAAAGGCCAATAGGTCATCGGCCACTGGTTCCTTGACCTCCAGGGATTCCAAGGAATAGGGCAAGTCCATGTTCTGGTCGAGCGTCACAAGCTTGCGCGACAGGAGGATCTGTTCCCTGTGTTCGACAAGTGTCTGGCGGCGCTTCTCCTGCTTGATCTCGTCTGCCCTTGTGAGAAGGGTGTCGAGGTCGCCGAACTCGTTGATCAGGAGAGCGGCTGTCTTGACACCGATTCCGGGTGCGCCGGGAATGTTGTCAACGCTGTCGCCAGCAAGTGATTGAACATCGATCACCTTGTCCGGACCGACACCGAACCTTTCCTCGACGCCTTCTGCGTCAATCCTGGCGTTTTTCATGGCGTCATGCATTTCCACGCCTTCTCCGACGAGTTGCATGAGATCCTTGTCGGAAGACACGATCGTGACGCGTCCGCCTGCTTCGCGGGCCGTGCGTGCGAGCGTCGCTATGATGTCATCCGCTTCGTAGCCGTCTTCTTCGAGGCAGGCGATGTTGAAGGCGCGAGTGGCATCGCGTGTCAGCGGGATCTGGGGTCGCAGGTCTTCGGGCATTTCCTCGCGGTTCGCCTTGTACAGTTCGTAGAGGTCGTTTCTGAACGTATGCGAGCCCTTGTCGAAGACGACGGCCATGTGGGTTGGGGCATCCGGACCCTTGTTGTCCTCCATCATCTTCCAGAGCATGTTGACAAAGCCCGAAACCGCTCCGACAGGCAGGCCGTCGGACCTTCTCGTGAGCGGTGGAAGAGCATGAAATGCACGGAAGACGAATGCGGAGCCGTCGATCAGGCTGAGATGATGTCCCTTGCCAAATGCCATGCCTCTCCCCGATGCAGGTTTCCGGTGTGATCGCACATTTGACCGAGGCTCGCCAGAGGATGCGTCGCCGTCTTGTTTCCCGACGCGCCCTTGGCGGCCAGATGCCTTGATGTCCTGGCGAAACGGAAGTTCTCGCGATCGCGGAATGTGCTGACGCGCCGACGGAACTTGGTTGACGGCACTCCGATCTCTGCATAAGTCCCCGAGAATCAAGACCGGTCAGTCCGGCAGGGAGTGAAGTCGAAAGGGACCCGATGGGTCCCTTTCTCCTTTCTGCAAGCCGGGTCTTTTGCGGAACTCAATACTGCTTTCAGTGTGAATTGAGCTCGGATGCGACCTTGATCGAACCGTCATAGGCCACAAGTTCGACAGTGTTGCCTTCGGGGTCCTCGGTGAACACCCCGCGCCAGCCGACCCAGCCGAATGTTTCTACCCGATACGGCAGCCCCTTTGCCTTGTACCAACCCATCACGGCTTCCTGTTCTCCGAAGGGCACGCTGAATGCCAGATGATGAAGCGAGGAGGACGCGCCCGTTGCGGGCGCCTTGATTCCGGTCGGGTGCAGCCCGGGACGCGAAACATATTGCTTGTCGAAGAGTGCCAGAACCTGCGTATGCCCGCCAAAGCCTTCCGCAATGCGAAAGAACACGATTCCCTCGGAGACATTGCTCTCCATCTGCTCCAGGCCAAGCACATTGCCGTAGAAAGTTGTCATTCGCTCGAGATCGTCACAGCGGATGGCGATCTCGCCAAGGCCGCGCACGTGGAAGCCGCGCTCAGTCATGGTTGTCTCCATCGGCAAATCCGGACCGTTCGGCATCGATGTACCTTCCCGACAACAGGCAGACAAGACAGCCTCGCCGCTGGAACAGGCCGCGTCGATTTCAGATTTCACGGCTTCGTGTCACCAATTCGTGGCAAGGGAATTGAACATTGGTGCATGATGCGCATAAGGTGCCTTACGCGCCGGATTGGTGTGCCCGGACAGCGCCTGCACCATGGTGAGGTCCGGGCCGATTGCGTCCATGATGTTGTCGCTTGTTATGCTACATCAACTGCAGTTACAGAGCACTGATGCGCGGCAACCCGGTCGCGTGTGCGCGTGGAAGGAACCTTATGATCAGAAATCTTGCGTGGGCGCTGGCCTTCTCGGCGCTTCCCGTCGGGGCCATCGCCCAGACCCCGGCAGCCGGTCAGGGCGATCCGAATGCCGGCCTGTCTCTCGGGGTGCCGGAAGGCGGGGCCGATGTCTATGTCAAGGACACGTTCAGTGATTGGAAGCTTCTCTGCATCAGGGTCGCGGACAGGACGGATCCCTGCGAACTCTACCAGCTCCTGCGTGATCAAGACGGGAATCCGGTGGCGGAAGTCACGATGTTTGCCGATTCTGTCGACCCGCAAGTCGTGGCATGGGCGACGATCGTGACTCCGCTCGAGACCTTGCTCACGGAAAATCTCCGCCTTGCGGTGGATGGCGGTGAGGCCCGCATCTATCGGTTTCTTTTTTGCCGCACGATAGGGTGTTTTTCGCAGCTTGGACTGACCGATGATGAGATCGGCCAGTTCCGGCAAGGGGCGGTTGCGACAGTGACAATCGTTCCTGCGGCGGCGCCTGACAGGGCCGTGGACCTTGATATGTCGTTGAGCGGGTTTACGGCCGGCTGGAACGCACTGCTCGATTACGACAAGGCAGCCGAGTGATCTGCCTCAGGCTCTGGCCAGGTCGATTCTCGGCCCGGCCTTTCCGCCACTGAGGTGCCAGCGCTTCACCGGCTCTGTTCTCGCGCGGAGTCGGTCAAGCTGCCAGGCTTCCTGCTTTCCTGTTCCATGAGCAGGCGTCATGCTCCACCGGGTTTCGACGCCGGGCGCCCCCCCGGTTCCCGGAGTCAGGATCAGTCCAAGGGGCACACAGGTTCCCTCCGTCGCCCCCGCTTCGGCCGCCAGTTGCGACCGCCTGATGGGAATGAGGCCGGGCGGCTCCGGCAGGTCGGCCACAACCAGGGGCACAAGTCCCGCACGCAGCGTTTCCTCCATCGTCCAGAGCAGGTCCTCGGGCCGCTTCGGCCGGATGAAGATGAATCGCGAGGGGTCGGCGAGATGCAGCATTCCGTCGGGGTTCAGATGCACGGGCATCCACGCAGGGTGGATCCAGAAGACCGGTCCCTGCATCGCGCCTGCAGCCATCAGTGCCAACCGACGCCTGGCAATCCCGCAGAACTCGTGCACGCGACCCCGGTTCAAGGACAGGTCACGAAGGAATGTCACTTCGGACGCGGTGTGGCGCCGATGGCTTTTCCGGACCAGGAGGTGGGCAGCATCAGGCATGAGGAGAACAATAAAGCGTTCCCTTTATGTTCTCAACCCCGGAATCAACATGGAATTGATTCGGAAACACTACGGAAGACGTATCACTTGCCGGACAAACGTTGCGGGTATTCCGGCCAGTCCCGAGCCGGAACATGGGTATCGCATATCAGCGAGTCAAAATGCTCGGCAAGCGTGCGAACCCGTTCACGATCCCGCAAGGCCAAGAAGCCGGGCCGAGACAGATGCCATCCGTGAGCGAGCCGCAGACAGTCAGTGCAGCAAACCAAAGCTGCCACGCGTCAAAGACGCTCCTCTTCCTCTACAACAACCTACACGCGGTTTATCGCGCGAAACCGACGGTACCCTGGTGCAAGCCGCCGAAGCTCTGTTGCGCGAACCGGGAGCGGTTCCTGGCAGCGAATGATTGGGGGCTTACAAAGAAAGGTTGACGCACGGGAAGCGCCCAACCGATGAAGGTTGGGCGCACATGTCCTGAGAAGCGGACTTTTGCGTGGAACTACGCTAGGGACGCGGATCGGCTTTCGCCCCGCTCGGCCTTTCGGTCGCCCAACGTCGCCATGCTACTGCACAACCTCGCGATGTTGACGGGTCAGTGAGGTTGCCAATGCAAACGCCTCTCGCCGTCCAGCTGCGCCAGTCCCCGACGCCGGTTGCCAAAGGCAACGAAACCATGCTATCAGCGTTTTCGCTACTGCACAACGTCGTGCCGCGAAAGCGGAACAGGGAAAGGTGCAAACCTTTCTTTGTAAGTCCCAAAGACTACTTTCCCAGCTGGCACGCGAGAACCACCTGGCGGAGATTTCTGATCGGACGCAGCTTGCCGTCCGTGCCGCTCACTACATCGCTGAGATCAACGCCATTCACCCATTTCGGGACGGCAATGGGCGCTGCCAACTGACTCTATTGGACATTCTCCTTGATGTGTCTGGGTTTGAGATGAACGAGGAGCTCATTGAGCCGGAGCAATTCATGTCGGCCATGATCACCAGCTTCCATGGAGACAATGTTCCCTTGGCAGAAGCGATCCTCCGCATGATGTCATAGAACTTGAATCGTAAGTTATTATTTTCATTATGTTATTCATTTATCGGCGTTTTCTGCCTCGCTACCAGTCTCGTCGGAAGCCGCCAGACGGCGGCGCTTCTC
>JAJDVJ010000076.1 GCA_022826205.1 Silicimonas sp. | reverse complement strand
CCGTTGACTGCATACTATGTCATGCGGATCGGCACACTTCCCTTGATCCCCTATTTCGCGCCTGGTGACGCGGACCTCGCCGACGCTGTCGGAAAAATGGCAAGCGAACATCACGCAGTCCTTCTTGCAAACCACGGTCCTGTTGTTTCCGGAAAGTCATTGGAAGATGCGGTTTACGCGACGGAAGAGCTTGAGGAGACTGCGAAGCTCTTCCTGGCGCTTCAGACCTTGCGAACCCGGCCACTGACCGAGGCGCAAGTCGCCGACCTTAAGCGTCGTTTCCCCAAAGAACTTTGAAGGTCTCCCATGTACGTTGTTGCCGTCGAATTTCGCGTTCGCCCCGGAGCCTTAGACGCGTTTTTGCCGCTGATTCTGGAACAGGCAAGGAACTCGCTATCGAGTGAACCCGGCTGCCACGTCTTCGACGTATGTCAATGCGAAGAAATCCCCGAGCAGATCTTTCTATATGAAGTCTATGAAGATCGGGCGGCCTTTGACACACATTTGGCCAGCGACCACTTTGGCACCTTCGACTCCGCCGTTGCGAATCTCGTGGCCCAAAAGCATGTCCGAATTCTCCACCGCAAATCCGCAACCGCCTGACATTGATGCTCGCGCAAGCGCAGACTTCGGCGTCAAAGTCTGTTGCACCTTGGCATTGACACTGAGCAGATGCGCAAAGCAACGCTGGCTGAAGTCCAGGCACACCGCCTGAATCCGGACGTAACGGTTTGTGTATCCCGGGATTGCACTCGGCATGCCTCCCCCGATTACGGAATCTGCGCGAAATCGGCGTTCCGTCCCGCTGCCAACGCAGCCAGGAAAGCCGACCGCAGCGGACGCAACTCACGTCGGCAAGATCAAGGCTACCAACGCCGTGCACCTGACGGACGGCCGGAAAGCCCACCGGCAATCCAGTTGTGCAATTTCGCGAAGATCCGGTGTTGCAGGCGGGCAATCACTGGCGTATGGTATACCACAGACAACGAGGCATCCTTGGGGGGACAGGCCGAAATGGCCGGTAGATTGCCGCTGAAGCCGATTGCGACGAACTTCACTCTGAAGGATCACATCTACGAAACGCTTCGGGATGCGATCACGCAGATGAACATCTACGTCGAAGGTGCCGACCTGCGCCTGGACGAACGTTCCATCGCGGAACAGCTCGGCATCTCACGGACTCCGCTTCGCGAAGCCTTGGCCCGACTTGAAAAGGACGGCCTCGTCAGCATTGCTCCGCGAAAGGGTGTCTTTGTCGTGCGCAAGTCGCTGACCGAGATCCTCGAAATGATCGTTGCCTGGGCAGCGCTCGAGTCGATGGCAGCGCGGCTGGCGGCATCTGACGCCAGCGAGGGAGAGATAAGGCAGCTGCGCAAGCATGCGATGCGCCATTCCGAAAGTTCGGCACGCGCCGATCTCGGCGAGTATTCGGACGCCAATATCCGGTTCCACCAGATGATCCTGAGAATGTCAGGTTGCAATTTGCTTGCCGACATGGCCGAGAGTCTCTTCGTCCATATGCACGCGATCCGGCGTCGTGCTCTTGGCGAAAACGATCGTGCAAGCCGCTCGGTGGTTGACCACATGTCCATCATCGAGGCGCTCGAATCGCGTGACAGTGATCTCGCGGAGAGACTCGTGCGCGAACACACGATGCGCCTTCACGACCATGTCGCCCGAACATGGGCGCGTCTGGAACCCATTGCCGAGTCAGGCAGCCAACCTGGAGCATAACGGATATGGACGGATCGGACTCGAAGACGGAAGTCTCGCAGGAACTTACGGACGGCTTCCACCTGATCATCGACGCGCTCAAGCTTAACGGAATCAATAACGTCTACCATGTCCCCGGCATCCCGGTAACAGATCTCGGCCGAATGATGCAGGCCGAAGGCATGCGCGTCATTTCGTTCCGGCATGAGTCGAACGCCGGCAATGCGGCGGCGATCGCCGGGTACCTGACCCGGAAGCCGGGCGTGTGCCTGACTGTGTCGGCGCCGGGTTTCCTGAACGGCCTCGTCAGTCTTGCCCATGCAACCACGAATTGCTGGCCGATGATCCTGATTTCGGGAAGTTCCGAACGCGAAATCGTGGATCTCCAGAAGGGTGACTACGAGGAGATGGACCAGCTCGCCGTCGCGAAACCTCTGTGCAAGGCCGCCTACCGCATCCTCCACGCCGAAGACATCGGTGTTGGAATCGCGCGCGCCATACGTGCTGCCGTTTCAGGCCGGCCAGGCGGCGTCTATCTCGACATCCCTGCGAGCCTGCTCGGACAGGTCATCGATGCGAAGACAGGAGCGAAGAGCCTGATCAAGGTCATTGACCCGAGCCCGGCGCAGATCCCAGCGCCGCACGCCGTCGACCGGGCGCTTGACGTCCTCAAAGGTGCAAGAAAGCCGTTGCTCATCCTCGGCAAGGGCGCGGCCTATGCCCAATGCGACGCGATCGTGCGGCAGTTCGTTGAAAGAACTGGCGCTCCCTACATCGCGATGTCCATGGCCAAGGGCCTTCTGCCGGATGACCATCCGCAATATGCCGGCGCTGCCCGAAGCCTAGTCCTGAAGGAAAGCGACTGCGTCATGCTGATCGGCGCGCGCCTCAACTGGCTGCTGAACCATGGACAGGGAAAGCAGTGGGGCGGGCGTTTCACCAAGAAGTTCATTCACGTCGACATCGACCCGAAGGAAATGGATTCGAACCAGCCTATCAGCGCTCCGTTGGTCGGCGACATTGAAAGCACGCTTTCCTTGTTGCTTGCGAGAATGGACAAGTGGGCGCACCCACCCTCGGAATGGACCGAGGCGGTCAACGCCAAGCGCGCTGCCAATGTCGAGCGGATGGCCCCAAAGCTTGCCAACAACAACGTACCGATGGACTTCCACGGCGCGCTGGGTCGGCTGAAGAGGATATTCGCCGATCACCCGGATGCGGTCCTTGTCAACGAGGGCGCCAACACGCTCGACTTCGCGCGGTCGATCATCGACATGTCCAAGCCGCGCAAGAGGCTTGATGTCGGCACCTGGGGCGTGATGGGCATCGGCATGGGCACGGCGATTGCCGCTGCAGTCGAGACCGGTCACCCGGTAGTGGCGGTCGAAGGCGATTCCGCCTTCGGGTTCAGCGGCATGGAAGTGGAAACCATATGCCGTTACGGGCTGCCGGTCTGCGTCGTGGTCTTCAACAATTCTGGGATCTACCGGGGCACCGATGCCGATCCCACTGGCCGCGACCCCGGCACCACCGTGTTCGTGCGGGAGTCCAGATACGAACTCATGATGCAGGCCTTCGGAGGCGAAGGAGTCACCGCTCGCAGCCCGGATGACCTGGAGCGCGCCGTGCGCGATTCCATCGCCAGCGGCAAGCCAACTCTGGTCAATGCCATCATCGATCCTGAGGCCGGCACCGAATCGGGCCGCATCGGAAACTTGAACCCGCAGAGCGCAGTGCAACGGAAGTGACATCACCCCCGGGCGGCCCCAGGCGTCGCCGAACACAGGCAACCCGGGGCACAATGAGAGATGAGGAGATGAAGGCACTCGAAGGAATAAAGATCCTGGACTTCACCCATGTCCAGTCCGGCCCGACCTGCACCCAGCTCCTTGCATGGTTCGGGGCGGACGTGATCAAGGTAGAGCGCCCGGGTGTGGGCGACGCGACGCGAAAGCAGCTGGTGGACGTGCCCGGAGCCGACAGCCTGTATTTCACGATGCTCAACCACAACAAGCGTTCGATCGAGCTCAACTCGAAGAACGAGACCGGCAAGGAAGTCCTGACCCGACTCATTGAGATCTGTGACGTGATGGTCGAGAACTTTGCGCCCGGCGCGCTTGACCGCATGGGCTTTTCCTGGGAGCGAATCCAGGAAATCAACCCGCGCATCATCCTCGCATCGATCAAGGGATTTGGCCCCGGCAAGTACGAGGACTGCAAGGTCTACGAGAACGTGGCCCAATGCGCCGGCGGATCTGCATCAACCACCGGCTTCCTCGACGGTCCGCCCCTCGTCACCGGTGCCCAGGTAGGCGATAGCGGAACGGGCCTGCACCTTTGCCTAGGCATCGTGACCGCACTCTATCAGCGCGAAAATTCCGGACGCGGCCAAAAGGTCTCGGCGGCGATGCAGGACGGTGTCCTGAACCTCGCGCGGGTCAAGCTGCGCGACCAGCAAAGGCTCGCCCGCGGGCCGCTCACGGAATACAGCCAGCATGGCGAGGGCGTCCCTTTCGGTGAGGCTACACCGCGTGCCGGGAACGATTCCGGCGGTGGTCAGCCAGGGCGCATCCTGAAATGCAAGGGATGGGAAACCGACCCCAACGCGTACACCTATTTCATCACCCAGGCTGCAGCTTGGGCACAGGTCTGCGATGTCATCGGCGAACCTGAGTGGAAAACGAAGGAGGGCTATGCGACCCCGCCGGAAAGGCTCGACAAGCTCAACGAGATCTTCGAACGGATCGAGCGGTGGACCATGACCAAGACAAAGTTCGAGGTGATGGAAATCTGCAACCCGCTCAACATCCCGGTCGGGCCGATCCTGTCGATGAAAGAGCTGATGGAGGACGAGGGCCTTCGCGAGACCGGCACCATAGTCGATGTCGAGCATCCGAAACGGGGCAAGTACGTTTCGGTTGGTTGCCCGATCAAGCTGTCCGACAGCCCCGTGGACGTGATCCGCTCGCCGCTGCTCGGAGAACACACCCAGGAGGTCTTGACCGGGGACCTTGGTTACCGAGGCGACGACCTGATGCGCGTGCTCGAAAGCGGCGCCGTGGGAGACGTGAACAGGGAGGCGGCCGAGTGACCGCCGAGGTTGCATCCCTGTCTCCCGTCGACAACGGATGGAGAACGGCATGAGAGTGATCGTCATGGGCCAACAGGCTTTTGGAAAGGACTGCCTCGCCCGCATTCTCGATGAAGGCCGTGACGAGGTCGTCGCGGTCTACTGCGAACCCGATCGCGATGGAAGGCCAGTCGACCCGATCAAGGAGTTTGCCTTGGAGAAGTCGCTCCCGGTGCTGCAGCCAGGCGACTTCAACGATGAGGCAGTGCTGGAGGGACTCGCGGGCTTCAACGCCGACCTCATGATCATGGCTTTCGTGAACATCTTCGTGCCGGAGGCGGCACGCGACACGCCGAAGCTCGGGTCCATCTGCTTTCATCCGTCGCTGCTCCCGCTGCATCGCGGTCCATCGGCAGTCAACTGGCCGATCATCATGGGATCCGCCAAGTCAGGATACAGCTGGTTCTACCCAACGGACGGGCTCGACGAAGGCGACTGCCTCTTGCAGTGGGAGTGCGAGGTCGGCCCCGATGACACGGTCATCGACCTGTACTTCAAGAAGATTTACCCGCCTGCTGTAGAGAGCGTAATCGAGGTCTGCGACCTGTTCCGCACCGGCAGTCCGCCCCGCATCGTGACGAACGAATCGGAAGCGACATATGAACGGCGCTGCACGAAGAGGCACAGCCGCATCGACTGGAACAAGCCCGTCGGACAGGTCTACAACCTGATCCGCGGCACCAACCCTGCACCTGGTGCCTGGACTACCCACAAAGGACAGGAACTTGGGATCTTTGACTGCGCTCGCGCCGCGGGCGACGGAATCTCGTCGCGCGTGATGGACGTCAGTGACGAGGGAATCACGGTTCAGTGCGTTGGCGGGCGGATCCTGATCAAGCGTGTCCGGCCGTCTGGGGCCGGCAAGATTCCGGCTGCCGAATGGGCAACCGAGGCCGGCGTCTCAAAGGGTGATGTGCTGGGGGAGTAGCCATGGGACTGGCGGGGCAAGATACGATCGGGATCGGAGGCCGAACCTAGTGCCGGATTGCGCGTTGCATACGATCATGCTGCCGGTTCGCGGCGACGGCAAGGGAAGGAACGTCCTCGCCCACGCCACCGTCCTTGCCAAGCGCTTCGGTGCGCATGTCCGGATCATTCACTGCCATCCCTCGCCGGATGACATGATGCCGTATGGCGTAGTCATGCCCAGCGTGCTGAGAAAGCAGATCGAAGAAGCTGCCGACCGGAATGCCGATGTCACGCGAGCGCAGCTCACGGCCGAGTTCCAGAAGCTTGCAGAGGAATTCGGGCTGATTGACGCAAATCCGCAGCCAGGCACGACAACTGCCCAATTCATTGAGTACGAGGGCAAGCAAGTCGACGCGGTCCGTCATTACGGACGTGTTGCCGACCTTATCTGCGTACCGCAGCCCGAAGGCGCGAGGCTCGGGGAAAATACGTTGAAATCGGCGCTCTTTTCGTCGGGTCCAGCGGTCATGATGTGCCCCGATGCGGATTCGGCCAATGATCGGCTCGGAACCCATGTCGCAATTGCATGGAAAGGCTCGATCGAGGCTTCCCGCGCGGTAGGGTTGGCCATGCCGATCATTGCGAGCGCCGAGTCCATCACTATCGTTTCGTCCGGCTCCACTGACCATCCGGCAAGTTCCGATGAGCTTCGGCGCTATCTCGAGTCCAAGGGCATACCCTCGGCAATCCGGCGTTTCGAGGCCCGCGGAACCGTTGTCGGCAACCAGCTTCTCGCTGAGACCCGATCAGCTGACGCCGACATGCTGGTCATGGGCGCCTATCACGAAAGCTATGAGCGCGAATCGATCTTTGGCGGCAACAGCCAAGTGGTCGTCGCTGAAGCGGATTTACCAGTGGTTTTGGTTCATTGAGGCAAATGATGCAGGAAATCGATCGAGATCATCGCTCCTTGCAGCGACCGGACAGTCGGCAAAGACCGGCATTCGGCGCGACAAGGGAAATCAAGTCATGGAAAACCCAATGGAGGAATACCATGAAATACCTGAAGACCTTAATGGCAAGCGCCTTGGCGGTTGTCGTATCTGCGCCAGTCGCGCTGGCGGAGTGGCAGCCCCGCAAGCCGGTGGAATTCATCATCATGGCAGGAACCGGAGGCGGCGCCGACCAGATCGCGCGTCTGCTTCAGGGCCTGATCGAACAGAAGGGCCTCAGTTCGCGCCCGTTCATTCCGATCAACAAGCCCGGCGGTTCCGGTGCCGAAGCCCTGCGCTACATGCAGGACAAGGCCGGAGACGATCACACGGTGATGATGACGCTGAACAGCTTCTACACCACCCCGATCATTCAGGAGGACCTCGGAGTTGACGTGACACAGTTCACGCCCATCGGATTGATGGCGATGGACACGTTCCTGCTTTGGGTTCACACTGACCGCGAAGACATCACCGACCTCGACTCCTATGTCGCCGCGGTGAAAGGTGCGGGGCTGGACTGGAAAGTCGGCGGCACGGGCTCGGGCCAGGAAGACAGCGTCCTGACGGCAATGATGGAAGCGGCCTTCGACTACGAAGTGACCTACATTCCGTTTCCGGGAGGGGGCACCGTGGCCAAGAACCTGATCGGCAAGCAGATCGACTCGACGGTCAACAATCCCTCCGAGCAGCTTGCCTTCTACGAGGCCGGCGACTCGAAGCCGCTGGTACAGTTCACCGGCGAGCGGATGGCTGCGTTTCCGGACGTTCCGACCGCAAGGGAACTCGGAGTGGACATCGAGTACTACATGCAGCGTTCGGTCAACGGCCCTCCGGGAATGTCGGCCGAAGCGGTTGAGTTCTACACGAACCTCTTCCAGACGCTGTTTGACAGCGCGGAATGGCAGGATTTCTGCGTGTCTGACGGCCTCACCTGCGACGGCATGCTGAATGGTGCCGACTTGGCGAGCTTTCACGCCAGCCAGGTCGAAGCGCACAAGAAGCTGATCGCACAGGTCGGTGCCGGCGCGATCACCGGCGAATAATCAAGACCGCTCCGGGCCGGCAAACCGGCCCGGAGCCAGCTGCATTGGCAGGCACGAAGAGTTTCTGAATTCTCGCACAGGCCAGGCCGCACTTGGGCAGCGGCCCACAGGGAGGAGCAAGATGTCGACACGATCCGCCGAGCTTCTGATGACTGTCGGGCTGCTTCTGTTGTCGCTCGGGCTGATGTGGACCGTCCTTGCGGATGACCTGCACATCGGCTGGGTCGAAGGCAGGGGCCCGGGTGCAGGCGTCTGGCCCTTTTGGCTGAGCGCGGGCATGGCGCTCGCATCGCTCTGGACCCTAGTCCGCTGGTTTCGTGGAGCGACCCCCGAAAGTCGGAACAAGTCGCCCTACATCGACAGTCAAAGCTTCGGGCTTGTCCTGATCTCCTTTGTGGCACTTACGGTCATGCTCCTGCTCGTGCACGTTGTGGGAACCTACATCGCCACGGCGCTGTTCCTCGGATTCTACATGCGATTCATCGGCAAGCATTCCTGGCGCACAACCGCGAGCACGTGCATTGGAATGGTGATTCTCATCTATTTTCTGTTTGAATGGCAGCTCACGAAATACCTGCCCAAAGGCACTAAGATGTTCGAGGACGGGTTTCTCTGGATCGACAATTTCCGCTGGCAGTACCTGATGTAGGCCCGAGAGTTGGGAACAAGACATGTTGGACATCGCAACACTTCTGGGCGCGGGATTGCTCCAGGCATTTGAACCCCTCAATCTCATGATGATCTTCATCGGGTGCCTCGCCGGTCTGTTCATCGGCGCGATGCCCGGACTCGGTTCCGTCAACGGGGTGGCGATCCTCCTGCCGGTGACGTTCCTCGTGCCGCCCACGGCGGCCATCATCTTCCTCGCCGCGCTATATTACGGCGCCATGTACGGTGGCGCGGTCAGTTCGATAACCCTTGGCATTCCCGGCGCCTCCACGGCCGTGGCCACGGTCTTTGACGGACGGCCCATGGCGCAGCAGGGCAAGGCGGACCAGGCGCTCACGGCTGCCGCCGTGGCGTCCTTCATTGGCGGCACGATCTCGGTCGTCCTCTTCACGCTCTTTGCGCCGCCACTGGCGGTGTTTGCCCTGAAATTCGGCCCGCAAGAAGAGTTCGCCCTCATGGTGCTCGCCTTCGCGACCTTCATCGGGCTCGGCGGCGACGACATCCCGAAAACGATCTTTTCGATCCTCCTTGGCCTCGTGATGGCGGCGGTTGGCTTCGACATCATCTCCGGCCAGCCCCGACTGATATTCTTCGACTTCGTGGAGCTGCAGCGCGGAATCGGCTTCCTCGTGCTTGCCATCGGCATCTACGGCATCGGCGAAATGCTGTGGACGCTCGAGAACTCCAAGGGCGAAGTCAAGATTCATGCGGTGAGATCCACTTGGAAGAGTTTCAAGAAAAACCTTTCCCACATCCGGGAGTACCTTCCTACCACCGCGCTTGGCTCGGCCCTTGGATTCTTCGTTGGCACCCTTCCGGCAGCCGGAGCCACGCCGGCATCGCTCATGTCATATGGCCTGGCCAAGACTTTCGCGAAGGATCCGGACAGCTTCGGCAAGGGGAATGTCTCCGGCGTCGCGGCACCCGAGGCGGCGAACAACGCAGCCTCCACCGGTTCCATGCTTCCGATGATCACGCTGGGCATTCCAGGCTCCCCGACAACCGCGATCCTTCTTGGCGGCATGATCATCTGGGGATTGAGGCCAGGCCCCCTGCTCTTCACGGACAGGCCCGACTTCGTTTGGGGACTCATCGGTTCGATGTATGTCGCGAACTTCGTGACCGTCGCGCTGAACCTTGCGCTTATCCCGCTCTTCGTGCGCGTTCTGGCGATGCCCTTCACGATCCTGACGCCGATCATCTTTATCCTGTGCTTCGTAGGCGTTTTTGCGACGACCGACCGGATGTTCGATGTCTGGCTCATGCTGCTTCTGGGCCTTGGCGGCTACCTGATGCGCAA
Organism: Silicimonas sp.; assembly: GCA_022826205.1. GTDB lineage: Bacteria > Pseudomonadota > Alphaproteobacteria > Rhodobacterales > Rhodobacteraceae > JAJEFO01. The sequence continues at coordinate 1,239 of JAJDVJ010000076.1, read as the reverse complement.
GCTCAACTACCCGGTTGCACCGGCGGTGCTGGCGATTGTCCTCGGTCCGCTCGCGGAACGATCGCTGCGACAATCGCTGATATCGAGCCGCGGCGACGTCATGACGTTTTTCGAGCGCCCAATATCGCTCACCTGCATGCTCCTGGCCCTGGCGCTGATGATCTACCCCATTTGGCTCGGCATGCGCCGTCGGCGAGCTGGCTCAGCAAGCGGGACTGAATGAAAAAGGCTGTTGCCGACGCTGAGCATGGACCCTGGAACCCGGGCCTCTCCTCGACGATCAAGCCGCAACTCATGTCCCGGGTCACGATCTACGATCCGGCAAATGGCCTTGTGCCATGGGAAAAGGCGCGCGACCTTGCGGAAGCGACCGGCCTGAGACCGCAGGAACTGGCCACCTTCCGGCCGGAACGACTCCTGCTGCACCACGTAATGATCCGCGTGACTGCGGAAACACATGTTCCGGACGGCCCGTCATACGCCGATCTTGGCATCAACCTCCGCAGCATGGCGACAGACATCTACGCCATGGAAATCGATCCGCAACTCCCTGAACTGCGACGCGAATTCGAAGATGCGCGGGCTCGGGCAAGGGATGTGATCCGCGAGGAACTGGAGAACAGGATCTTTGAATGCCAGCCTGCCCCCGAGCCAAGGGGGCTCCTGGGTCGCCTGTTCGGCCGCGGATCACCCGAGGCTCCCGCCCCGTCCCGTGACGAGCGTGCACTGGCCGCCAGCAGGGTATGGGCAGAACTTGCCGATGACGAAGCCGAGCCACTTCGGACGTCGTGCTTCAGGGCGATGTCCCGTACGGTTGGCGCCATCCTTGCGCACAGGGGATCCCTCATTCTGACCCAGGACATCATCGAAGACGTCGCCGTCAACATGGTATCGAACGACCATGTAGACGTGCTGATTGCAAAGCACGTTGCACCCCTCTTCGACGCTGCCGCAAAGAAGCTTGGCTTCTTTCGCCTGCCGCCTCAGTCCGAGCCCGTCGTTCTCAACGCAAAAGGTGCATCCGCGAGCGGCAAGAGTTCGATCCGCAGCCAGCAACGCCGCATCGCGGAGGCGCTCGGCATCGACTGGAAGAACTTCGCGATCATCAGCCCGGACTACTGGCGAAAGCTCCTGATCGACTATGATGGCCTGGGCGACGACTACAAGTACGCGGCCATGCTTACCGGCCAGGAACTGGAAATCATCGACCGGAAGCTCGATGCCCTGATGGCCGAGAAG
>JAJDVJ010000052.1 GCA_022826205.1 Silicimonas sp. | reverse complement strand
CCGCTGCTCGCGGTCGCGGTCTTCTCGATCAAGCCGGATGCCGACTTTACGACCGGAAACTACTGGGGAATTCCCTCCACCTTCGAGGGCCTGACCAACTACGGCAAGGTCTTCCTCGAAAGCGATATGCCACGCTACCTCCTGAACTCCGTCTTCATCACGGTGCCGACGGTGATCGGGGCGGTCGCGCTGTCGTCAATGACGGGCTTCGCCCTCGGCATCTACAAGTTCCGCGCCAATCTCTGGATATTCTTCATGTTTGTCGCGGGCAATTTCGTGCCGTTCCAGATTCTCATGGTACCGGTGCGGGACCTCACGCTGGACATGGGCCTCTACAACACGAAGACGGGTCTCGTCCTCTTTCACATCGCGTTCCAGACTGGGTTCTGCACTCTGTTCATGCGCAACTTCATCCGCGCGCTGCCCTTCCCGCTCATCGAGGCGGCCCGGGTTGAGGGCGTTGCCGAATGGCGGATTTTCTGGTTCGTTGTCCTGCCGCTGATGAAGCCGGCCCTGGCCGCTCTGTCGGTGCTGATATTCACCTTCATCTGGAACGACTATTTCTGGGCGGTCGTGCTGACGCAGGGACCCGAGAGCCAGCCCGTCACCGCCGGCATCACGTCCTTCAATGCCCAGTATCGCGCCGCCTATCACCTGATGAGCGCAGGCTCGATCGTCGCGGCCCTGCCGCCGGTCCTGATGTTTTTCCTGATGCAAAGGCACTTCATTGCCGGTCTCACGCTTGGCGCCGTCAAGTAATGCACGCATGGAGACTCGACGACGGCCACCAAACCGTGGTTCTGGCCGCACGCGGGAATCGCCTGCCTGAAGTCATCTACTGGGGCGCCGCCCTGCCCGAGTCAGAAAGCCTGGACGCCCTCGTTGAAGCGAGCGACCTCGACGTCACGGGCGGCATGCTGGACGAAAATCCCGATCTCTCGATCTGCCCGGAAACGGCCCGCACCTTTCCGGGACAGCCCGGCTTGATCGCGCATGCCGTCGACGGCACGCCGATCCATGGAACCTTGCAGCTAGCTTCTGCAAGCGCCGACGACCGTCGCCTCGGCCTGACCTACCGCGACGAAACGAACGGTATGACCTATCTTGCGGAGTTCGCCATGGATTCCGCGACCCGTGTCATCACGGCGTCCGCCGCGCTCAGATCGGACAGGCCGATCCGCGTGCTTTGGCTGGCGGCTCCAGTCATGCCTGCCGCACAACACTCGGACGAGATGATTGACGTCTCGGGCCGATGGTGCGGCGAATTCCAACTGAACCGCACCCCATGGACCCCGGGCATCCGCCTTCGCGAGAACCGCACGGGACGATCCGGCCACGAACATTTCCCGGGGCTGTTCGTGCCTGCGCGTGGTGCGACTAACACCCAAGGCGAGGCATGGGCGTTTCACTACGGCTGGTCCGGTGGCCACCGCATGTTGGCCGAGGAGCTTCCGGACGGGCGACGGCAGATCCAGTTCGGGCATGCCACGGGCATCGATTCGAGGCCTGGCCTGGAATTCGTAACGGCACCCCTCTATCTCGCCTACTCCCGAACCGGGCTGAACGGATGTGCGGTGTCATTCCAGCGTCACGTCCGAGACCACGTCGTGACCTGGCCAAGACCGGAGCGCCCACGTCCCCTGCACTACAATTGCTGGGAGGCAGTCTACTTCGACCACAAGCCCGAAGTGCTCAAGGACATCGCAGGTCACGCCGCCCGCCTTGGCGCGGAGCGCTTCGTGCTCGACGACGGCTGGTTCGACGCGCGCGATGACGACACCAGCTCGATTCCGGACTGGGATGTTGACCGACGCAAGTTCCCGGATGGTCTGGATCCTCTCATCGAGCACGTTCACAGCCTGGGCATGACGTTCGGCATCTGGTTCGAGCCAGAAATGATCAACCCCGACAGCGGCGTCTATAGGAAGCATCCGGACTGGGCGTTCGGACCAAGCGACCAGATTCTCGGGCGCCAACAGATGGCGCTCGACATGTCGAACGCGGCAGTACGTGAACACGCGTTCGCGAAAATCGCGGCAATTCTTAGTGCCCACGACATCGACTACATCAAGTGGGACCACAATCGCGTCCTGCCGGTCCCCGATCACGCACAGGCCAAGGGAACACACGTCTTGATGGGCCGGCTTCGCGAGGCATTTCCCGATGTCGAGATCGAGACCTGTGCCTCGGGCGGCGGACGACTCGACTTGGGCATCCTCTCGCACACCCAACGGGCCTGGCTTTCGGACTCGAATGACGCACTGGAGCGCCTCCGCATGCAACATAACGCCGCGCTCTTCTTGCCTGCTGCCGTGACCGGAAGCCATGTCGGGCCTCGCGTCAGCCACACGAGCGGACGAAACCTGGACATCCGGTTCCGGGCCTGGGTTGCTGCGAGCCGTCACATGGGCATCGAGATGGATCCCCGCGAACTGACCGAAGGCGAAACGGCGGTTCTCGCAAGTGTCATTGCTTGGTGGAAGACAAATCGCGACTGGATGATGCAGGCGGACATCCTGCGTCTTGACAGCGCGGATCCGGCGATCATCGCCGAAATGCACATCACGGCAGACCGCTCCCGCTTCGCTGCCTTCATCGGCAAGTCGGCGACTTCAGCCCAGATACTGCCCCGTCCGATCCGCCTTGCGGAACTCGACCCGAATGCGTCCTATCGAGTCGAGCTTGCCAATCGCGATGACGCCGTACGGCTCTCACGCGGAAACATGGCGCTGAAAGACGGGCCACTGACTCTCTCTGGACGCTTCCTTGTCTCCAAAGGCCTCACGCTTCCCTGGAGCTATCCGGCATCCCTTTGGGTCGTTGAGGGCTCGCACCTCTGATGTGCGCAGCGGGCGCCCGGCCCGAAATGACCAGGACGCCCTTACCGTGCATTGTCCCGGAACGGTCACTGATGGCGCAATTGCGCGGCGTGCTTCACGCCGAATGGGCTCCGTCGGCAAGATCACGGACGAATTTTAGCACTTCCGCAGGCGGTCTCCCCTTTCCGACGAGATCGACGATTGCGGATCCAACCACGGCACCGTCCGCAACGCGGGCGATTTCTCGACCGGCTTCCGGCGTCTTTATTCCGAACCCAACAACGACCGGCAGTTCCGTCGCGGCCCTTATCCTGTCCACCTCCGGTCCGACTTCACCGGCAACAGCGTCGGCAGCGCCGGTGATTCCGGTGATCGAGACATAATAGACGAACCCGGACGTGTTCTGCATGACCTTTGGCAGACGCCTCTCGTCGGTGGTCGGTGTGGCAAGCCGGATGAAATTCAGACCTGCCTCCTGCGCCGGTATGCAGAGCTCGTCGTCCTCTTCAGGGGGCAGGTCGACTATGATCAGGCCATCCACGCCAGCAGCCTTTGCATCGCGCAAGAATGCCTCGACACCATGATTCAGGATCGGGTTGTAATATCCCATCAGCACGATCGGCGCCTCGTCGTCATCCTCACGAAATGCCCGCACCAAAGCCAGCGTCTTCTTGAGCGTCTGACCGGCAGCAAGGGCGCGCTGCCCTGCAAGTTGAATCACCGGGCCGTCCGCCATCGGGTCGGTGAACGGCAAGCCCAGCTCGATCACATCGACTCCAGCACCTGGCAGGCCCTTCAGTATCTCAAGCGAGGCGCCAAAGTCTGGGTCCCCTGCCATCACGTAGGCGACAAAGGCCTTTCGGCCCTCCGCCCTAAGGGCTGCGAAACGGGCATCAATCCTGGTCATGAGAGCACTCCGTCAGTCCCAATCTCTGTGCACAATCAGCCAGGGAAGATCAACGCCTCAGGGCGCTTCTTCGCAGCCGATCATCCAACGCACGCCGTACCGGTCGGCCAACATGCCGAATCCCGCGCTCCAGAAGGTTGGTGCAAAAGGCATGGTGACCTCCCCACCCTCCGCGAGCCGATTGAAGGCGTTTTCCGCAGATTCCTTCGATTCGAAGTCCAACATCACGTTTGCTCCGGCCATCGGTTCCGATGGTCCCATGAGGGAATCCGATCCCATCAGCTTGCCATCGGGAAAGTTCACTTCGCAATGGGCAAGCCAACTCTTCTTGTCCTCGTCGATGGGAAACTCGGGCGGCATGTCGGCCGCCGCAACAACCATGCCCAATTCGCCACCCAAGACATCCGCGTATGTCGTCATCGCCTTCCGGCAGAGACCATCGTTGAAAAACAGGTACGGTGTAACTTGCATCATGCATCCTCCCTAGATTTGGAGCCACCTTAGCACATCTTGCGCGGAATGCAGGTGCCGGATATTGCCCCGTGACGAAATGCGAGGGGGATGCATCGTGGGCTTCAGAACCGGGATTGTTGGATTGCCGAACGTGGGCAAGTCCACCCTCTTCAACGCTCTCACAAGAACCGCTGCGGCGCAGGCCGCGAACTTCCCGTTCTGCACGGTGCAGCCCAATGTCGGGGAAGTTGCCGTGCCGGATGACCGCCTTCCCAGGTTGGCGGAAATTGCGAGAAGCCGGGACGTGATTCCGGCCCGGATGACCTTCGTTGACATCGCCGGTCTCGTGAAAGGCGCTTCAAGGGGCGAAGGTCTCGGCAACCAGTTTCTGGCCAATATCCGGGAGGTCGACGCAATCGCGCATGTGCTGCGATGCTTCGAGGACAACGACGTGACCCATGTCGAGGGTCGCATCGACCCCTTGGCGGACGCAGAAACGGTAGACACGGAACTCATGCTTGCCGATCTCGAATCAGTCGAAAGGCGCTTGCAGAACATTGCCCGCAAAGTGAGAGGCGGAGACGAGGAGGCCGTCACGCAGGAAGACCTCCTGACAACGGCGAGGGCGGTCCTCGAAGCGGGCCAGCCGGCACGAATTGTCGAGGTCGCGGAAGACAGGGCGAATACGTGGAAAATGCTGCAGCTGCTGACCGCAAAGCCCGTGCTTTATGTCTGCAACGTGTCTGAAGAAGATGCCGCAATTGGCAACGAACACTCCGCCGCCGTGGAGCGGATGGCAGCGGACCAGCATGCGGCGTCGGTCGTGATTTCAGCTAGGATCGAGGAAGACCTCAGTCAGCTTGAGCCTGAAGAGGCAGCGATGTTCCTCGCGGAAATGCGCCTTGATGAACCAGGCCTGGACCGCTTGGTGCGTGCAGGCTACGAGCTTCTGGATTTGCAGACCTTCTTCACGGCCAACCCCAAGGAGGCACGCGCCTGGACCGTGCGGAAGGGCGCGCGCGCCCATCAGGCGGCCGGAGTCGTCCACAGCGACTTCGAGAAGGGTTTCATCCGAGCCGAGACTGTAGGCTTCGCGGACTACGTTGAACTTGGAGGGCAGAGTGGCGCGCGCGATGCCGGAATGCTCCGTGCCGAGGGCAGGAACTATGTTGTCAGGGAGGGCGATGTGTTGCATTTCCTGCATTCGGCGTAGGCGGGGCTGAAATTCGACAGTTCGTTCTGGTTCAACCTGTCCACGCAAAAGTCCAAGGAGAGCACATGCCCGCATCCCATCCTGAAGTGCTGAAATTTCTCGAGACACGTCGGTCGCGTCCTGCAAAGACGCTTGCGGCTCCAGCGCCTGACCGCGACTCGCTGCGCAAGTTGCTCACCGTCGCCGCCCGATCTCCTGATCATGGCAAGCTGGAGCCTTGGCGCTTCCTTGTCCTGGAGAAAGAGGCGCTTGAGCGACTTGCCTTGACGCTTCCCGCCAGGGGAGAGGAGCTTGGGATCGAACCAGAAAAGATCGCCAAGTCGGTGGACGAGTATTCTCGCTCGCTCCTCGCAGTGGCCGTAGTGGCATGCCCAAAACCGTCCGAGAAGATTCCTGAAGTCGAGCAGACTCTGTCTGCCGGTGCTGTCTGCATGCAGCTCCTGAACGCCTGTCTCGCTGCCGGGTGGGGAGCGAACTGGCTTACTGGCTGGGCCTGCCATGATCGCGACTGGCGGGAACGGCACCTTGGACTCGGACCCGGCGAATGGATTGCCGGCATCATTCATGTCGGCAGCGAGACAAGCGCTCCGCCGGATCGCCCGCGCCCCGATCTCGACGCGATCACGGAGTGGGTGGCATCCTGATTCCGAGGGCATTTCTGGCTGCCCTCGGCCAGATCCGGGATCGCCGGTTTCGGACAGTGCTTGCGAAAGGCTTGCTGCTGACGATCTTGTTTCTGTCCACGCTCCATGTCGCAGTCCTTTATGTCCTTCTCTGGATACTTCCGGATGTGATCGCGCTGCCCTGGATGGGCGAGATTTCCGTTCCCCGACAATTCGTTTCCTTGGGATCATTCCTTGTCATGGCGGTGCTCTCGACGTTTCTGATGGTACCCGTCGCCGCCGCATTCACCGGCATTTTCCTCGACGATGTCGCCGACGCGGTCGAGGCCAGACACTACCCCATGCATTCCCCCGCACCTCCCATCGGATCGATGGATAGCTTGCGGGAGTCGGCAAGCTTCCTGGGCATCGTTCTCGTCGCCAATCTCGCGGCTCTCGTGCTTTACTTCACGCCACTTTCGCCGCTTGTCTTCTTTGGATTGAACGGTTTCCTGCTCGGGCGTGAGTACTTCCGAGTGATTGCCGTAAGGCGCTTGGGACGGTGGGCGGCCGGGCGCCTGTTTCGACAGCACCTCCCGGCGATCTGGATCGCAGGAGCGCTGATGGCCATGCTGCTGACGGTACCGCTGTTCAATCTCCTGATTCCGGTTCTGGGTGCCGCGACCTTCACGCACATCTACCATGAACTCGCCTCCTGAATGTGAGAAGCCATGCGCTCTTCCGTGGCCGTTCGCAGACGAGGCCGTGGCGGACCAAGCGGTCGAATGTCAGGTCTGAAATGGAAGCGGCGCCGAAACTACCCGGAACTATCGGCAGGTCCCATCCGGTCAAAAAAGTCGATGTCCCTGACCGTGATTCCTCCCCATAGTATGACGGAGGCAATCAGGGCCCAGATCAGCACCGCCCATAGCGTGGTGATCTTCAGTTTGCGACGCATGGAAAATGACGATGCCGGAGAGCCAGCATGCGTACCCCTTACGCTCTCGCCTACATCACCCTGCGTCTTCAGGCGAATTGGCAACACGACAAACAGGACCATGAACCAGACAACCGCAAGCAGAACAATGGCCGAAAGGACGCTCATCAAGCTTCTTCCAACTCGATCAAGGTACCGCTGAAGTCCTTGGGGTGAAGAAACAGCACTGGCTTGCCGTGTGCACCGATCTTCGGCTCCCCATCGCCCAGAACGCGTGCGCCTGCAGACCTCATTGCATCGGCCGCGAGCTGGATGTCTTCGACCTCGTAGCACAAGTGATGGATGCCGCCGGATGGATTCCGTTCAAGGAAGCTCGCGATGGGCGAATCATCCCCCAATGGGTGGAGAAGTTCTATCCTGGTATTTGGCAACGTGATGAACACGACCGTGACACCGTGTTCCGGCTCGTCCTGCGGTGTGCCGACATCCACACCAAGCACGTCCCTGTACTGCCGCACTGCGGCGTCGAGATCGGGTACCGCGATTGCAACATGGTTGAGCTGTCCGATCATGCGAATTCCTTTCAGCAACTAGCATCATGTCAAACGACATGGCGCAGTGCGGCACAGGTGGCATGTCGCCACAGGGTGGCGGATCCTGCAACATCAGCCTGCACCCAGGAGCTTGCCGCATGCAATACCACGCGTCCGACTTGCAGATGGTTCGTCAAGCGCTGAATGCGCGGGGTCTCAAGATCTGGACTGTGAGGTCATTGCCTCGAAGTCCGCTCGGAAATCGCAATCTGCGCGGCTGCAAGCCGTGCCACGGGAACACGGAAGGGCGAGCAGCTCACGTAGTCGAATCCCGCCGAGCGGCAAAAGGCGATCGAATCTTGATCTCCGCCATGCTCGCCGCAGATCGAGAGAATCAGGTCGGGATTGGAACCCCTTGCACGGTCCGCGCCTAATGACAGGAGTTCCCCAACGCCGTCCATGTCCAGCTGATGAAAGGGATCTTCTGGAAATACCCCAAGGCGCACGTAATCCGCCATGAACCGGCCTGCGTCGTCCCTGGAAAGACCATAGGTCATCTGCGTCAGGTCATTTGTGCCGAAGCTCAGGAACGCGACTTGCGGTGCGATTTCATCGGCTCTGAGCGCGGCCCGTGGCGTTTCGACCATGACGCCCAGCTTGTAGTCGAATTGAACGCCCATTCGTGTCCTCACCGCGGCCGCCACCGCCTCAATCCGGCTGCGCACCAGTTCAACCTCACGGCTAGCAGAAACCAGCGGGATCATGATCTCGGGCACGACCGTACGCTCGGGCCTGCTCGCGTGGATCGTCGCAAGGAATATTGCTTCTGCCTGCGCCTCGTAAATCTCGGGAATCGTGACGCCGAGACGCACGCCCCTCAACCCGAGCATCGGGTTGAATTCCTCGAGTGCCTCGACATGTCGCGTCACCTTGGACAGTGGAAGGTTCATCGCGTCCGCCAGGTCGCGCAGCCCGTCGCGGCTCTTCGGCAGGAATTCATGAAGCGGCGGGTCGAACAGCCGGATGCAGACAGGCTTGCATTCCAAAAGGTCGAAGAGATGCGTGAAATCCTCGACCTGCAATGACACGAGGCGCTCGAGCGAGGCGGCCCGCCCCTCCGCGTTCTCCGCAAAGATCATCTCGCGCATCAGCGTAAGACGATCCTCTTCAAAGAACATATGCTCCGTTCGGCAAAGCCCGATACCCTCTGCTTCGAACGCAAGGGCTACCTTGGCCTCGGAATAGGTGTCTGCATTCGCCCTGACGCGGATGTCCCTTGCCTCGTCCGCCCAGTCGAGAAGCGTTCGGAATGCATCGCCCTGAGAAGGTTCAAGCAACGGCACCTCGCCGGCCAAGGCAGTTCCCGAGGTTCCGTCAATGGTCACGCAATCTCCCGCCTTGAAGACACGCCCGTCCTCGGCAGTCAGACTCCTGTCCCGACGGTTGAGCACGATTCCCGAAGCCCCGACAACGCCTGGAAGGCCAAGGCCTCTTGCGACCATCGCGGCGTGACTTGTCATGCCACCCCTTTCGGTCAGTACGCCGACTGCCGCGTGCATTCCGCGAATGTCCTCAGGAGAGGTTTCGCGCCGCACAAGAATCGCAGGCTCGCCCCTGGCATGGGCAGCCTGCGCCGCCGCCGACGTGAATACGAGCGTGCCCGTTGCCGCACCCGGACTTGCAGCCACGCCCGTGGCCAGCACGTCCCTTTGCGCAGAAGGGTCAACTTGGCGATGCATCAGTTGCGGGAGAAGCCCGGGATCAATCCTCGAGACAGCCTCGTCCTTCGAAATCACTTCGTCGTTCGCGAGCGTGACGGCAATGCGGACCTCCGCTTGTGGCTGGCGTTGGACGCGGAGTGCATCAAGAACGCTCAACTCTCCTCCAACCAAAGCAAATTCGATTTGCATTTCCTCGTGCAGCCCAGCACGACAGATCGCTCCAAAGCCGACCAGTTCGGCGAAGGCTTCCGGACAGAGATCTTCCAGAGATTCTCCACGGGAATTGCGCGCAAGACTGATCGCGTCCTTGCTCCGCAACGCATCTCGGCCCTGGCTCTGGCTCAGGTATCGTCCGATGATCTGTGCCTCTCCGGTTGCGCCGGATACAAATTGAATCGCGCCGGAACCCGATTCCGGCGGCCCGAGACCCACCGCCATGGCTTGCACGACAAGTCCGAGTCCTGCATCGGGTGGCGCACCACGAGCTTGGCGCAGAAGCCGGGCCGAAGTGCCTTCCCACGCCCTGGCCATGGACTTGATGACATCCGCAAGCTGGCGCTCTGGATCCTGCGGAAATGGCTCGTCCATCTCGGCTTCGTAGGCATCGAGCATGGATCTCAGGGTCTCGGCATCCGCTTCCCTGGCTACCTCGAAAGCATCCGGATCAAGATGCGCGACCTGCACCGAATAGGTCTGCACGAATCGGCTGTAGAGGCGGTCCGCCGCCTCTGGTCCAAGGAGGTTGGCATATTCCGCATGTCGGGCATCATTCATGCCGATATTCAGGATCGCCTCGGGACCGCCCCACTCCGGATCGCCGGAAGACGGCCGCACCGAAACGAGCGGAGCCTCGCCAAAATGCGCCAACACCTTCGTCGCGTCTAAGGTGCCGCCTGATGCCAGGGACCGCACTGTTGCAAAGGACAGCGCGATCGACGCGGGAACCGGCAAGTCCAGCCGAATGAGCCGTTGCAGGCACTTCGCCCGCTCTCCATGCGTCTCTGTCGCGACCGGGGCAGTCGCGTCCACGGCAACAAAATCTTCTATTTCAACGCGTTTCTGCACTGCGGCGATTCCTTTGCTCCGCAGCATACGCAGTAAACCTCAACGTTCAAGAATCGATGCGACCAAAGGTTGGACAGCATTCGTGTCAGCCATCGCACTGCCCGACAGGACATTCATCCCGGGATTCGAGACGCTAAGGACGGCTGCGTCGCCCAACCAACAAAACACGGCTCCAGTGCCTGCTGGAAAACGAGATGACGGGCACATTCAGCGGTGTCATGCGGGTGCCTGCCCTCAACGCAGGAGACCTGACATGAATCCTATGGGAATATATACGAAAGTCACATCGTGGCTTCGCAGTGATTTCACGGGTCATCGAAGTGGCCAACGCCAGCGCTCCTCGCCGTGCAGATGCGCCAATCCCGGACGCCGCGTCATGTTTACCCCTCCAGCGGGGCGGTTCAGCAGGGCCGTGGCCCTCAAACTCTGTTGCCGAGATCGGAAAGGCAATGCCTCGCCCTCATGCACGGTCTACTTGCCACGTTTCCAACGTGAGCGCAATGCCGGGATCGAACCATGTGACTTTCGTATATGATTCCCTACGGGATCGTCGGCGCCGGTTTCAAGGCTATTCGTTCCTGGCACTTGAATCGGAGGTTGGCCCACCTTCCAATTTCAGAAATGCACGGCGCGGTTCGCCGGCCATTGACGAAATCCCGGCAACCGACTTCAGGGTTCGTCCGTCCGATCGAACAATTCGCGCGGGGTTGAATTCCAGGATCGAACCGGTATCTACCTAGGCTCCGTTCACGCTGAACGAAGTCTCGAGTTTGCACAGCTCAGCACGGTCAAAAGCAAATTGACCGGATCGGACGGGCCAACGAAGGGAAGAAGCACGATGAGCGACTCCTACAACATGTCTATGAGAAAGTTCCTGAAGCAGGTCGGCGTGACCTCGCAACAGGCGATCGAGGCGGCGCTTCGCGACAGGGGCGAAGCCGGCAAGAGCTATGCGGTCAAGGCCAACGTCACGATCGAAGAACTTGGCTTGGATCACGAAGTCTCGGGCACCATAGTGGAGAACGACTGAACCTTGGCACTGTCTCGAGATAGTGTGCTTGGTGCACTGAAGTCGGTCAGCGACCCCGTTACCGGTGACGACATCGTTGCAGCGGGACTGGTGCGCGCCTTGAACGTTGAGGGCGGACGCATCCGGTTCGTCCTGGAAATCGATCCCAAGCTTGCGCAGACGTATGAGCCTGTGCGCGCTGATGCGGAGGCACGGATGAAGGCGCTGCCGGGCGCCAAGGACGTGTCGATCCTTATGACCGCGCATACCGAAAAGGCTCCGCCAGATCTGAAGCCCGGCACACGTCCCGAACCCAAGGGACCAGAGAAGATACCCGGCATCGATCGCATTCTTGCGATTGCGTCCGGAAAGGGCGGGGTCGGAAAGTCGACCATCTCGGCAAACCTCGCCTGTGCGCTTGCGCAGGCAGGGCGGCGTGTCGGCCTGTTGGACGCGGACGTTTATGGACCGTCACAGCCACGCATGCTTGGCGTTTCGGGTCGTCCGTCAAGCCCGGATGGCAAGACCATTCTTCCAATGCGCAACCACGGCGTCACCATGATGTCGATCGGGCTGATGACGACGGAAGGGCAGGCGGTTGTCTGGCGCGGCCCGATGTTGATGGGCGCGTTGCAGCAGATGCTGACACAGGTGCAATGGGGCGCCCTCGACGTATTGATCGTCGACTTGCCGCCAGGCACGGGCGACGTCCAGATGACGCTTGCGCAGAAGGCCGTCGTCGATGGCGCGATCATCGTGTCCACGCCACAGGACGTGGCGTTGATCGACGCCCGCAAGGGAGTGGACATGTTCAACCAGCTGGGCGTTCCGATCCACGGCCTTATCGAGAACATGTCCACCCACATCTGCTCGAAGTGCGGGCACGAAGAACACACCTTCGGCCACGGCGGCGTGGCGGCCGAGGCGGCGAAAATCGGTGTGCCGCTTCTGGCTGAGATTCCGTTGCATCTCGACATCCGTGTCGCCGGTGACGGAGGGGCGCCCGTTGTCGTGACAAGCCCCGACGGACCGCAGGCGGCCGCGTTTCAGCAGGCGGCGAGAGAGCTTGTCGGGATGAACGCTGCATGACGGAAGCCGTTCTGCCTCCAATGATGTCCGGCCTGGCCGTCAGCGGTGCAATCGACCCCTTCGTCACTGCCTGCGCCAAGGCGAGCCTGGGCTGCGACGCCGGGCTCGTCGTATACAACGTCTCGGTGGACCGGCTTGGCTCGGCTTTGGTGTTCGCGCCGGAAGTGCCATTGGCAAAGGCCATGGCGATGCTGCCGCTTTGCGGCGTTGGGTTGCAGAATTCCCTGGGTGCGCTCGCGCCGCCAGAGGTTGCTGTTCACCTCGGCTGGTCCGGCGAAATCCGTGTCAACGGGGCGCGTTGCGGCCGATTTCGAGTGGCGGCCAACACCGACGACGAAAGTACGCAGCCGGACTGGCTGGTTGTCGGGTTCGAGATGCCGCTGCTCAGCGCCAAGCAGACGCCAGGCGATGACGTCGAGGAAACAGTGCTCTACGAGGAAGGCTGCGTCGATGTAGATCCGGTGAACCTGATCGAAAGCTGGGCGCGCCATACGCTTAACTGGATTGCGCGTTGGGAGGAAGAAGGTTCGAGACCCCTGCACGCCGAATGGCGGGGCATCGCGCACGGGCTGGGCGACGCAATCCAGTTTGGCGGGGCGAGCGGCACCTTCCTTGGCGTCGACGAGGATTTCGGGATGCTTCTGCGCGAAGGAAACGACACGCGTCTGTTCCCGCTAACCGCTCTTCTGGAGCCGCAATGAACCTTGCCCGCGCGATCCATTTCGACGAAAGCGACACACGGGTCTACCCGGTGCCGGCCCGAACCGGAGAGTGGTGCATTTCCGGCGGGTTCGAATTCTCGAACTGGACCGAGGCCGATCTGGCCGGCAAGGCCCGGCAGGCCTTTACAAATGGCTGGTTCGGGCTGGAGACGACCGGGCGCGTGACCTTTGTTGCGGTTACCCAGATCGAGCCCGCGGAACTCGATCGCCTGACCGACATGCTGGCCGAGCACTTTGTGACCTATTACGGCGCGCCGGACCTCTTTGCCGCGCGCCCGGTCGCCAAGGAGGAAATGGGTCACATGGTGGAGATGTGCGACGAGCATGCGGCGAATACGCTTCTCACGGTCTCTCGCGAATTGACCGAAGTGGGGGTTCGCGAGTCATTCCGCGTCATTGAATCCCAGGACGCAGACCTGGACCAGTTTGCCATTCACGGATCGCTGGACGAGTGATCCCGATACGGGATCCGGTTTCGCGATCTCAACGTAACACTTCATTTGTGAACAGCGTCTCGCCATTTGCCTTGCAATCGTTGATTGGCATCTCCGCCACGGGCGAGGCCATCCCGTCTTCCAGGGCGGCCGCCGGTTCGGCCTTCAACATGTGGCTGGCTTGCCGGATCTGACCACAAGGCCCTGTCCGCGATTGAAATTGTCGTGAGGTTGGCGCTGGCGGTCCTGATCCTGTCCTCACCGGTCGAGGAATGCGGACCGGCATTGGCCAGCGCTGCTGTCTTGGCCGCTCTCCACTTAATCCGCAGCAGTGAGACCTTGCTGGTCTGACGATGCAACGGCGCCCGAGGCAAGCGAACAAAAAACGCCCAAGTTTCATCCTCTTCACCGCCGACCGCGGCGATTATCCTGGCGAACACAGGATGCTGTTCAAGGACACGGAGCAGCACGACTCACTTAGTCACGTGCCATTCATCTGGGTCGGTCCGAAGGGTGCGAAGGGCGAACGCAGCCAGGAAATTGCGCAAATGCCGGATATAGGAACGACGATCCTGGAGCATGCAAGAGTCGAGGCGCCTGTCGGCAAGCAGGGCGTCGCTCTGTCGCTTGCAGGCGGTCAGGGGCGCGAAGCGGCACACATCCAATTCGAGACGCAGCGGACGCAAGAGGCCCTCTGTACCCTTCCATGCGTTCACACGACCATCCATGATCGGTGGCGGCCGTCGATCAGTCTTGGCAAGTGCCCGAACGAGCGGATTGATCTTGTGGACGATCCCGGTGAAAGGACCAACCGTTGGGACAGCGCTGCACATGCCGACATTAGGAGCCGGTTGATCGAAGGGCTCGCCGAGCTGGATATCGCCGTTGTCAATCGGGTGCCTTTGCCAACCGCTCAGCCTAGCCCTGCTCCAGCTCTTTCGCCGACTGAATGTAGTAGTGCCGCGTCGGACAGTTGATCTGGTCGCGTGCGTGCAACCTCAGAAGCAGAGCCTTGATCGCCTTGGCGTTTCCCCCGCCTTGGCCAGCATGGATCAGCCGGTCAATCAGCTGCAATGCCCATTGATAGTCTTCTTCCGCCCGGGCCTTTTCGACGGCCGTCATGACGGCCTCCGGCCCGCCTGCAAGTTCGATGAAGCGATGCGCTTCGTCCGCCGGAGACAGGGGGCTGAGCGACGTGGGGTTGCCGTCGAACCATCCGATGGTCCCTACGAAGTAAGCGCGAACGGCGAAGTCGACCCTCCCATAGTACTCGCGCAGGTGGGGCTTCTCGGCAAGTTCGGGCGGCAGGTGCACGCTATGCGCCAGCTCGTCGATGGTCTTGCCCGCATCCATGCCGTTGCGGGTTTCGCTGACGATGTGGCGGATCGCGTCCCGATAGTCCGTCAGGACTTCCCTGATGGTATCCGCTCCCGTCATCGCCTTGGTGTGGCCGGGCGCAAGCACCTCGGGCTCAAACGCCATCAACTGGTCCAGCGTGTCCGCCCAAGCGTCAAAGTCCCGATACTCGGTCCCGCGAATTGCGTAGAGGTTCGGAAACGCGCGATAGAAGTTGTCGCCGCAGAACAGCACTTTCCTGTCGGCGTACCAGACGACCATGTGATCGGGGGTTTCCCCGGGTGCCATCGCCAGCTCAAGCTCGATGCCGCAGGTTGTCACCTTCTCGCCCTCTCCACCAATGCGACGCGTCGGGGGCAGGATTCCGGCGCCCATGCCCTTGAGCGGGCGGTCGCCCGGTCCGACGCCAATGCCGATGATTTCGTCCGGGTAGGACAGTCCGATGCCGAACTGGCGCTTGGTGCGTACCTGCAGCGCCTTGACGGCACGCGGGTGGATGGTCTTTTCGAGCAGCGCGTCCTGGGACGACCTGTCGCTCGCGAGAATTTCCGGGTTTCCTCCGGCGGCAAAGACGCTTGCGCCAGAGATGTGGTCGCGGTGAGAGTGTGTCAGAATGATCGTCTTGATCGGCAGATCGGTGATCTTGCGAAACTCTGCCAACACGTTCTCGGCGGCAGTTGTCGTTTCGGTCGTGTCAATGATGACGACCCCGTCGTCCCCGACGATCATGTACACGTTCGACGCCGCAAATCCGAATGCCTGATAGACGTCTTCCGCAATCTGGACCACGTCTTTCGAGAAGTACTCGGGGTGGGCTTGCAGTTCAGGATGCATCGGCGCTCCTCCAAGTTTCACCGCATCAATCGTTTGAAACTTGGTATCGGTTTGGGATCCTGAAAGCAAGGAGAGCGGCCCATGCCCGTTCATTCCCCGCTCATGCATTGATTTAGGATCCTAAGGGTGCGATACAGCGCGGAATTCAGAGAGTGACACACACATGGCGCGCAAGAACATACTTTTCATCATGTGCGATCAGCTTCGGTTCGACTACCTTGGATGCACCGGGCACCCGAACATCAAGACCCCTAACATCGATGCACTGGCCGCACGAGGTGTCACGTTCTCCAACACTTATTGTCAGTCGCCGATCTGCGGCCCGTCACGCATGAGCTTCTATACGGGCCGTTACGTGTCGTCACATGGGTCCGCATCCAACTTTGCGCCGCTGCGCATCGGTGAACGAAACATCGGCCACCACTTGAATCCGCTGGGCATGCGTACCGTTCTGGTGGGCAAGACGCACATGATTGCCGACCGGGAGGGCATGGAACGACTTGGCGTGGACGCCGGCAGCCCCATCGGGGTTCACCATGCGCAGGCCGGTTTCGAGGTGCATGAGCGCGACGACGGAGTGCATCCGGATTCGATGGTCCGCCCGGACGTCGCCTACAACCAGTACCTTAAGTCGAGGGGATACACCGAAGACGACAACCCGTGGCATTGGGCGGCGAATTCCGTCGAAACGGAAGAGGGGGTTCGCTCCGGCTTCTTCAATGACCGCGTCGACTTGCCTGCGAGGGTCGCAGAGGCGGACTCGGAGACGCCCTACATGACCAGGCGGGCAATGGAATTCCTGGCGGCGGACGACGGGAAGTCCCCTTGGCTGCTTCATCTGTCATTCATAAAGCCCCATTGGCCCTATGTCGCGCCCGCGCCGTACAACGACATGTACTCTGCTGACGACGTCGTTCCCGCGAATAGGACCGAGGACGAGCTGTTGGACACCAATCCCCTCATGAAGCTCTTCATGACGCGGGTCGCCGGGAAGACCTTTGGCAGGGACATTGCGCGCGAGACGGTCATCCCGGTCTACATGGGGCTGATTTCACAAATCGATGACCAGCTTGGGATCCTGTTCGAATTCATGGAGAAGCGCGGATTGCTCGACGATACCATGATCGTCTTCACTTCCGACCACGGCGACTATCTGGGCGACCACTGGATGGGCGACAAGGATTATTTCCACGACCCCTCCGTCAGGATTCCGTTGATCATCGCGGATCCAAGCGAGGCTGCCG
The DNA here is from genome assembly GCA_022826205.1 of Silicimonas sp. Classification (GTDB taxonomy): domain Bacteria; phylum Pseudomonadota; class Alphaproteobacteria; order Rhodobacterales; family Rhodobacteraceae; genus JAJEFO01. The sequence continues at coordinate 37,046 of JAJDVJ010000052.1, read as the reverse complement.
ACGCAACGCGCGGCACGGTCGATTCATCTCTGGTCGAGGCAATCGACCTGCTGCCGACGTTTATCGAGCACCAAGGCGGCGAAGTGGCCAGGAACATTCTGGACGGTCGCTCGCTCATGCCGAAGATCCGGGGCGCAGACGTTGAATGGCGCAGCTATGCCGTCAGCGAATACGACTATTCCTGCCAAGTGTTCCGGACCGAGACGGGACGGATGCCCTTGGACTGCCGGACTTACATGGTTGCAACCGAAAGGTGGAAATACGTGCACGCGCCGGGGTACCCGCCAGTGCTGTTCGACCTGGAATACGATCCCGACGAACTGGTCGATCTTGGCCGCAGTCCCGAACATGACGGCATTCGCCAGACGATGGCCGGTCATCTCGCCGACTGGGCGCTTCAATACAGGCAGCGCGAGACCTGGTCAGAAGAGCACAACGTCAGGATGACTGGCATGGAAGAGCAGCTTGGCGTCCTGATCGGCTACTGGAATGAAGATGACGCCAAGGGCAAGGACCCCAAGATTCTCCCAAGTCGAAGACCAGTGACCGGCGAATGAACGATCAGTCTGCCGCTGTCAGCGGATCGGCAGCGGAGAATGGAACAAGGTCCGCGACGGTCAGGCTCTTGTCACGATCTTCACGCGTCTGGATGCACTCGATCATTGTCTGAGAGTGTTCCCGCATCATGCCTTCGGCGCGAACCGGATCGCCGCTCTCGATTGCCTCGTAGATGGCCTGATGTTGCGCATTGCCGAGGCGCAGGCGGGAAATGCCGCGCTCAAACTGATCAGGTGTCTTGTCAAATGTCCGCCACGGTCGGGCTCTGAACCATGTATCCGCAGCCTTCGCCGCGGCCCTTTTGCACCTTCCCGCTCCAACAGGCGCAACGCCAGCCTGGTCGGGTTCCGTGACACATCGAGGGTTTCGCACTGCTGCGCTTCCGACTGCCATTCTCCCTCCGCGCATGACCCCAAGAAGATGTCCTGTCGAATTCGGGCGGCAAGTTTCGTGTCAATCGCTTCGGTGGGAGCATTGGATGCTTGTCGTGTTCCCAAGAACAAGGAACACGTCCGGAGACGTCGTCCAAGCAGTCAGGGCCTTCGTCACCGGATCGGAGCGGGTTGCGCCGGCGGGAAGGGGCAGGTGGATGCACGGAAAGCCGCAACGCGGGACCCGGGATGACCGCCACCTGCCGGAGTTCGTCCGGCTCGCCGACAAGCCTTGTGGCTGGACAGAGAGAACACAGGTTCCTCCATGGACGGCCGTGCAAGGCATCAATCAAAAAAGCGGCAATCGAAGCTTGAAACGGGATCCCAATTATGCAAGTATCGGAAGACAACTGGCTTAATTTCTGGAATCTCGGCATTTTCTCGATGCCTTGGGATCCCAATCCTTCAAGACGGCTATGCCGACAGGGGAGGGAATCATGAAAGTCACGTGTCTTGGCTTGGCGCTGGCGTTCGCGTCCACGTTTGGAGTCGCCCGCGTTGCGGGCGAATGCGGAGGAACTGAGCGTCGCGACCTTCTTCGTTGCCATGAACAAGGAGCGCTACATAGGCCTTGCGGACGAGCGCCGCGCGATCATCGACGAGCTTCGCGGTGAGCCGGCACCCATGATGGAGGCGACGAGTTTCGATAACGAGGGCCGACGTGGGCAGGACTGGCAGGCGACCAATCCTGAAACCATGAAGGATGTCATATCGGTTTCCGTATCGGCGGATGAACGTGCTAGGTTGGATGCGGTCATTGCTGATGCATGAAGAGAATCTCCGCGGAATATGCCGAACGCGGCATCGAGAACGCCGCAGAGATTCACAAGGTGATGAACCGGTAATTCACTGCTGCCGGATCTTTCGGTCCGGCTGTTCTTTTTGGGATGTCAAAGCAACTTGAGCGAGAGAAGATGCGTGCAATCAGAGCCTTGGACCGTGCCCTAACCTGGCTGTCGTTGACCTGTGGCGGCGCGGCGCTTGTCTTCATGACGGGCTTTTCCGTCTGGAACGTCCTGGTCATGAGAAAGGCCCTGAACGCGCCGATCGTGGGGGCCGAGGACCTGCTTCTGCTGTCGCTGGTTGTCATCGTTGCGCTGTCGGTTCCGCTTGGCGCCCGAACCGGGGCCCATATCGAAATCGAGGTGCTGGAATCCCGCATGTCCGTTTGGTTTGCCAAATGGTCGATGATCTTCGTCAAGCTGCTGGGATGCGCATTGCTTGCCGTGATGTCCTGGAGGCTTTGGCATGCCGGCCAAAGCGCGGTGCGATTTGGAGAGACCACGCAGCAGCTGCTGATTTCCTTCGAGCCGTTTTACTACCTCCTTGCGTTCTCGGTGGCCCTCTACGCGGCAATACTCCTCCTGGATATCTGGCAGCTGGCGCGTTCCAAGGAGGTCGTCAAGCTGAAGGTCGGGAGCAATCCGCTGTGATCAGCATGACTCTACTTGGCCTGATCGGGCTCTTGTCGCTGTTTGCATTGCTGGCGCTGCGGATGCCGGTTGCTCTCTCGATGCTGGGCGTCGGGTTCGTCGGGACTGCGGTTGCAAACGCGAACAAGTTCATCATCATTGGAATGGACCAGGACCAGGCTTGGGCGCGCGGATGGAAGATCGCGTATTCGAACCTGGCCGGCGAGACCTTCGAGGCCGCATCGAATTTCAACCTCCTCGTGATTCCGATGTTCGTGCTGATGGGCAACCTTGCTGGCGTTTCGGGCATGTCGAACGACCTGTTCACCACCGCCTACCGCTGGATGGGGCACTTGCGCGGCGGGCTGGCCTCGGCAACCGTCGCGGCCTGCGCGGGATTTGCCGCGCTTTCGGGGTCGTCGCTGGCCTCCGCTGTCACGATGGGCCGCGTCGCGCTGCCGGAAATGAAGCGATACAAATATGCCGATGGCCTTGCAACCGGAGCGGTCGCTGCCGGGGGCACGCTCGGGTTCCTGATCCCGCCATCCGGCGGCATGATCATCTATGCCGTGCTCACCGAGCAGTCGATCGGGCGCCTGTTCATGGCAGGAGTCTTTCCGGGCATAATCCTGACACTGCTCTTCATCGGCGCGATCTATCTCGTCGTTGCTCGCAAGCCCCAGGCGGGTCCTCCGGGGCCGCGGTCAGGGCTTGCCGAGCGGGTGTCATCGCTATGGTATGCAACGCCAATTGTCGGCGTTGTCCTGATAACGATTGGCGGAATGTACACCGGGTTCTTCACGCCGGTCGAGGCCTCGTCAGTTGGCGCCTTCCTGACCTTTCTCGTTGCGGCTGCGCGGCGCTCCCTCAGCCTGGAGAAATTGAAGACCGTGATCCTTGAGACAATGAGCGCAACAGCGACCGTCTTCCTGATCATCATCGGCGCCTTTGTCTTCATCCCCTTCATGTCCTTGACCGAACTGCCCGCACAGCTCGTCACCTTCCTGACGTCACTGCCGATCGGAGATTTCGGCATCCTCCTGGTGATCGTCCTCATCTACATGTTCCTGGGCATGTTCCTGGAGGGTATCGCGATGCTGGTGCTGACAATTCCGGTGGTCATCCCGATTGCGATCGGGCTGAACTGGGACTTGATCTGGTTTGGCATCATCATCGTGATCGTGCTGGAAATGGGCATGATCAGTCCGCCGGTCGGCATCAACGTCTTCGTTGTCAAGTCCATCGCGCCGGACGTGCCAATGGGGACGATCTTTCGGGGTATCTGGCCGTTCTGGTTCGCCATGGCCGCAATGATAGGCCTCCTCATTCTCTTCCCGCAGATAGCGCTTTTCCTGCCCGAAACGATTGTGGCCCGTTAACGCAGAAAGGAATCATCACATGGACTCCACGACCGAAATCAAGACGCTGCAGCACTTCATCGGAGGCGAGTGGGTGGATGCAGCGACAGGGGAAACCTTCGAAGACCTGAACCCGCTTGATGACAGCCTCTATGCAGTTGCAGCAAAGGGGTCGGGCGATGACATCCGCAAGGCGATCGCCGCAGCGAAGTCAGCGTTTCCCGCGTACAAGGAGACCACGCCGACCGAACGTGAACGCTGGCTGTTGCGGGTGGCGGAGATCATGGAAAGGCGCCAATCCGAACTGGTCGACTGCCTGATCGACGAAGTCGGTTCGACAATCGGCAAGGCCCTGTTCGAATTCAACAAGGGGCTGGCCATGGTCCGTGCAGCAGCAGGCATGTGCCGGAATGTCAGGGGCGAAACGATCCCGTCGGACGTGCCAGGAAAGTTTTCCATGTCGATCCGCGAACCCCTCGGCGTGGTTGCGATCATCACGCCGTTCAACGTGCCTCTCATCAAGAACACCCGACTGGTCGCCAATGCCCTCGCCGTCGGAAACACGGTCGTGCATCTGCCGTCCGAGATGGCGCCGCATCTGTCAGTCCTGATGGCCGAGATATTTTCCGAGGCTGGGTTCCCTCCGGGAGCCTACAACGTGGTTACCGGCAACGGAGCGGAAATCGGAGATGACCTGACCAGCAGCGCGGACGTGGACTTCGTGAGTTTCACGGGCTCGTCCGTCGTCGGTCAGCACATCGCCGAAATCTGCGCGAGGAACAAGACACCCACCACGCTCGAGCTGGGCGGCAAGAGCCCGACGCTGGTTCTGGCGGATGCCGACCTGGATACGTGCATGCCATTGGCGGCGCGTTCGATCTTCATGTTTGGCGGGCAGCTCTGCATCGGCTCGAGCCGGTTCTACGTGGAGCGCCCAATCTACGATGAATTCGTCCAGCGCTTCGCGAAGATCGCGTCGAAGGTCAGCATGGGCAATCTCCGCGACCCGGATACGGTCGTGTCTCCGATCATTTCGGAGCGGCAGCGCAATCGGGTGAGAGATCACATCGAGAATGCAAGGGCGAACGGGGCAACCGTAGTTGTCGGCGGCGAATGGGACGGCAACCGGTGTCAGCCGACGATTCTGACGGGCGTGACCGAGGACATGACCGTATGCCGGACCGAGACCTTTGGCCCCGTGACCTCGATCTACCCGGTTGACAGCTATGAAGAGGGACTGGAGAGATCCAACGATACCGAGTTCGGACTGTCTTCCGCCATCTTCACCAATGACATCAACAAGGCGTTTCATTTCGCGCGCAACATCGGAGCAGGCATGTGCCACGTCAACGGACCGACCGTCCACGATGAAGCGCACGTGCCGTTCGGCGGGAATGGCGAAAGCGGGGCGGGACGGGAAGGAACCGATGCCGATCTTGAAGCCATGACCGAGCTCAAGTGGGTCACGGTGCAGCTATGACGTTCACCCTCTATCACCACGGATCGTCCGTGTGTGCCGCCAAGGTCCGCTTCGCCATGGCGGAAAAGGGCTTGGAATGGGACGGCGTCTATATTGACATCCTCAAGGGAGAGCAGTTTGAGCCCGGGTACCTGAAGCTTAATCCAAAGGGAGTCGTGCCTACTCTGGTGCATGACGATCTGGTGATTCCGGACAGCACCGTGATCATCGAATACCTCGACCAGATATCGCCAGAGACCAGCGTGCATCCGACCGATCCTTGGGAACGGGCGCAGGTGCGGTACTGGACCAAGGCGGTCGACGAGGACCTGCATCCGGCCTGCGGGACGATGACCTTCGTCTGTTCGCATCGGCACACGGTATTGAAGAACCTGGGACCGGAAGGGGCCGAGAAGTTCCTGGCCTCAACCCCCACGATCTCGGTCACGTCGGACTGGAAGGTGCAGAAAGACAATTTTGTCCGATTCGGGTTTGAAGCTCCGGGCGCGACGGAGAAGGTCAGGCTTTACGATACCTATCTCCACAAGATGGAAGAGGCCCTGGTGGGCAAGGACTGGCTTGTTGGCGACTGGTTCACGGTCGCCGACATTTCGCTGACGCCCTACGTGAACCGTCTGGCGATGATGTCAATGCATGGCATGTGGGAAAACGGGCGTCTGCCAAATGTCGAGCGCTGGTTCAAGGCCATCCAGGACAACCCGAACTTCAAGTCCTGCTTCATCGACTGGGTGCCGGAGGACTTGACGAACGACCTGCGCGAAAACGGCGCCAAGAGCTGGCCCGAAGTCGCAGAAATTCTTGAAATTGAAACCTGAACGGGAGGGGAGACGGCAATGGACCGACTGAACGGAAAGACAGCGGTGATCACGGGCGCCGGTCGCGGGATCGGCGCTGTGATGGCCAAGCATATGGCTGGAGAGGGCGCGAACGTCGTGGTGTCGGATGTGCTCGATACCGCCGACACTGTTGCTGCCATCAAGGAAACCGGAGGCGCGGCAATCGGTCTGAGCGTCGATGTGACGTCGGACGACGACCTTGCGGCGATGGTCGATGCGACGGAAAGGGAGTTCGGTGCGCTGAACATTCTCGTCAACAACGCGTCGATCTTTGCCGCGCTTCAGCCCAAGCCGTTTCTGCAAATCGATAACGACGAGTTCGACAAGGTCATGACCGTGAACGCGCGCGGCGTGCATCAGGCCACGAAGGCGGTTGTCCCTGCGATGTTGCGTGCTGGCGGAGGAAAGATCGTGAATATCGCTTCCGGCACCTTCTATTACGGACCGCCCGGATTGTCACACTACACGGCCTCGAAAGGTGCCGTCATCGCGCTGACCCGCGGCTATGGACGTGAATTGGGTGACAAGAACATCCAGGTCAACGCGATCGCGCCGGGGCTGACCGAGAGCGAGTCGATACAGGGCCACACCGGCTTCGACCCCGCGCGTGGCCCGACCGTGCAGTCGCGTTCGATCAAGCGAGAGATGGTGCCGGAGGACCTTCTCGGTTCGCTCATGTACCTGATCACCGGTGACAGCGACTTCGTCACGGGCCAGACGCTGAATGTCGATGGCGGCAAGGTGAACCTCTAGGCGTTGGTCACGAGGCATGCTGGTGTCAGGCGCTGCGCGTGGCCCGATGCATCGGACGGTGGATCATGCATTACCTGAAGCAGCCTGGGGCCAACACAGGCGGGCAGTGCACGCCAAAGGAGGGCAGCCCGAAGGCCAGTCTCACGCCCGGTCTTCAGGTGCGCCGTTGCCACGTGGAGACGTCTTGCTTCAATGTGGCGGTCGACTTCCATGATGAGCGGGGCTGAACGTCGGGCACGACCTCTTCAATGGCGGCTCCGTGCAAGCCTTAGATTGGCGATACACTCATGGTCTGCCTGAGCGGACCCACAGCAAACCAGGATACTCAAGAAATGGCCAAACTGGGTGAAGACATAATCGGCACAAGCGGTCTGCCACCGTTTTTCTCGGTCTCAAACGCGGATGAAGTCACGATCGACGCGCCGGAGAGCCGCAAGGGCGACGCGTTGCGCACATGGGTGCGCTCGCTCAGCGGATTCCAGAAGGAAGCGCTTGTGCGGTCTGCCGACACGGGCCGCACTTGGCGCCTCGTTTCGGACGAAGGGCCGTACCTCAACGGGCATGATGCCGCACCCTGTCCCTTGGCGTTCCTGTCGACAGGCATGGCCGCGAGCTACTTGAACGAAATCACCGCACTGGCCAGGAAACGTGGCGTCGAGCTTCGCAAGCTGCGATTGATTCAGAACAATTTCTACACGATGCAGGGGTCAATGCCCAAGCGCACCATGATTGGCGGCGCAGAGCCCGTCGAACTTGAGGTCGAAGTTGAGTGCGACCTGGACGACGCTGCATTGAACAGCCTCTTGATGGATGCGGTCCACGCCTCGCCACTGAACGGCCTGATGCGAGGACACCTTGAGAGCCTGTTCAAGCTGGCCAAGAACGGGTCGGAGTTGCCGACGGCGAAAGCCGCGGAACTGGACAGTGCCTTGTTTCCCGATCCGGGCGACCATTTCGCGACATCAAGACCGGAGGAAGATCAGCCAGAGCTTGTCGGTGCCGTTGGTCCCACTCCCAAGAAAGAGGTTGCAAAGGGAACCGCCGCGGCCTCAGGCAGTCTTGCTGATGAACAGAACCGCCGGCTGAACATTGGAGCCATCGCAACATTGCGAGAGGATGGGATCAAGGACATTCAGCAGATGCAGTACTCGCCTTGGGGCACCTCGTTCCGGTTCCTCAGTTCCGAAGACGGGCGCGCACCGGATGCCAACACCTTGATCAGCGCAGGCATCGGATTTTGCTTCATGACCCAGTTCGGACGATTTGCGTCGATGCTGAAACTGGACTTGCCGGATTATCGCATCGTTCAGGACACGCACTTCAGCCTCGGCGGCGCTTCTGGCGGAACCGGAAAGGCCGGCGAGGCCGATCCCATTGAAACCCATGTCTACCTGGAAACGTCCGAGCCCGACGATGTGGCGCAGGAGATGCTGGACATGTCAGAGCAGACCTGCTTCCTGCATGCCTTCTGCCGTACGGAATTGAAGACCAAGCTGAAAGTCACGCGCGTATGACGCGCAGGCAGGAACTCGTCGTAGCCGAGAGACAAGGAACACGTGAACCGACGTCGGGCAGACTTGCCTTGCTCAAGCTGTTCGAAAGTTGGACCAAATTCGCGGGATGCCGGCCGTTTGGCCAGGTTCCGAACCGTCTGGCATGACGACGGACGCATGATGCCCGCCTGAAGCCAGGCACCGCCATGAATGCATCGGAATGAACAAGCGAGCGCGCGTTGGTCCATGTCCGCGAGCAGCGCCACCGACTCATGTCCATGGCGATTGCCGGTCAGATTCCCGGGGGTCGCTGGCTTGATCTGTTCGGAACGCCGACGATCGGTGTGATTGTCACCTTGATGCCGCTCACATTTGCCAAAGCAAGATTGCTCACTTTCCCAAGAAGAGCGCCCCGGGTTCGGGAGCGATCCTTCCTTGATGTTTCTCGGCGCTGCGCGCCGGACACAGGGAGCGAACCGGCCGTCCCCTCTGAAAGGCGGAGTTGACTCACTTTTGGCATTTGGCATACAAAATGTGAATGGATCAATGACTGATCCTTGAAACGATCCTAGGGAGCACACTATGAAGATTTCTTTCGGAGCAAAGCTGGGCGTTGCCGCGATTCTCGCATCGGCGGCAATGTTCGCTGGCAGCATCGCAAGTGCGGACGAGTATCCAAGCAAGACAATCGAGGTGGTCACTCACGCCGGCAACGGCGGCGGCACTGACGTGACGACGCGCATGATGATGCTGCGCGCGCGTCGCGAACTGGGCCAGGACATGGTGGTCGTCAACAAGAGGGGCGGCGGCGGGGCCGCGGCGCTGGAATACTACAAGACCGTTCCGGCGGACGGCTACACCATCCTGACCTTCACGGTCGGCCATGCGGCCGTGATGGCCAAGGGTCAGGGCGGCATGATGATCGACGAACTGCGCCCGATTGCGCGCGGCACGGATGACCCGCAGATCCTGATGACCAAATGTGGCGCCTACGAGAGCGCCGAGGACTTCGTGGCCAAACAAAAGGAGGCCCCGATCACCTATGGCGTGACGCATCTGGGCAATATCGACGACGTGTCCGCCTTCATGTTCACGCTGAAGGGCGGGATGATGACACCCAAGATGCTGCCCTTTGACGGTGGCGCAGAACTTGCCACTCAGCTGGTTGCGGGCGCAGTGGACGCGGGCGTCTTGAACCTGGCCGAAGCTGGCGCGCAAATCGAGGCAGGCGAGATCTGCCCGACCGTCGTTCTGGCAGACGAAAGGATGGCCAAGATCGGCGACGTTCCAACCGCCAAGGAGCTGGGCATTCCGGTCAGCTTTTCGACCGTGCGTGGCTTTGCCGTGCATGCCGACACGCCGCCGGAAATTGCGGAGAAGATCGAAACCGCGCTGCTCAAGGCCATGAGCCACACGGTCTACCAGGGTTTCTTGACGTCGGTCGGCCTGGACAGCACCTCGGTCGCGGGATCGGATGTCTGGGGTCCGCAGATCCAGACCACGGTTAACGAGATGGCCGCCGCTCTGAAAGAGCTGGGCTTCATCGAATAGACCCGCTCGACATGCGATGCGGCACCTTTCCTTGTCGCATCGCATGTCGTCATCACCCCCGCCCGCCTTCGGGTCTGCCGCTTTGCCTGCAAGGTGAAATTCCATGACGCCGCCGACGGACAAACCCAAGCTGCTGGGCCAGTGCGAACGCTGGCTGATCCCGGTCCTGATCCTGGCCTTTTGCGGGGCGACATACTGGGTGAGCACGACTTTCAAGAAGATGCCGCCTATCCTGAAACGCGGCATCCAGCCTTCCGACTTTCCGCAACTCCTGTTGCTGCTTCTGGTCCTTCTGACGCTCTTGATGGTCTGGAAGGATCCGGTCCGCGTCCGCGACAGGCTCATGGGCAGCACTCTTGGGACGATCGCGCTGTTTGCCGGGTTCGCGGCGTTGACGAGCATTGACTTCTTCCTGGCCCTGGCGGTGTTTGCCACGGTATTGGCACTGTTCTGGGGCGAACGGAGGGTGCCGGTCCTGATCCTTGTCGGGCTGCTGGTGCCGGCGGCGATCTTTTTCACGTTCGACCAAGTCTTCGAAATCCGCTTCCCTCGCGGGTTGCTGACGAACATTTGGTACGGGTGAGACCATGGATGCGTTTGTCCACGGACTGGTATCCCTGTTCGATCTCCACCTGCTGTTGCTGATTTTCTGCGCGACCATCGGCGGCGTGATCATAGGCGCGCTGCCGGGGCTGAATGCGACGACCGGGGCGGCGTTGCTGCTGCCGTTCACGCTGACCATGGAGCCGGTGCCCGCCATCGCCACGATGACGGCGATCTACTGCTCGGCAACTTTTGCCGGGGCGATCACGGCGATCCTGATCAACACGCCGGGCACTGCGGCCAGCGCCACCACCTGCCTGGACGGCTACCCGCTGGCTCAGCAGGGCCAAGCCGGGCGCGCCCTGGGCATGGCAGTTGTGGCCTCGACCTTTGGTGGCATTTTTAGCGTGATCTGCCTTATGCTGGCCGCACCGTTGCTGGCGCGTGCGGCCTATCACTTCTCGCCACCCGAGTATTTCGCGCTGACCCTCTTTGGCTTGTCCATGCTGGCCTCGATCGGCGACGGTTCGGCCATCAAGAACCTGATCGCAGGCGTGTTCGGCATATTGATCGCCATGATCGGGGTGGACAACCTGACCACGGTCGAGCGGTTCACGTTCGGATCCTACCACCTTTACGAAGGCATCGGCTTTGTTCCCGTCATGATCGGCGTCTTTGGCATTTCCGAGCTGCTGGTGCAGTCGGAGAAACTTCACCTCAAGCGCGAAGTGATCCGCATGAAATCGGTCGAATTGCCCAGCACCAAGGACTACAGGGACAGCTGGCGCGCGATCCTGCGGTCCTCGGGCATTGGCACCTTCATCGGCATCCTGCCCGCTGAAGGCGCAACCGTGGCCTCGATGATCGGGTACAACGAGGCCAAACGCTGGTCCCGCAACCCGAAACTGTTCGGCAAGGGCGCAATCGAAGGCGTGGCGGGGTCCGAGGCGGCCAACAATGCGGCGACCGGCGGCGCAATGGTGCCCACGTTGGCGTTGGGCATTCCCGGCTCGGCCACGGCGGCGGTGATCCTGGCAGGACTGATGGTGCACGGGCTTCAGCCCGGGCCCAACATGTTCACCGAACAGGCAGATTTTGCCTACGCGATCTTCTGGTCGATGATGCTGGTGAACCTGCTGTTCTTCTTTGTCGGCTTGCGGGGCGCCAAGATCTTTGCCCGCGTGACCCTGATCCCGGTCGAGGTTCTTTGGCCGGTGGTCTTCGTGTTCTCCATCGTCGGTGCCTATGCCTTGGACCAGTCAATGTTCGACGTTTGGGTCGCATTGGTTTCCGGGGTCATTGGCTACTTCATGCGCCGCTACGGCTTTTCCGTCGTGCCCTTGGCCATCGGTTTGATCCTGGGCGGGATGCTGGAGCAGCGTTTGGGCCAATCCATGGTGATGTTGGACGAGAAGTGGTGGCTGATGTTCACTCGTCCATTGACCTTGCTGTTCCTCGTGCTGACCGCGTTGGCCTTGTTCGGTCCCGCGATCTGGGGACGCCTGGTGAAACGCCGCGCACCGCTTGATTCCACCGGAGAGTGACATGAGCAAGATCAAGTCTGTCCGCACACGCGTCTGGAACTGGACAGGCCCGACCGTGCCGCCGACCGGCAATTTCTGTACCAACGCCTCGGACGCGCTGCGGGACAATGGCGATGCGATGTCGTCCTTCCGCTTCCACCAGTGGCTGACCTGCGAAGTCGAGGTCGAAGATGGCACTATCGGAATTGGCAACGCCGCGCTGGCGCCCACGGTGGTCAAGAAGGCGATCGACGATTGGTATGCGTCGATGGTGATCGGCGAAGATCCGTTCGACTACGCCCATATCTGGGAAAACATGTACCGTCGCAGCCATGCCTGGGGGCGCAAGGGCATTGGCATGACTGCAATCAGCGCCATCGATATCGCGATCTGGGACCTGATGGGCAAGCTCGCAGGCAAGCCCGTCTTCAAGCTTCTCGGTGGGCGCACAAAGGAGAGGATCCCGGTCTATTACTCCAAGCTCTATGCAGGTCCGATCGAAACGATGCAGGCCGAGGCCGAGACGGCGATGAAGAACGGCTATCAGGCCTTCAAGTCCCGGTTTGGCTATGGTCCCAAGGACGGCATGGCGGGCATGCGCGAGAACCTCAAGCGGGTTGAGGCCGTGCGCGAGGTCATCGGTTACGACCGCGACCTCATGCTCGAAGCCTACATGGGCTGGAACCTCGACTACACGCGCCGGATGCTGCCCAAGCTGGAAAAATACGAGCCGCGTTGGCTGGAAGAACCGGTGATTGCAGAAGATGTCAATGGATATGCGGAGCTAAACCAGGGACCGATCCCGATCTCGGGCGGCGAGCACGAGTTCGGCCTGATCGGCTGCGCGGATCTCCTGCGCAGAGGCGCCGTCAGCGTTTTGCAATACGACACCAACCGGGTCGGCGGCATTACGGCTGCACAGAAGATCAACGCGGTAGCCGAGGCGTTCCAGGTCCCAGTGATCCCGCATGCCGGTCAGATGCACAATTATCACCTGACAATGGCCAACGTGAACTGTCCGATCAGCGAGTATTTCCCGGTCTTCGATGTAGAGGTCGGCAACGAGCTATTCTATTACATTTTCAAGGGTGACCCGGATGCCGTTGACGGCTTTTTGCAACTGGATGATGATCTGCCGGGTCTCGGCATCGAGATCACTGACGAACACATCCACAACTTTGAGATCATGGAGTAGACATGGACGTTCTTGAGAACCTAATCGGCGGCGCTTGGGTCGGTGGCATCGAGGCTGCGCAAAACGTGAATCCATCAAACACGGAAGATGTGATCGGCGAATACGCCCGCGGCGATGCCGCGTCGGTCGATGCCGCTGTCGAAGCGGCTCAGGCCGCTCTGCCCGGCTGGGCTTTCGCATCTCCTCAGGTGCGCCATGACTTGCTTGACAAGGTCGGTGCAGATCTGATGGCGCGGCGCGAGGACCTCGGACGACTCTTGAGCCGTGAAGAGGGCAAGACCCTGGCCGAAGGCATCGGCGAGGCCACCCGTGCGGCGCAGATCTTCAAGTACTTTGCCGGAGAGGCGCTTCGACTGGGCGGCGAGGCCATTGCCTCCGTCCGTCCGGACATCGAGGTCATGATCGAGCGCGAGCCCATGGGCGTCGTTGGTCTCATTACGCCCTGGAACTTTCCCATTGCGATCCCGGCCTGGAAAATCGCGCCTGCCTTGGCCTTTGGCAACACCGTGGTCCTCAAGCCTGCGGATCTGACTCCAGCCTGCGCCTGGGAGATCGCGAAATCGTTGGAGGAGGCGGGCTGCCCAGACGGCGTTTTCAACCTGGTGATGGGTCGCGGCTCGACCGTGGGCGAGCGTATGGTAGAGCACCCCGGCATCGATGCCATCAGCTTCACCGGGTCCGTCCCAGTGGGCCGCGGCATCGCCGTGGGTTGCGCCACTACCGGCAAGAAGGTGCAGATGGAAATGGGCGGCAAGAATCCGATGGTGGTGCTGGATGACGCCGATCTGGAAGTCGCGGTGAGCGTTTCGGCCAATGGCGCGTTCTTCTCCACCGGCCAGCGCTGCACAGCCTCATCCAGGCTGATCGTGACCGCCGGCATTCACGACACCTTTGTCGAGAAGCTGACTGCCGCCGCCGCAGAGCTGAAAGTGGGAGACGCACTGGATCCGGAAACCCAGATAGGCCCTGTGGTCGACCAGTCTCAGCTGGACCAGAACCTCAGTTACGTGGCCCTTGCCAAGGAAGAGGGCTGCGATGTCGCCGGCGGCGAGCGCGCCGACGGCCCGGGCTTCTTCCAGCGTCCCGCAGTATTCGCGAACGCGACAAACGAAATGCGCAGCAGCCGTGAGGAAATCTTTGGCCCTTGTGCCAGCGTGATCAAGGTGGCGGATTATGACGAGGCCCTTGCAACGGCCAACGACACGGAATTCGGGCTGTCCTCGGGCATCTGCACCACTTCGCTGAAACACGCGAGCCACTATCGTCGTCATGCCCAGTCGGGCATGGTGATGGTCAACTTGCCAACGGCGGGCGTTGACTATCACGTGCCGTTTGGTGGCCGGAAGGGATCGAGCTATGGGCCGCGCGAGCAAGGATCTTACGCCCGCGAATTCTATACTGCCATCAAGACGAGCTACATTGCCCCATGAAGGCCTATTCCGGCATCTGGCCTGTCGCGCCGACTGCCTTCCACGACGATGGCACGCTTGACATCGAGGGTTCCGCCCGCGTGCTTGACTGCATGATCGACCAGGGATCTGACGGCGTCTGCGTCCTGGCCAACTATTCCGAGCAGTTCCTGCTCAGCGACCAGGAGCGCCTGGATCTCACAAGGATGTCCCTGGATCATGTGGCGGGTCGCGTTCCAGTGATTGTCACGATCAGTCACTTTGCCACCGACATCGCTGTGGCGCGCGCGCGCCAGGCCAAGGAGATGGGCGCCGACATCGTGATGATGATGGCGCCGTACCACGGCGCTACCTTGAAGGGCACCGCGGACCAGACCTATGAGCAGTTCGCGCAGGTCGGCGAAGTCGGCATTCCGATCATGCTGCAAGACGCACCTCTTTCCGGGGTCGAGCTTACGGTGCCACTGCTGGCGCGAATGGCGCGCGAGATCGAGATGCTGAAGCTCCTGAAGATTGAAAGCGTCGGCACGGCGGCAAAACTGCGCGCCTTGCTGGCCGAGGTGGGCAATCACATCGACGGACCCTTTGACGGCGAAGAGGGAATCACCCTGATGGCCGACCTCGACGCCGGAGCAACGGGCACGATGACGTCGGCCACGATCACCGATCAGATCAAGCCTGTCGTGAGCCATCACCTGGCTGGGGACCGCGACAAGGCGCTGCAGGCATATGCGCGTGTTCTGCCAGCCATCAACCACGAAAACCGCCAGTGCGGATTTCGCGCCGCCAAGGAGACCATGAAGGCCGGGGGCGTCATCAAGTCCGCGCACTGCCGCCATCCGGTCCCGGCTTTGCCAGACTGGGCACGCGAACAGCTCTTTGAGCTGCTGCGGCCGCTTGATCCTGTCGCGCTCAGGTGGGGACTCTGACGTGGGAGAAACCGCCTGGGCAGAGGAATTGCGGGAAATCGGGGGCATCGGTCCTCGAAAGTCCTTGGCTGAACGCGCCGCCGACACATTGCGTGAGTTCATTCTGCTCGGCAAACTCCCGCCGGGAGTTGCCGTGCCGGAACGCGAACTTGCGGACGCGCTCAGCATAAGCCGGACCCCACTGAAGGAGGCGCTTCGCATCCTCGAGAACGAAGGGTTGATCGTTTATGGACCGACGCGCCGCCCTCGCGTGGCCGACCCCTCGCTTGAGGAGCTCGCTCAAAACCTCGCAGTCCTGGGTGCACTTGAGGCGCTGGCGGGCGAACTGGCCTGCAAGAACGCAACCGACGCGGAAATCGCCGAGGCTGCCGACCTGGAGAAACGCATGCGTTTGGCCGACGAAAGCACAGAGCCGCTGCAGTTCTTTGGCTGGGACATGGACTTTCACCAGACCATCGTCCGTGCGGCACGAAACGCGCCGCTGCTCGAGTCCCACAGGACGTACAATGCGCGCCTTTGGCGCGCGCGCTTCATCTCGTCCAAGAATCGGATGGCGCGTGACCGCACCCTGGCCCAGCACGCGGATATCCTGGCCGCGCTGCAAGCCCGCGACGGGTCGGTGTGCGCCACGCAAATGCGGCGACATCTGGAAGCTGCGATAGCCAATATCACCGCTGCACAAGAGAACCTGACGGCGGAGAAAGAGACGTGACCCTGAAGACCATTGCCCTTGTCCAGGGCGACCCCGGGGGCATCGGCCCGGAACTCTTGCACAAGCTCTTGAGCGATGACGAAGTGCGCAATAGCGCAAATCTCGTGGTTATCGGCGCGCCTGAAGTGTTTGCGCGGGGCGAGGACCAGATGGGATCAAAGATCGAAGTGAGGCACTCACCGCTGGATGCCGAGTTTGAACCTGTCGATGGTCAAGTTTTGCATCTCGACCTTCCGATCGATGGCATCGGGGACGTTCCGGTGGCCCAGGTCTCGGCTGCGGGCGGGAAGTCCTCGATTGAGGGCCTGCGCCGAGCATTTGAGCTGTCGCGGGCAGGAATGGTCGACGGCATCGTGTTCATGCCCTTCAACAAGGAATCGATGCACTTGGGCGGCAACGAATTCGCCGACGAGCTTGGCTTTGCGCGTTCATTTTTTGATCTCAAGACACCGGCAAGCGAGTTCAACGTTGCAAATGGCATGTGGAACGGCCGGGTCACGAGCCATGTCGCGATGAAGGACGTGCCCGATCTCCTGACCACCGAAAGGATCGAGGAAAGCATCGGGCTTGCGGACAGAACACTGAAGATGGCCGGTCATGACCGTCCGCGCATCGTGGTGGCTGCCTACAACCCGCACGCAGGAGATGGCGGCCTGATGGGTGACGAGGAGATCCGTGTGATCCGCCCTGCAGTCGAGCACGCGCAGCGCAAGCAGATCAATTGCGTCGGACCTTTGCCAGCGGACACGCTGTGGCTCAAGGTGCGTGACGGCGAGTACGATGCTGTCGTGACGATGTACCACGACCAAGGCCAGATCGCGATAAAGCTGCTCGGTTTTGATCGCGGCGTATCGGTTCTCGCTGGCCTGCCTGTCCCGATGACGACACCGGCCCACGGCACGGCGTTCGACATTGCAGGCCAGGCGAAGGCAAACCTGGTGCCCGCAAAGAACGCGTTCACGATGTGCCTGAACATGGCCAGCAACCGCAACGCGACCACAGGCGTTGATGCCGAAACGGCCGACTGATCCGGCGACTGCGGCCTAGCCAGCGCCGTATTTGAGCCGGACGCAACGAAGCAGACACTTGCGATGCCCGCAAAGGTGTCTCTTGCCTCCCGAAGGTCAGTCTTGGCTACGGGCAACTCACTGTGGCAGGATTCGGTGGATGAACTTGTCCATGCGGCCGGGCGCACCTGCAATATGCGAAAAAATCCATATGCTTGAAAAGGATGGGAAGCGGGCGGACTCAACCGGCCCTTGGATGCGCGGCTTCATAGACTTCCATAAGCCGCGATGCGTCGACGGCAGTGTAGGCCTGCGTGGTCGAAAGCGAGGCGTGACCGAGAAGGTCTTGAATCGTGCGGAGATCTCCGCCTGCATCCAGAAGATGCGTCGCAAAGCTGTGGCGCATCGCATGCGGCGTTGCGCTTGGCGGAAGGCCAAGTTGAGTGCGAACCGTTGCCATCAGTTTCTGAACCTGGCGCGGGCTGAGGGCGCCGCCGCGAACTCCGCGGAAGACCGGGTCGCTTGCACCGATCTCGAACGGACAGGCGTCAACGTAGGCTTTCATGGCTTGCCGCGTGACCGGAACGACCGGAACCAGGCGTTCCTTCCGGCCCTTGCCCCGAACGCGAAGGGTCTCGACAAGCGGAAGGTCCTTGCCCTGCAATCCGAGCGCTTCAGAGATCCGAAGCCCGCAACCGTAGAGAAGCAACACAACCGCGTGGTCCCTGAGCGCGATCCAAGGTGTCTTTGCATGTTGCCCGACGGCCTCAACCAATGATCGTGCGCTTTCTTCCTCAAGCGGACGCGGGAGTTTGGCCCGGGAGCGCGGCGCGCGCCTCATTAGAACGTCCGTCGGGTCGAAACCGTCTCTTTCGGCCATCCAGGCCACGAAGCCCTTTACGGCGGACAGGGCCCGGGCCACTGACCGGGCGCTCAGGCCACGCCCGCGTTCATGTGCCATCCACGCCCGCATCGTGCGCGTGTCGATCCGGGCAATGGCGCCTACGCCCAGAGCCTCTCCTTCGTAATCCTGCATGAACTCGAGAAATCCGCGCACGTCCAGGCGATAGGCTGCAACGGTGTTTTCCGAACGGCCCGCCACCGAAGCCAGCTCGGCCAGCCACCTGTCAAGTGCGTCATTCAGGCCCGGCTGGATCACTCGAGCCAGCGGCGCATGGCGCGCTCAATGACACCGCCCAGGAAGTCGAGGAGGTCGGTGCCTTGGTTCGACGAAAATTGGAGCGGCTCCTCCGAAGCAAGTGCCAGCATGCCACGCGGCCGGGCCTTGCCCAAGTCAAGCACGATGCAGGCTTCGGACCGGACCCAGTCAGAATTTGGTCCGTACATCGTCTGCGGGTCACCGCTGAAGCGTCGAAGCGTCACGCGACGTGCCGGTTTCCCCTTCGCGAGATAGTCCTCGATGAAGCCGGATTGCACTTTCCTGAGCGTATCATGGCGGATGTCCGTCATGCCGGTCTCGCCGCATTCCAAGGCCAGTCGAATCCGTCCGACACGCAGAATGTCGGCAACTTCCATGTCAAGGCAGTAGAGGAAATCCTCGAGTGTCAGGGGTTCGAGAAGCTTGGTGACGGCACCATGGATCTGATGCATTCCGGCAATGTTCTCATAGGCGGCCGCCAGGACGGAACGATGCATGCTCTCGAGCGATTGCAGGCGTTCCTCCAGTCGGTTCATCGCGATGCCCCTGATGTCAACGACATTGTTGCCGCTCGCGCGTTCGCTTGCGGCAACGAGTGCTCGCATGACGTCGGGGTCCTTCAGTATCGCGCCGGGGTCGCCAAGAATGTGCGTACGCACGTCCTCTTGGGCAATTGCTGCCTGCTCGCTCATCTCTCTGCCTCTCTGATCCTGCACTGCTGACAGGAATCCTGTTTTGGGCGATCTTGGCAGGTGTGGCGGGAATTCTCAAGTGTCGAGTTGCCGGTTGGGCGCAATTTGCAGAGTCCGGCACGAAACAGGCTGACACCGAGCCATCCCGTCAAGGTCCGGATCGAGCCCTCGGATTTCCGAATGCAGCGTCGCAGCTTGGCTTGCGCGATGTGTGCAGAGCTGCCCATGGCTGCTGATCGGCCACCTCACATCGGATCTTTGGCCAACCCTTCGGAAGCCGCAAGGCACTCCGCATTTCAGGAGAACGTCGACACCTGCAAAGGATGCGCGGGCGTCCCGTCCGTCCAGCAATGCGCGCCGAAGACCCGCTGTGCGCAGTCAAGCAGTTGCGTCGTGCATGCCGTGCTCGCGGCATGCGCGATCAGGTCACTGCGCGGACGGCCCGGGAGAGCTTCTCGGTGATTTCGGCCACGTGCTCGTCTTCCAGGATGAAGGGAGGGGCCAGCAGGACGTGGTCGCCGTTGCGACCGTCGCGGGTGCCAGACATCGGGTAGCAGATCAGGCCCTCTTCGAATGCCGCCGCCTTCAGCTTCTTCGCAAGGCCCCTGGCAGGGTCGAAGGGCTGTCTTGTTTCATGATCTTCCACGAATTCCAGCCCCCGGAACAGGCCTCGCCCGCGAATGTCGCCCACGTGACCGTGCTGTCCCAGTTCGTTTCGCAGAGCGGTGTCCAGTTTCGTGCCCATGTCGCGTGCCCGCGACACAAGATCGTCTTCCAGGATTGTCCTGACCACCGCCAATCCCGCCGCGCAGGCGGCGGAATGCCCGATATAGGTGTGCCCGTGCTGAAAGAAGCCGGAGCCCTGGGCAATGGCATCATAAACCTGTTCGCTGCACAGCATCGCTCCGACCGGCTGGTAGCCTGCACCCAAACCCTTGGCGATGGTCAGGATATCGGGTGCGATCCCATCCGCCGTGCAAGCGAACAGATGCCCGGTCCGTCCCATGCCGCACATCACTTCGTCGAGGATCAGGAGCACGCCGTACTGGTCGCATATCTCGCGGATGCGCTTGAAATATCCCTCGACCGGGGGCACGGCGCCGAGCGTGGCGCCGACGACCGGCTCCGCGATGAAGGCCATCACGCTGTCCTGGCCCAGGCGCAGGATTTCCGCTTCCAACTCGTTTGCGACCCTCTGGCCGTAGTCATGGGCGCTCTCGCTCGCGGGCCTTTCGGCATACTCGTAGCATGGCGAGATGTGACTGACCTCGATCAGCATCGGTTCGAACTGGGCGCGGCGCCATTGATTTCCGCCGGCAGCCAGAGCGCCAAGGGTGTTGCCGTGATAGCTCTGGCGGCGCGCGACCAGGTGGCGACGCTGCGGTTCGCCGCGCTCGAGATGGTACTGCCGGGCCAGCTTCAGTGCCGTTTCGATGGTTTCGGAGCCGCTCGAAACGAAATAGGCCCTTTCGAGATTGCCCGGCGCATGAGCGATCAAGAGATCGGCCAGCTCTTCGGCAGGATCTGAAGTAAAGAAGCTGGTATGGGCGAATGCCAATCGGTCGATCTGATCCTTGATCGCCTGTTTGACCTTTTCGTGGGAATGGCCAAGGCAGGAAACGGCCACCCCGCAGGATCCGTCGAAATATCGCTTGCCGCTCTTGTCGATCAGGTAACATCCCTCGCCGCCAATTGCAGTGGGATAGGTGGAATGGCAGTTGCGAGGGAATACGTGGCTCATCCGACATTCCTTTCGTCAGTCAATCAGACTCGCACCCGACGTGGCACTGTCCTTGTGTTGCGTTCCGTTTGGGGCCGTCAAGCTGTTTTCGAAACTGATCGGCAGTTTGCCGCGCAGGGGCCGCAGTAGTGGTGAGGCAGCCTTGTTTTCTTGGCCCGGAGGCGACGAGCGTCAGGCGCGGTGCGGTGTTGTGGAGGGCATTTGGAAAGGGCACGAGATTCTTGGGCGTGTACATCTGATTCGCATTGCAGCGGCGCGTACGAACAGGGCGCTGTCCTGTTCGTCAGTCAGAGCGCCTTCGCCCGAATCCAGTTCAGCGTCAGGGCGACGTCGTCCGTGTCGTAGAGGATGTGCGGAACCTCGGGGCCGTCGTCACGATACGTGCCGTGCACCTATGCGGCCAGGCGCGGCGCGCGAGATGTCGTGCACGGAAACGGAAGCCCATGCCAGCCAGCCTTGCGCTGGCCGCCAAATGAGCGGCATCGATCGCCTACGCATCTTCACTCTTCCGCATGAAATCCCAACCGGTCGCGCCGACGAAGGGCAAGCGGGTTGCACGGACATGGTGTCTGGCAACTAGGGCGGGGTCTTCCCCGAAGCAGCCAAGGTCGATCGGCTCGAGTGCGCGGCAGCGATGCAACGATCAAGCGATCATCGCCCCCGGGTTCATGATTCCAAGGGGATCAAGCGCCGCCTTGATCGAACGCATTGCCGCCAGCTTTGCGGGATCGGCATAGCGCTCCAGTTCCCCGGACTTGGCGCGCCCGACTCCATGCTCCGCGCTGAAGCTTCCTCCGCAAGCGGCCACCATGTCGTGAACGACACGTGTGACATCCGGGGACTTGTCCATGTAGGCATCACGCGCCTCTCCTTCGGGCGGGAAAACGTTGTAGTGCAGGTTGCCGTCTCCAAGATGCCCGAACGCGCTGATCCGGCAAGGCAGGATTTTGCGGATCCTGGCGCCGCACTCCTCGATGAATGCAGGAATCTCGGACAAGGGCAGCGAAATGTCGTGCGAGGCGATGGAACCGATCCTCCTGTTTGCATGGGGAATTGCCTCGCGGAGCGCCCAGAAGTCAGCCCGCTGCCGGTCGCTCTGTGCCACCCGGCCATCCAGGACAAGGCCGGCCTCGGCAGCGCGTTCGAAGATCGTGCCCAGATGGCTCTCGGGATCGCTGCCGGGACCCATGCCAAGTTCGGTCAGGACCGACCATTCCGGAGCCTCGTCGAACGGTTGACGCAGGTCGGGTTGCGTCTCGGCCAGGAATGCCAAGGCTTCGGCGGAGATCAGCTCGAATGCCGAGATCAACTCGCCCGCCCGCTCCCGGCAAATCGCCAGGAGCGACAATGCGGCCTGCGGTGAGGCGACCGTCAGGAATGCGGTCGCAGTCTCGGTTGGTCGGGGCAGGAGCCTGAGGGCGGCCGCAGTGATCACGCCCAAGGTTCCCTCGGATCCGATCAGCAGGTGTCGAAGGTCATAGCCGGTGTTGTCCTTGCGTAGCCGTTTCAGTGCATGAAGCACGCTCCCATCCGGCAGCACGGCCTCGATCCCGAGACAGAGATCTCGGGCCATCCCGTATCGGAGCACGTTCAGGCCACCGGAGTTGACTGACAATGCACCCCCGAGCTGGGCTGTTCCTTGGCTGGCATAGCTTAGGGGAAAGAGGCGGCCGGCGTCGTCCGCGGCGACCTGGATCTCGGCAATGGTCGCGCCCGCCTCGGCGACCATCGCGTCTTCCGCCGGGAAGACCTCGCGGATCGCTGTCATCTTCTCAAGCGAAAGGATCAGGGGTGCAGGGCCGTCCGTCGCCACCTGGCCCGCTACAAGCCCCGTGCCGCCGCCGTATGGCACGATGCCAACCCGGGCATCGGAACAGATGCGCACGATCCTGGAAACGTCGTCCGTGCCTGTTGGCAGGGCCACATGCCGGGACGTCCCGTTGTACAGTGAGCGAGGTTCCTCAAGATAGGCCTGTTGCGCCGGCCTGACCCTGATGCCGGCCCGATCGAGGACTTCGGCAAAGGCGTCGTCCGCAGCGTTCAACATGGCTGATCGGGTAGAAGGCCGTTTCGCGGCTGTCAATCCGGGCTATTCCGTTTCCTGAATGTAGGTCGGCTGGAGCACGACGACGGTCGGGCGCGACGGCAGGCTGCGCAGCGAAATTTCGACCTCGCTTCCTTGGCGGCGGTCGATGCCGAACTCGTCGCTTACGCCGTCGAGGAACCGCTCAAGCGATAACCCGGAGAACCAGTGCATCGGAAGCACGATCGAGCTCCGCAGCCGTTTCACGATCCGGATCATCGTTGGCAGGTCGACGGTCATGCCGCCGTCCACGGCCGCCATGACCACGTCCAGGCGTCCGATCGCGGCATAGGTCTCATCAGACGGTTCGTGATGGAGGTGACCCAAGTGGCCGATGCACAGCCCGGCCACCTCGAAGATGAATATGGAATTGTTGTCCTCGATGGCCACCCCGCCGCCGAATCGGTTGCGGATGTCGGTTGTCACGTTCCGGACCAGCATTTCGCCGAGGTCGACGTAATGATCGGCAGGCGCGCCGCCTTGCCACCAGCCTTGCAGCACATGGGGAATGTCGGGATGCGGAAAGGCGGTCCAGTGGCTCTCATGCGCGATGTTCATCGTCACCACGTCGGGAACGAGCCCCACGTCTCCGATGAATCCGGTGTAGTCGGTGACGGCATTGAGGCCGCCATGGGTCTGAAGCAGATACATGGAATGATTGACGTATCTGAGCCGAACGGTGTACTCGTCCTCGATCGGCGTGTTCCAGGCGACCCTGTGGACATAGGTCAATTCGGGGGCCAGTTCGGCAATCGCGAAGCAATGGCTGGGGCGGCGTTCCTGGGCTGGCGCCGCAACGGCCGCCATGATCAGCCAAGGAACGATCAGGATGGTGCGCATGAAGCTGTTCTCCCTTTCGTCACGTTAGCCCGGATCGCGCGTTTCACAAACAGTTCTCTTCGTGTATCTCCCCTCAAGCGCGAAAAATCGAGTGAACATGGGAGGAGCCGCACATGACATATGTCATGGCCATCGATCAGGGCACCACGTCCAGTCGAGCCATCCTGTTTGATGGCGATCTCAAGATCGCCGCCGTTGCCCAGAAGGAGTTTGACCAGCACTTTCCTGCAGGCGGCTGGGTGGAACACGATCCGGAGGATCTCTGGCAAACGGTTGTCGAAACGGCGCGGGAAGCGATGGACAGCGTCGGAGCGACAGCCAGTGACATCGCGGCGATCGGCATCACGAACCAGCGCGAGACCACGCTTGTCTGGGACAAGGCAACCGGCAAAGCCGTGCACAACGCCATTGTCTGGCAGGATCGCCGCACGGCCGACTACTGCGCGGAAATGGTGAAGGCGGGCCATGAGGAAACCGTTACGGCCACGACAGGCCTGCTCTTCGACCCCTACTTCTCGTCCACCAAACTCAAGTGGATTCTCGACCAGGCTGACGGTGCCCGAGACCGCGCGGCTGCAGGCGAACTGCTTTTCGGGACCGTGGACACGTGGCTCATATGGCGGCTGACGGGTGGTGCCGTCCACGTGACCGATGCCACGAATGCGGCGCGGACAATGCTGTTTGACATCCATGAAGGGCGTTGGTCCTCGACCATGTGCGAGTTGCTGGGCATCCCCGTCGGTATGCTGCCCGAAGTGCGTGACTGCGCGGCGGAATTCGGCACCACGACCCCGAGTGTCCTCGGCGGCGCCATCCCCATTCTCGGTGTCGCGGGCGACCAGCAGGCGGCCACAGTCGGACAAGCCTGCTTCGAGAGCGGCATGATGAAGTCCACGTACGGGACGGGATGCTTTGCTCTTCTCAATACGGGCACCGCTCCCGTGCGCTCGGAAAACAGGCTGCTGACGACCATTGGCTATCAGCTCGACGGAAAGCCGACATATGCTCTTGAGGGCGCGATCTTCATCGCGGGCGCTGTCGTGCAATGGCTGCGCGACGGGCTGCAACTGATCTCCGACGCGGGCGAGACCCAGGCCATGGCCGAAGCTTCCGATCCGGACCAGTCGCTTACGCTTGTGCCTGCCTTCACCGGCCTCGGTGCGCCCTACTGGAAGCCCGATTGCAGGGGCGCGATCTACGGACTCGTCCGCAATTCGGGCCCGAACGAACTTGCGCGCGCGGCACTTGAAAGCGTCGGTTTCCAGACCCGCGATCTCCTCGAGGCGATGCAGTCGGATTCGCCCGCGCTTTCTGATGGCGTCCTGCGGGTCGATGGCGGCATGGCGGCCAGCGACTGGACCATGCAGTTTCTTGCGGACGTGACCGGGATGCCCGTGGACCGGCCCGAGGTGCTTGAGACGACCGCGCTAGGTGCGGCCTGGCTCGCCGGCATGAAGGCGGGCGTCTACCCGGACGCTGCGACATTTGCGGCCAGCCGTGCATTCGAGCGCCGTTTCGACCCCGCCATGGATGCAGGCACGCGTGACTCAAAATATGCTCGCTGGAAGGCCGCCGTCGAAGCCACGATGGCGGTCTGACGAAGTAGCCTGGGCGAGGCTCGGTCAAGGAACTGTTCACGACGCGGCGTGATTCCTGCGTTCACTTCCTGTGATACGGGCTGCCTGACAGGATCGATACCGAGCGATAAAGTTGTTCGGCCAGCATGACGCGCACCAGCATGTGCGGCCAAACCATGGGTCCAAGGCCAAGGACAAGGTCAGCCCGATCCCGGAGCGTCGATGCAACGCCGTCAGCGCCGCCGATCACGAAGGTGGCCTGACGGTGGCCTTGGTCGCGCCACGCTTCAAGTCGCGCAGCCAGGCCGGGTGAATTCAGCGAGGTGCCACGCTCGTCAAGCACCACCAGCGGCTTCGCGTCGGCCGTCGCTATCGCGAGAAGCCTGGCCTCTTCCTTCGCGCCGCCCTTGCGGGCTTCGACTTCCTGGATGTTCACGGGGCCAATCCCGACCTGCATTCCGGTCCTTCCGGTCCGCGCAAGATAGTCGCTGACGAGGTCGGCTTCGGGTCCGGACCTGAGCCGACCGATTGCCGCGATTTGCAGTTTCATGGAACGTGGGGACTCACGTGCCGGATGCGGCGGCCTGGCCCGGTGTCAACCAGAGCTTCTCGAGCTGGTAGAACTCGCGCACTTCCGGTCTGAAGACATGGACAATCGCGTCTCCGAGGTCGATCAGCACCCAGTCGCCGGCGTCCTTTCCCTCGATCCTGGAGAGGCGGCCGTGATCCTGTTTCAACCGGTCCACGACATGTTCGGAAATGGCTGTCACCTGCCGCGACGAACCGCCGGAGGCGATGACCATCCAGTCCGCAATCTGGCTTTTGCCGCGGAGGTCGATTTTCACGACTTCCTGGGCCTTGATGTCGTTCAGTGATGTCAGGATGACGCCTACGAGCGATTCGCTCGTGAGGTTGTTGGCTTTGCCGGACACAGCCGTTCCGGCGTTCTCGGCGGCCTCGCCACGGACCGCGTCCTTGATTTGTGACAGGACCTTGTCCTCCTTTGCTTGTTACGCGAAACCGGAAAATTCCGCGCTTGGGTCTCCAAGCTGTAGCACTGACTTGCAACGATTCCAAGAAGGCCGCGCACCCCTGCTGGCGGCGACCCACGCCGTCGATGCCGATTGGACACATTCGCTCTTGCCGTTGCCTTGGTGTTCGTGCGTCCGCAGTTTTCCGGTTGATGGCTGGCTCCGTTCTGGCCGACCTTGCGGCACGAGTCAGTCGCCGCTCAGATTGTCAAGAATCGGGCAGTCGGGCCTTTCATCGCCTGCGCAGCTTGCGACCAGATGTGCCAAAGTGTCCCGCAGGGACTGGAGGTCGGTGATCTTGCTTTCGATGTCCGTGAGATGACGTTCGGCGATCTCGCGCACTTCCGAGCTTGACCGCGTTCCGTCCTCGTAGAGCGCAAGGAGCGCCCGGCAATCCTCGATCGAGAAGCCGAGCGCGCGTGACCGACCGAGGAAATTCAGCTTGTGAAGGTCGGATTCGGCAAACACGCGGTATCCGTTTTCGCTCCGTGCGGGCCGCACAAGGCCGATTTCCTCGTAATAGCGAATCGTCTTGACCGGCAGGCCGGCGGCCTTGGCCGCTTCGCCAATGTTCATGTGAGAATCCCTTCGGAACGGCGCAGCCTGAGCGCGTTGGTCACGACGGCGACGCTGGAAAGCGCCATGGCAGCCGCGGCCAGCATTGGCGACAACAGGATGCCGAATGCAGGATAAAGCACGCCTGCAGCGACAGGGATCAGCAGGATGTTGTAGCCGAAGGCCCAAGCCAGGTTCTGCTTGATGTTCCGCATCGTGTCGCGGCTGAGACCGATGGCCGTGACGACGCCTCGCGGATCGCCCGAGGTCAGGATCACGTCGGCGGATTCAATCGCGACATCAGTGCCGGTGCCAATGGCGATGCCCACATCAGACGTCGCGAGCGCCGGTGCGTCGTTGATGCCGTCGCCGACGAATGCAAGCGTGCCTGAGCGTGAAAGATCTTGGATGACGGCAGCCTTGGCTTCCGGCAGCGCGTCCGCGAAGACATCCCCGATTCCCAACCGTTGCGCGATCGCCTCCGCCGCATCGCGACCGTCACCTGAGACCAGGGCAACGCGATGTCCGCCGGCGTTCAGCTCGCTGATCGCGCGGAAGGCGGTGTTCTTCACCGGGTCCGCGACCGACAGGACGGCTGCCAGCCGGGCGCCGATGCTGACAAAGAACGCGGTTTCGCCGAGCCGGGCGCGTTCCTTGGCCGCATCTGCCAACGCGGAGATGTCAATTCCGGCTTCTGTCATCATCCGCGCCGAGCCGATCCGCACGTGCTGGTTTCCGACTGTCGCCTCGACGCCGCGACCGGACAGCGACCGGAAACCTTCAGCCTTCGTCCATTGCTCGACAGCATCCGTGACGGCTTGTGCGACCGGATGTCCTGACAGCGCCTCCACCGCCGCCGCGGCCTTGAGCACCTCAGGGCGCTCAAACCCTTCGGCAACTTCTACATGTGTCAGACGGGGTGCTCCTTCGGTCAGCGTGCCCGTCTTGTCGAAGGCGACCGTGTCGGCGCTGCTCAGGCGTTGCAGCGCATCGCCTTGCCGGAACAGTACGCCCAGTTCCGCCGCGCGCCCGGTTCCGGTCATGATGGACGTCGGCACGGCGAGTCCCATGGCGCAGGGACAGGCGACGATCAGGACCGATACGCCGGCGACAAGTGCAAGTTCCGGTGCGAAGGCAAGCCAGGTCACGACGGTCACGACAGCGACCAGCAGGACGGCTGGCACGAACCACGCGGTGACCCGGTCGACCAGGGCCTCAACGGGAAGGCGCGTGGCTTGCGCGTCTCGCACCATCTGCACGATCCTCGCCAGCACGGTGTCGCGACCGACCCGCGTCGCCCTGACCAGGAGCGCGCCCTCTCCGTTTATGGTTGCACCAGTGACAGTGTCACCGTCAGCCTTTGTCACCGGCAGGGGTTCGCCGGTCAGCATGCTCTCGTCGACCAGCGAACTGCCTTCCGCGACGATCCCGTCTACGGGAACCCGTTCGCCGGGGCGTACGCGGACCAGGTCGCCAGGCTGAAGGCGTTCGATCCGGCGATCCTCCTCACCGCTCTCGGTCACGACCCGGGCAACTTGCGGTTGCAGTCCGATCAGGGCCTGAATTGCCGAGCCTGCCTTGCCCTTGGCCTGCGCCTCCAGCAGCCGGCCGAAGAGGATCAGCACGATGATCACTCCGGCCGCCTCGAAATAGACGGCCCGTGCACTTGCCGGGAGCAGTGACGGAAGGAATGTTGCCACTGTCGAGAAACCGAATGCCGCCGAAGTGCCCAGCGCGACAAGCGCGTTCATGTCGGGGCGGCCTCGCAGCAGGGACGGCACGCCGCCCTCGAAGAACCGGCGGCCAGGTCCTGCCAAGGCGGCCCCAACGAGCAGGAACTGAAACATCCAGCTTGCCTGAAGTCCGATTGACTGTGCCACGAAGTGATGCACGGGCGGGTAAACATGCCCTCCCATTTCGACCAGGAAGACCGGCAGGACGAGTGCCGCGGCAACCAGCGTGTCGCGGGCGAGCCGAATCGTTTCTTCCTGTTCCTCCGGTTCGGCGAAGCTTCCGGAGTCGACTTCGATTCCATAGCCCGAACGCTCTGCGGCTTCCTGAATGCTGAGCGGCGTCACGGAGTCGAGCATGGAAATCGTTGCACTGGCATCCGCGAGATTTACCCGCGCTTCCTGGATGCCCGGGACGGCGGCGAGCGCGGCTTCCAGGCGAGCCTTGCAGGACGCGCAGTGGAGTCCCTCGACCCGGAATCGCTGCGTTGACTGAAACGTATCTTCCATGTTCGATGACATAAAGATTCCAGTCACTGGAGGGTCAAGGCCGGGAATTGCAGGCGGACGAGAACAAAGGGCTTGACATTGTTGCGAACGGGTCGCAAGTATGCCGCAATTGCGACTTATTCTCAATACAGGTTGCGCGATTCGATGGTCACGAGACGGGCACTATTGACGGGGCTGGGCAGCGGCGTTCTCGCCGCCGCCCTGCCGGCCCCTGTCGCCGTCGCGGCGGGCCGGCCGCTCAAGGTAGTGGCCACGACAGGCATGATAGCTGATGCGGCGCGCCGGGTCGGCGGCGATCTGGTCGAGGTCAAGGCTCTGATGGGTCCGGGCGTCGATCCGCATTCCTATCGCCAGACCCGGACGGACATCGTCGCAACGGCGAAGGCGGATCTCGTGCTCTGGAACGGTCTTTATCTTGAGGCCCAGATGGAGGACGTGCTTGCCGAACTCGCTCGCCGCGTTCCGGTCGTGGCGCTTGCCGAGGCCGTTCCCGCGGATCGCAGGATCGCGCATGACGACTACGCCGACCGTTTTGATCCGCATGTCTGGATGGATCCCGGGCTTTGGCGACTTGCGGTCCTGGCGACGCGCGATGCGCTGTTGACCGTGAAGCCGGACGGCGCAGAAGCGTTTGCTGCCAACGCGGACGCGTTTCTTGCCGAGCTTGATCGGCTGGGTGCCTACAGTTCCCAGGTTCTCTCGACCGTGCCGGAGGCCGCACGCGTGCTGGTAACGGCACATGACGCCTTCAACTATTTTGGCCGCGCCTACGGTTTCGAGGTCGTCGGAATCCAGGGCATCTCGACCGAGAGCGAAACCGGCCTGAACCGCATGACCGAGCTTGTCGACCTCATCGTCGCACGCCGGATTGCAGCGGTCTTTGTCGAGAGCTCGGTTTCCGACCGGCTTGTCCGCGCACTTGTCGAAGGGACGGCGGCGACTGGCTGGAATGTCCGCATAGGCGGCGAACTCTATTCGGACGCGATGGGTGCCGCGGGGACCTACGAGGGCACTTATGTCGGAATGATCGACCACAACGTGACCGTCATCGCGAGCGGCCTGGGCGGCAACGTCCCGCCACGCGGAATGTCCGGACGGTTGAGTGCGGGGAGCTGACGCCATGCAGGCACGGCTTGAAGACGTGACCATGCGCGACGCGCGCGAACTGGCGACCCAGGACGGCCCGCTTGTCATTCGCGGCATGACGGTTGCCTACGACCGGAAGCCGGCGGTGTTTTCCGTGGATGCCACGTTCCGGCCCGGCAGGATCACAGGGATCATCGGGCCGAACGGTGCCGGCAAGTCCACTCTGCTCAGGGCGGCTCTCGGCATCGTCAAGCCGCTTGCGGGACAGGCGACGTTCTTTGGAACAACGCTTTCCCGGAGCCGTGACCGCGTCGCCTATGTCCCGCAGCGTGCCAGCGTCGACTGGGACTTCCCGGCACGGGTTGTCGATGTCGTGGCCCAGGGACTCTACAGACGACTTGGCCTTCTGGGACGCTTCGGTCGCGATCACGACGACATGGTCAAGGCCGCCTTGGAGCGCGTGGGCATGGAAGACTTCTCCGCGCGCCAGATCGGCCAGCTCTCGGGCGGGCAGCAGCAGCGCGTTTTCCTGGCGCGCGCACTTGCGCAGGACGCGATGCTCTACCTGCTCGATGAACCGTTCGCAGGCGTCGATGCGGCAACCGAACGGGCGATCATCAAGGTGCTCAAGGCGCTTCGGTCGGAGGGCCGGACGGTGATCGCGGTGCATCACGACCTGTCGACGGTCGAAGAGTATTTCGACGACGTGCTGGTGATGAACGTCCGCAAGATCAGCGACGGGCCGGTCGGGACCGCATTCACGCCGGAGGCACTGGACACGGCCTATGGCGGGCGCCTGGAGCAGGGCACGCGGGATCCGCAGAAGGCGCTCGCCTGAGATCGATGCTGCGTGATGCGCTGACGTTTCAACTAGGTTACAACGCCACGCTCGTGACCGTCGCCGCAGTGCTTCTCGGAATCGCGGCGGGCGTTACCGGAACCTTCCTGTTCCTGCGCAAGCGCGCGCTCGTCAGCGACGCCATTGCACATGCAACGTTGCCCGGCATCGGTCTCGCCTTCATCGCGCTCACGCTGTCCGGCCTTGACGGACGACACCTGCCCGGTCTGCTTGCCGGCTCCGCGATCACGGCAATGTCCGGCCTGTTTGCCGTCCAGTGGCTTTCCTCCCGCACGCGCCTCTCCGAAGATGCCGCCATCGGCGCGGTCCTGTCGGCCTATTTCAGCCTTGGCATCGTCCTGCTGACCGTCATCCAGACCATGTCGACGGGCCAGCAGGCCGGCCTCGAGAGCTTCCTCCTGGGGTCCACCGCCGGCATGCTTCTTTCCGACGCGATCCTGATCGCGCTTGGCGGCCTGCTCGTGGTCGCTCTCGTCTTCCTCTTCCGCCGCCCGATGTCCCTTGTGTCCTTCGATCCCGGATTTGCCTCCACAAGCGGCGTGCGGCTTGATCGGATCGACCTGACTATGATGGGGCTGGTGCTGGGTGTCACCGTCGTCGGGTTGAAGGTCGTCGGGCTCATCCTGATTGTGGCGCTTCTCATCATTCCGCCGGTAACGGCCCGGCTCTGGACAAACCGGGTCGAACTGGTCGTGGTTCTTTCTGGCGCCTTCGGGGGCATCGCGGCCTGGCTTGGCGCCAGCCTTTCCGCCAGTGCGCCCGACTTGCCTACAGGTCCGCTGATCGTCCTCGTGAGCTTTTGCGCCTTTGCAGTCTCAATGGCGTTCGCGCCGCGTCGCGGCCTGCTTTCGTCATTTGTCCGTCATCGCCGCTTTCAGACCGGTGTCCATCTGCGGCAAGGGCTGTTGGCACTGGCCCAAGGCCAGCCGATTTACGAACCGTTGACGATTCGCTTGCTCAAGGCGCGTGGATTCGCCCGGGCGGACGGCATGCCGACAAGAGAGGGCACCATACGTGCTGCCCGAGCCTTCCGGGACGAGAAACGCTGGGAAGTCGCGCGCGCCACTCCCGAACTCGAGCTTGCAGCGGCCCTCTACGACGGGCTGACCCAGATCGAAGACGTCCTGACCACCGATCAGATCGCGGAGATCGATCGCAGGATGGGCCCACCGGAGGCCGTGCAATGAATGGCGAGGACTTCGTCACCTTTTCGCTGACTCCCTTGCTGATCGGGAGCCTCGCCGCATTGGCCTGCGCACTGCCCGGCAATTTCCTTGTCCTGAGGCGGCAGGCGCTTCTTGGCGATGCGATCAGCCATGTTGTCCTTCCGGGCATCGTGCTCGCGTTTCTGGTGACCGGCACGATCTCTACCTGGCCGATGCTGCTCGGTTCCGCAGCTGCCGCGGTCGTGGCTGTCGTGCTGATCGAGGCCATTCGCCGGTTTGGCCGAATAGAGCCCGGCGCGGCAATGGGCGTGGTGTTCACGGCCATGTTCGCGGCCGGCATTCTGGCTCTGGAGCAGTCCGACACGTCCGGAGTCCATCTTGATGTCGAGCACGCCCTGTTCGGCAATCTCGAGAGCCTGATCTGGCTTGATGCTACCGGCTGGGCTTCGCTCGTGGATCCGGTGGCGCTTGCCGGGCTTCCACCCGAACTGTTCCGGATCAGCCTGGTGACCGTTATCATCGGGCTGTGCCTTGCCGTCTTCTGGCGTCCGCTTGCGATTTCCACGTTCGACGAAGGCTTCGCGAGGACGCTCGGTCTTCCGGTGCGGGCAATCGGGCTTGGCATCGTGATCGTATCGGCACTCGCGGCTGTCGCGGCATTTGACGCCGTTGGCTCCATTATCGTGATTGCCATGTTCATCTGCCCGCCGGCTGCTGCGCGCCTGATGACGAACCGATTAGGCGCCCAGGTGGCATGGTCCGCCGCCTTCGCGCTCATTGCGGCGACGCTCGGGTTCACGCTCTCGGGCAGCGGGCCGGCCTGGCTGGGATCGGAGCATGCGGTGAGCGCTGCAGGCATGGTCGGGACGGTGGCCGGCATGATCCTGGCATGTGCTGCACTGTTCGGTCCGGCGCGGAACTGACCGCATCTGCAGTGATCGTCGGCGTCAAGCGGCCCTGTCATGTTTCCGATCGATCTGGACGGACAAGTTGGCAAGCAGCTCTTTCCGAGGATTCCTGGCCCTTGCGCGGGAATGGATGACCACGCCGTAATGTTGCGCGACGGTTCGGTCTGCCAGATCCGTTCCGCACCTTGCCGCCCGGTTCGGACAACAGGAACTTGTTCCCTTGTCAGATGCGTTCATGCCGTCGAGTCCAGCACCAAAGAACAACACGGGCGGGCACGAAACCCGCCCGCGCAAGTCTGGCTGCCGGCTATTGCGTGTTCTGGACCATCTCCAGAAGTTCAGCGCCTTGCTTGGCAATGAAGTCCTCGTAGACCGGTCCCATGCGTTCCCGGAACGCAGCGACATCGGCTTCGTTGATCTCCATGCCCTTGGCTTTCAGTTCTTCGACTGCGGCTGCGCCGACTTCTGCTGTCAGCTGGATTTCGTAGTCCTGCAGAGCTGCAGCCTCTTCAGTCAGTACGGCCTGCTGTTCGGCGGTCAGTCCATTCCAGGTCCCCATGCTGATTGCGACGATCCCCGGCGGGCGGAAATGCTGCGTCATCGAGAAGTAGCTGCTGACCTCGTAGAACTTGTCGTTGAGCACGTTCCCGGCGGCGTTTTCGCCTCCGTCCAGAACACCTTGTTCCAACGCGGTATAGAGCTCGCTGTACGACATCGGGGTCGCCGAACCACCCATCGCGTTCAGTGTGTTCACCATCAGCGGGCTCTCCATCACGCGGATTTTCAAGCCGTCCATGTCATCGGGCGTGATGACGGGGCGAACCTTGTTGAAGACGTTGCGATAGCCGTTGTCGAACCAGGCCAGAATCTTCAGGCCACGTCCTTCAGCAAGTTCACTGAACTTGGTGCCGACCGGTCCGGATACCACTTTCTTGAAATGGTCCGTGTCGCGAATCAAGTACGGCAGGCTGAACAGGTCGAATTCCGGGATGAACCCGCTGACCGGCGCCGTGGATACCTGAGCCATTTGGATGCTGCCCAGCATCATGCCTTCGATGTAGTCCCGCTCGCCGCCAAGCTGAGCGCCGTCAAGGACCTCGATGGTCAGGCCGACATCTCTCGCGGTAACGCGGTCGGCAAACCACCGAAGCGATACGTTGTGATGGTGAGCGGGACCTGTGACCGACGCTATCCGGATGGTTGCGTCCGCAGCCCACGCCGTCTGCACCAGTGCAGCCATTGACAGGGTGAGCGCCGCACCGACGCCCATAAGCAAGTCTCTCCTTATCATCTTTGTGTTCCTCCTCATTTTAGAACGGTATTTCCGGTTGGTTCCCCGGCACGTGCGCCGGGCGTCTCCACCCCCTCATGGGGCGGAATCCTGTAGTGTGTCCGATCAACGCTGCACCGCGAAGTCATCCGGTTCGTTCAGAACCAGCTTGTTCAGCGGACGGACACCGCTTTCGGTGACGGCGACGACAACTTCGACCCGGTACCCGCCGCCAATCAGGTCATGCAGGTCAAGCTTGATCGCCAGGGTCATGCCCGCCTCGAGTTCGAAATCGCTGTCCGAGCTCAGGTTCGGCGGTTCGACCACGTCCAGTCCAACCGCATGGCCAACGCCACGCAGCCCCTTGGCATATGGCGTGAAGTGCTCCGCCAGTCCCTCCGGCTCCAGCTCGGCCAGCAGTGTGTCAAAAATCGAGCGCGCGGTAATGCCGGGGCGGATGGTCGGGATGACCTTCTTCAACGCCTTGTGGCCAACGACGAGCGCACGTTCCTGCTCCGGGTCGGCTCCGGGCATCAGAATGGTGATGCCGCCGTCGTTGCAGTAGTGTCCTACAGCCGGGTTGAAATCCAGCATGACGTAGTCGCCGGGCTCGATCTTGCGATCCATTGCACGCCATGCCGGGTACTTGGTGTTCGGACCGGACATGACCACGGTTGCAGAGCCAATGTCGGCATTCATCCTGCGCGCAATGCTCTCCGCCACACCGGCGACCTGAACTTCCGTCATCCCGACCTTGACCAGTTTCACAGCCTGTCGAAGCACTTCGTCATTGATCTCGGCCGCGCGTTCCATCAGCGCGATTTCCGCTTCGGACTTGATCTTGCGCAGATCAAGCATGATGTCGTCGCGCGCTTCGAAGGAGGCCTGCGGCACAGCCTCGGAAATCTGCTCGTATATCTCGACGGGCATGATGTTCTTGCCGATCAGCCCGATCTTGCTGTGACGCCCGGCGATCGGGGCGAAGATCTCTGGCAGGTCCGTGTACGGCCGATGGATGCCGCGAACGTCTTCGATCCAGCAGAGGTCTCTGGCGGCATAGGCGTTCAGGCGTCCCAAGAAGACAACGGGCTGCCGGTCCCCAATCAGGATGACCAGCTGGGGCGACTCCTCGATCACGTTCAGCGGCCGGTAGTTCGTGATGTAGGACGAATGGCCGGAACGGTATTCGTCCGAGTAGATGACAAGCGCGTCGTAACCTTCGCACTTCATCCGGTGCCTGAGCCTTGCGGTCCGTTGCTTCAGCTCTTGATGCGTGATTCCCAATGCAGGTTTCCTTCCAATTCCAAAGACTAGTGACCGAAGAGGTTCGGGATGGTCATGATCAGGCCAGGGAACACCGCGACGGCGACAAGTACTGCGATCAGCACCGCGCAGAACGGCACCAATGCACGAAATGCCTGCGAAATGGTGAGTCCCGCGATGGCGCAACAAATGTAGGTCAGGATGCCTACCGGCGGTGTCACCGATCCGATGACGACGGCCATGACCAGGACGACGCCGAAATAGACCGGGTCAACGCCAAGCCCGTGAATGACGGGCAGCAATACTGGCGTGAAGATGATCAGGATCGGGATGCCTTCGATGAACAGCCCCAGGACCAGGATGAACCCAATGATCAACAGGACCGCGAGTGTCGGGTGCGACGTGACTCCGCCGAGCACGTCCAGGACCGCCGCCCCGAACCCCGCCCAGGCCAGCAGCCAGGCGAAAGATGTCGCCATCGCGATCAGGAACATCGCGGCCGCGGTGGTCACGGCCGCATCGACCAGCAGTTGTCCGAACAGCCTGAACGTGAGCGTGCGATAGACGAACGTTCCCACGATGGTTGCATAGGCCACCGCGACCACGCCCGCCTCGGTTGCCGTGAACACGCCGGAGAAGATCCCTCCCAGAATGATCACCGGCATGGCGAGCGCCCAAAGCGCATCGCGGAAAGCGGGCAAGACGGGCGGAAGCTCGGATCGTGGCGGCGCCGGATAGCCGCGTTTCTTGGCGATGACATAGGCCATTGCCATCAGTCCCGCCGCAACCATCAGCCCGGGCACGAAACCGCCAAGAAACAGCTTGGCGATCGAGACATTGGCGATGGAGCCGTAGATCACCATCATGATGCTGGGAGGAATGATGGGGCCCATCGCGCTGGCCGAGGCATTGACCGCGACGGCGTAGTCGGCATCGAAGCCGTTCTTCTTCATGGCTGGAATCATCATCGATCCCAAGGCCGAGGCATCCGCGGTTGCCGATCCGGAGATGCCCGAAAAGAACATGTTGGACATGATGGTCACATGCGCCAGGCCGCCGCGAATATGCCCGACGAGAGATCTCGAGAAGTTGACGATGCGCTCGGTGATGCCGCAGGCGTTCATCAGCTCGCCCGCGATGATGAAGAACGGGATCGCCAGCAGAGTGAAGGAATCGACGCCCACGAAGGCCCGGGTGACGATGCTGTTGAGCGGCAACGTGCTGTCAAGCCAGAGCGTCAGGGCCGCAGGACCATTTTATTGTCGGTTCTGGAGCGTTGAAGTGGCAAGGAACGGGCATGCCTGAGGCGAACCGGGTTCTCTTCGCGCCGGTTTCAGTGGCCGTTTCTGGTGATCAGGGCTGTCCAGGCACGCTCTTCGGGGTGTT
>JAJDVJ010000168.1 GCA_022826205.1 Silicimonas sp. | reverse complement strand
ACGATAGATTGCACGCGCCTCATGCCGACCAGGGGGATGGATGTCAGCAGTCGTCCTGAAGGACATCTACAAGCGCTTCGGCGCCATTCAGGTCGTTCATGGAATCAACCTGGAGGTTGCCGCGCACGAATTCGTCGTGCTGGTCGGCCCCTCCGGCTGCGGAAAGTCCACCACGCTCAGGATGATCGCCGGACTGGAGGAAATCTCCGAAGGCACCCTGACAATCGACGACCGGACGATGAACCGCATCGCTCCCAAGGATCGCGACTGTGCGATGGTGTTCCAGAACTATGCGCTTTATCCGCATCTCAACGTCGCAGAAAACATCGCCTTCGGCCTGCGCATCCGGCGCGTGAAGAAGGATGTGATCGCCCGTTCGATCACGGAAGTCGCCGAAATTCTCGGACTCACGGAATATCTCGACCGTCGTCCCGCAGACCTCTCTGGAGGCCAGCGCCAGCGAGTCGCGATGGGACGCGCCATCGTGCGCCACCCGAAAGTGTTCCTGTTCGACGAGCCGCTCAGCAATCTCGACGCCAAGCTCCGCGCCCAGATGCGCGCCGAGATCCGGCGCCTGCACAACCGCCTCGGCGTCACGTCGATCTACGTCACCCATGACCAGGTCGAGGCGATGACTCTGGCCGACCGGATCGTGGTCATGAACGACGGGCGGATCGAGCAGATCGGCACGCCGATGGACCTGTTCATGAATCCGGTCAGCACGTTCGTTGCGGGCTTCATCGGGTCGCCGCCCATGAACCAGTTCAAGGGAACCCTCGCAAGCGACGCCGAGGGCGCATCCGTTACGATCGGAGGCGCCAGGATCTCGCTTCCCGACACGGTCCCGAGCGATCCGGGCCGCGACGTGATCATCGGCATCCGCCCCGAATACGTCGCGCTTGTCGCAGGAGAGGCCACCTCGTCCGTCGCGATCAAGCTCGACCTCGTCGAGCCGCTTGGATCCGAGGCGCTGCTCCACGCGACGATCGGAGAGGATCCGTTCATCATCAAGGCAGAGACCTTCGGCGACGTGAGCCATCTTTCCGGCTTGACCGAAGCGCACGTCCCGGCAGCAATGGTGAAGGTCTTCGACGCCGAATCCGGTCGCGTCCTCAACCGAGAGCCGACGTCATGAGGTTCGCGCCATGAGCGACCTGACCGACCTGCCAGCATCATCGGTCGGCTCGGCCACCGGTGCCGACGAACCGGCCACCCGCGCCTCCGCGAGTCCCATGCGCGAACGGCTGGTCTGGCTGTCCGATCACTTCAAGCGCGAATGGCAGGTCTACGTGATGCTCGCCCCGATGATCATCTGGTTCCTGCTGTTCCTCTACAAGCCGATGTACGGACTGCAGATCGCGTTCAAGGACTATTCCATCTTCTGGGGCATCGTCGAGAGCCCCTGGGTCGGCTGGGAGCACTTCGAGACTCTGTTCAACAATTCTCAGTTCATCAGGGCCGTCAAGAACACCGTCATCATCAGCGCGCTCAGTCTCATCTTCGGATTTCCGGTGCCGATCTTCCTGGCTTTGATGTTCAACGAGATCCTGCATGCGCTCTACAGGCGCACCTGTCAAACCATCGTCTACCTCCCGCACTTCATCTCGACCGTGATCATCGCCGGGATCGTCATCACGGCGTTTTCGCCGAGCGCAGGAATCGTCAACACGATCATCGGCTGGATCGGCATCGAACCCGTCTATTTCCTGACCAAGCCGGAGTGGTTCCGACCGATCTTCATCGGCTCGGGCATCTGGCAGGAAGCCGGATTCAGCTCCATCATTTTCCTCGCGGCCATCGCAGGCGTGAACCCCTCTCTCTACGAGAGCGCGGTCGTCGACGGCGCTAGCCGCTGGCAGATGATGTGGAAGATCACCATTCCCTCGATCATGCCGACGATCATCATCATGCTGATCATCCGGATCGGCAACCTGATGGAAGTGGGCTTCGAGCTGATCATCCTGCTTTACCAGCCCGCGACCTACCAGACGGCAGACGTCATCAACACCTTCATCTATCGCCAGGGCCTGCAAAGCGGCCAATACGACCTGGCCGCCGCCGCCGGCCTCTTCAACGCCGTCGTCGCCTTTGTCCTCGTGATGACCGCAAACTCCATTTCCAAGCGCGTGTCGCGCACGTCGCTGTGGTGAGGGAGGAGACGGCATGCAGAACATGAACCTCTACTCGCGCGGCGATCGGCTCTTTGTCCGGGCGAACATGGTGCTGATCGGACTGTTCACGCTCTCGACGCTCTATCCGTTCATCTACATTGCAGCCGTATCGTTCAGTTCGGGTTTCGCGGCACGGGCAGGACGTGTGGTTCTGAGTCCCGTCGACGTGACGCTGGCGGCTTACGCGCGCGTCCTGTCGGAGCCCCAGTTCTGGAACTCCTATGGCAACACGTTCATCTACACCATTGGCGGCACGATCACGAGCCTGATCATCATCATTCCGGGAGCCTATGCACTGTCGCGCCCGCAGCTTTTGGGGCGACGATTCTGGAACCTGATGGTCGCCTTCACCATGTGGTTCCATGCCGGAATGATCCCGTTCTGGCTGAACATCCGGGACCTCGGGCTCCTCGACACCTACTTCGGCATCATCATCGCGTTCGCCTGCAATGCGTTCAACATCATCCTGCTGAGGAACTTCTTCGAGAGCATCCCGAGCTCGTTCGAAGAAGCGGCACGAATGGATGGCGCGAACGAGTTCCAGGTTCTCTGGAAGGTCTTCGTGCCGCTGTCCAAGCCCGCCATTGCAACGATCACGCTGTTCTGCGTCGTCTCGCGCTGGAACGGCTTCTTCTGGGCGATGGTGCTCCTGACCGACGAGGGCAAGATCCCGCTGCAGGTCTACCTGCGCCAAACCATCGCGACGCTTTCCGACGACGAGGAATTCTCTTCGACCCTGATCGACGCACCGTACAGCGTCGAGACCGTCACGGCCGCGATCATCGTCTGCTCGATCATCCCGGTGCTCTGCTTTTACCCATTCGCGCAGAAATACTTCAACAAGGGCATCCTTCTCGGGGGTGTCAAGGAATGACCAGAAGTTCGCAACCAAGGAGGAACACATGCGACATCTGACTTTGGCCTCAGTCTTGCTGACCTCGATGGCGGTGACCACGCCCGCCATCGCGGATGGCCACCTAATGATCGTGGACGAACCGCTGGAGTTGACCATCCACATGCACCACAAGCGCTATCCGTCCTACAATGAGGACTGGCCGGTGGAGCAGGAGGCACGTCGGCTGACCAACATCCACCTCAAGAATGCGACCGTCGGCTCGAATACCGACAACAGCGGGGAAGCGATCAACCTGCTTCTCGCGTCGGGCAAGCTTCCCGACATCATCGGCACTTCGCGCATCAAGGATGTCGTGAACCAGTACGGGCCGCAGGGTGCATTCATGCCGCTCAACGACCTGATCGACGAGCATGCGCCGCACCTGAAGGCGTTCTTCGAGAAGCGCCCCGACATCAAGGCCGCGATCTCTGCCGCCGACGGCAACATGTACTATATCCCGTACCTGCCGGACGGAAAGTACGGCCGGGCCTACTTCATCCGCTACGACTGGCTCGACAAGCTGGGCCTCGAACTTCCGCAGAGCGTCGACGAGGTGAAGGCGGTACTCGAGGCGTTTCGCGACGGCGACCCGAATGGCAACGGACTGAAGGACGAAGTGCCGTACTTTGCCCGCCAGTGGGAGGAACTGATCCGTCTCGTGACGCTCTGGGACGGCCGCTCGTCCGGTTCCGACACCTATCATGACTTCTATGTCGACAGCGGCCAGATCAAGCATCCTTATGCAGGCGAAGGCTATCGCGATGGCATCAAGAACCTTACCGAGTGGTATGCCGAAGGCCTCATCGATCCCGAGGTCTTCACGCGCGGTTCGTCGGCCCGCGAGTACTTGCTCTCGGAAGACCTGGGCGGAATGACACACGACTGGTTCGCTTCCACCTCGGGCTACAATCGCTTGTCGAGCGAAATCGAAGGTTTCGCCTTCAAGGCGTTCGCGCCTCCTGCCTCGATTTCCGGCCAGCGGATCGAGGAGCATCGCCGCATCCCGATCAAGCCGGACGGCTGGGCCATCGGCGGGACCAACAAGCATCCGGTCGAGACCATCAAGTACTTCGACTTCTGGTTCTCGCCAGAAGGCCGGAACATCGTGAACTTCGGTGTCGAGGGCGTCCACTGGACCATGGAGGACGGCAAGGCGATCTTCACGGACGCGATCCTCGGAACCGGTCGGCCGGTCAATTCCCAGCTCTACGAACTGGGTGCGCAGCTTCACGCGCGCGGCTACTTTCAGGACTATGGATACGAGATCCAGTGGTCGAACGAGTTCGCGCTTGAAGGCATTGCCCTCTACGACGAGGGCGACTACCTGATCGACCAGTTCCTGGGCGTCGCCTTCAACGAGGACGAACAGGCGGTCTACGACAAGTACTGGCCGTCGGTCCGCACCTACATGCTGGAACGCCAGCAGGCCTGGATCCTGGGCACCGGCGAGGTTGAGGCCGATTGGGACGCCTACATGGCCGATCTCGACAAGATGGGCCTGAACGACGTGCTGGCCGCAATGCAATCCGCCTACAACCGTCAATACGGCGGCTGAGGCATTGACACGCCGGGCGGCGCGGATAGCCCGCGCCGCCCGATCTGCTCACGTGCTCCGGACTCATCCGATGGACGCAACAGTGCCGAAACCCGCGCAATCCCCGCCGCTGGACGAGCCGCCTGCCGGCCAGTTGACGATTCGGTATGCGCCGGAGGCCGACACGGATATCGCCGAGAATCCGCCACGGTTCACGTGGATTCCCGCCATCGAGGACGAGGCGTCCTATGCCGTGGCGATCACCTGCGAGGACGGATCGGAGCGTGTATTTTCCGACATTCCGGTCAATTTCCTGACCCCGCCGGAGGCGCTTCCGGCTGGCAACCATGCCTGGCGATATTGCGTTTGGGCCGATGGAATGCCCGCAAGCGAGTGGAGCAGGGAACGGAATTTCATCGTCGCGAAGAGCTTGCCGACCACCCCGCTTGCGCCACGCTCGACGCGGTTCGACGCCGTGTCCAGAGCGCATCCCCGCCTGTGGCTCGACACCGAGGCGATCAAGGAGTTCCAGGCGGCACTGGCAACAGACCCGGATCATTGCGGCTGGCGCACGTTCCACGAGCGCTCGGTCAAGCCATGGGCGGACCGGCAGCCGATGTCCGAGCCTGCGCCCTATCCGGACAACAAGCGAGTCGCCTCGATCTGGCGAAAGACGTACATCGATTGCCAGGAACTCATCTATGCCATTCGCCACCAGGCGATTGCCGGCAAGATCCAGAACGACCCGGCCTTGATCGCGAATGCCAAGGCATGGCTGATGGAAGCTGCAAGCTGGGATCCGGATGGCACCACTTCACGCACCTATACGGACGAATGGGCGTTCCGTGTCGCCCTGGCCCTCGCCTGGGGCTATGACTGGCTTCACGACGACCTGGACGAGAGCGAGCGCAATTCGGTTCGCACCGCCCTCCTGACCCGGACCAGGCAAGTCGCCGACCACGCCATCCGGAACGCGCAGATTCACCTCTTTCCTTTCGACAGCCATGCGGTGCGCTCGGTGTCTGCAGTTCTGGTTCCCGCTTGCCTCGCCATGCTGGGCGAAGAGCGCGAAGCCGAGGACTGGCTGCACTACTCGGTCGAGTTCCTTTCCACGCTCTATTCACCCTGGGCGGACATGGACGGCGGCTGGGCCGAAGGGCCGCACTACTGGATGACCGGCATCGCCTATCTCATCGATGCGGCCAACCTGCTGCGCAGTGCCTCGGACATCGACCTGTACCGGAGGCCGTTCTTCCATAAAACCGGCGATTTCCCGCTCTACACCAAGGCTCCTGACACCCGCCGCGCGACCTTTGGGGACGACAGCACCTTGGGCGACGTGCCCTGCCTGAAGCTCGGCTACAACACGCGCCAGTTTGCCGGCATCACGGGCAACCATGCCTACCAGTGGTATTTTGAAGAGATTCGCCGCAACGATCCCGGAACGGAAATGGAGTTCTACAACTGGGGCTGGTGGGACCTGAACTTCGACGATCTCGTCTTCGCCCACGACTTCGGATCCGTGGAGCCGAAACCCCCTTCCTCGGACGACCGGCTGCGCTGGTTCAAGGGCACGGGCTGGGTCGCCATCCAGTCTCACATGGGCGACCCGGACCGACACATCCAGTTCATCATGAAGTCCAGCCCGTGGGGCTCGATCAGCCACAGCCATGGCGACCAGAACGCGTTCTGCATTTCTGCCTTCGGTGAGGATCTCGCGATCCAGTCCGGCCACTATGTCGCCTTCAATTCGTCGATGCACCGGAACTGGCGACGCCAGACCAGGTCCAAGAACGCGATTCTCCTGAACGGCAAGGGCCAGTACGCTGGAAGTGACAAGGCCGAGGCGATCAAGGCGGCGGGACGGATCATCGATGCCAAGGACGCCGGCGATCACGTGTTCATTCGTGGAGATGCCACGGCGGCCTACCGAAGCCTTGTGCCCGAAGTCACGCAGGTCCTGCGCGACGTATACTTCGTCCGGGACAGCTATTTCGTGATCGTCGACCAAGTCGATGCGGCCGAGCCGCTGACGCTTGACTGGCTTATCCACGCCAATTCGCCAATGGAACTCGGGGCAGAGACGTTTCGCTATCGCGGCAAGCGCTCAAGCATCTACGGCAAGTTCCTCTGGTCAGAGGCCGGACACCCGCAGATCGATCAAACAACAGGGTTTCCGGACGTTGATCCGGACGAGATCGAGGGGCTTGTTGAAAGCACCCATGTCCGCGCTTCGTTTCCTGCAGCGCAATGCCATCGGATCGCAACGCTGCTCGTGCCGCACCTGTCGAGCGCGCCGAGCCGAATCTTTCACTTTCTCGACGACCAGGGGTACGACTGCGAGTTGTACTTCACTGGCGCGGACGATCATTCCTTCAAGGTCGTCATCCCGAAATCCTTCCAAGCCAGATAGGACAACTCATGTTGCAGACACAGATCAGCGCCTCCGATGCGCAACTGAACCTCCAGGGAAAGACGGCCATCGTCACCGGCGGCGGGCGAGACATCGGGCTTGCATGCGCGCTTCGGCTAGCTTCTTCGGGCGCTGCGGTTGCCATCAACTACCACAACTCGGCGGCGGGCGCCGAGAACGCCGCGACCGAGATCACGGCGGCCGGCGGCAAGTCGTTTGCCCTGCAGGGCGACATGACATCGGACGAGTCCGTTGCCGCCCTCGTCGCCAGGACCGTCTCCGAACTGGGTGACCGGATCGACATCGTCGTCCATGTCACCGGCGGGCTGGTCGCCCGAAAGAAGATCCCTGAAATGGATATAGATCACTGGAACCACGTGATGGACCTGAATGCCACTTCTTTCCTGCGCATCGTGAAGGCGGCGCTGCCGCACATGAACGAAGGTGGCGCCATTGTCGGCCTCGCAAGCCAGGCCGGACGCGACGGAGGTGGCCCGGGCGCCATAGCCTATGGCGCGGCCAAGGGTGCAATGATGACAATGACGCGAGGCATGGCCAAGGAACTCGGGCCGGGCATACGGGTCAATTCGGTCTGCCCAGGCATGATCGACACCGATTTCCACAACGTCTTCACGAAGCCGGAGGTCCGCGCGCATGTGGCAGGCATCACGCCACTGAAACGCGAGGGCGCACCGGAAGACGTTGCAAACCTGGTCGCCTATCTCGCTTCGGACCAAGCCGCGTTCATCACCGGCACGAATGTCGACATAAACGGCGGCACCCTGTTCTCGTAAGCGACACATGGCAATGGACGATCCCGCGGATACCGGCGAATCTTACGCAACGCTGGCACTGTTTCAGCCACCTACGGCACACAAGGACCTGTTTGCCGACGCGTTGGCGCGGG
Organism: Silicimonas sp.; assembly: GCA_022826205.1. GTDB lineage: Bacteria > Pseudomonadota > Alphaproteobacteria > Rhodobacterales > Rhodobacteraceae > JAJEFO01. The sequence goes on along the minus strand of JAJDVJ010000168.1, from coordinate 10,183 downwards.
CCCTCGGCAAGATCGAGTCCCTCGTGCCGAAATTCGGCCTGCGCAATCCCCGGATGGGCATCCAGGGCACTCTCGCCTACGAATTCTGCACCGACGACGAATGGGTTGCGAGCTTCTGGACCGGCCAGCTGTGGCTTGCATATGCGCTGACCGGAAACGAGCGTCTCAAGAACAGCGCCCGCGCCAGGCGCCCCTATTTCCGTCGCGTGCTTGAGAACCCGGCCTGGCACGACCACGATCTCGGCTTTCTGTTTCTGCTTTCCTGCGTTGCGGACTTCAAGCTGACCGGCGACAAGGATGCGCGCGCCATGGCGCTGCGCGCGGCTGACTTTCTCGCGGCACGCTGGCGCCAGCCGATGCCCTTCGTGATGTGCTGGAACCCGATGCTGCGTGACGAACCGAAGTTCAGGGAGCGAAAGACACGCACGCTGAACATCGACAGCCTGCAAGGCATGTCCCTGCTCTACTGGGCACATCGTGAAACCGGTCAGCCGTCGTTCCGCGAAATCGCGAACATGCACAACGAGACCGCAATCCGCCACTTGGTTCGGGACGACTTTAGCTCGTTTCATGCGGTTGAATTCAACCCGGCCACCGGTGCGGCAATAAAGGGCTATACGCATCAAGGCCTGAATGACGGCAGTTGCTGGTCGCGCGGCCAGGCCTGGGCCATTCACGGCCTGGCGCAGAGCTTTCTGAACACCGGCATTGCAGTATACCGGGACACGGCGGCCCGGATGGCCGACTACGTTTCGGAGAGGCTTCCGGATGACGGCGTGCCGCTGTGGGACTACGACTTGCCCGAGGACCGGCGCGCATTCCGCGACTCGTCGGCAGGTGCCGTGACGGCTGCCGGCGTCTACGCGCTTGCCCAGGGATTCGAGTCGGGTCCGGAAGTTGGAAAGTATACGGAGCTTGGCGACCGTATCCTGAGCGGACTCGTCCGGCATTGCGACATTGCCGGAATCGATGGAGCCGAAGGTCTGCTCAAGGAAGGCGCCGCATTCGTCGAACTCGGACGGGCCGACAACCTGCTGCCCTATGGCGACTACTACTATCTCGAAGCGCTGATGCGCGCTGTCGGGCACACCGAATTCTTCTGGTAACCTGTTCCTGTCGTCCGAAATACGCGCCCTGCCTCTCGGTGTGCACCACACGGATGGGCAGCAAATGGCTCGTCGTCACCCTTCCTCCTTTTGGACCCTTCAAGGGCATGACTTCATGAGCCCTGAGCGCGACGCGCGAATTGCCAGACCCATGAAGGCACGACTCTCGAATTCTACTCCGTCGTATCAATGAAGCCGTCGGATTGGCGGCTCCAGAAGATGGAGTAAAGGCCGGACATCTTCGTCAGTTCCTCATGCGTGCCTTGTTCCACGATCCTCCCTCGATCCAGCACGATGATTCGGTCCATTCGGGCAATTGTCGATAATCGGTGAGCGATCGCGATTACAGTCTTGTCCTGCATGACGTCGATCAGGGATTGCTGAATTTCTGCCTCGACCTCGCTGTCGAGAGCGCTGGTCGCCTCATCAAGAATCAGGATCGGGGCATCCTTCAGGATGACCCTGGCCAAGGCTACCCGCTGCCGTTGCCCTCCTGACAGCTTCACCCCGCGCTCTCCAACATGCGCGTCATATCCCGATCGTCCCTTGCCATCGCAAAGACCCTTGATGAACGAATGCGCGCGCGCCTCGGACGTCGCTGCCAGGAGCTGCTCTTCACTGACATCGGTGCGGCCAAGCAGAATGTTGTCTCTCACCGACCGGTTCAGGAGGGCTGCCTGTTGCGCCACCATTCCGATAGCTGCCCGAAGACTGTCCTGTTCCACATGCCGGATGTCTTGGCCGTCAATGGTGATCCTTCCTTTTTCCGCCTCAAAGAACCTCAATATCAGGTTGACCAATGTGGACTTGCCAGCGCCGGAACGGCCGACAAGTCCGATCTTTTCTCCCGGTCGGACGGAAAGCGTCACGCCGCCTAGGCCACCGCGTCCCAGCCCGTAATGGTGGTGCAGATCTTCGATCTCGATGGCGCCGTCGCTGACAACCAACTCGGGAGCGTCTGGCGCTTGAGGAATCGCGATGGGTTGGCCGATGGTCGTCAACGCCTCCCGCAACGACCCGATGCGCAGAAAGACCCACCAAACGGAATCAAGAATCCAGTCGGCCATGGTGGTTATACGGAGCGAGAGCGCGATCGTGGACGACACAAGGCCGATCGTGGCTGCCTCGACAGACCAGAGCCAGATGCCGTAGCCGATGAAGCCGACCATTACTACGGCCTCCAACATAACAAGAGTGGTGCGCAGGCTCACGCCGATTTGGCGGGTCTTGAAGAGGGCTTGCCTAGTGGCTTCCAGGTGAATGCGCTGCTCCAACGCGATCTGATCCTTTGGCGCGAAGAGCTTCAACGTGTCGAAGTTGGAAAAACTGTCGACCACCGATCCGATCAAGGCAGACTTCGCCGATTGAAAATTCTGCTGGGCAACGACCATTCGAGGAATGATCCAGACCAGCACCCCGACATAGAGGCCGAGCCAGACCAACAAGGGCACTGCCAGCCAGACCTCGACACCCGCCATAAGCACGACCACTCCGACCATGTAGACAACTCCGAATGCCACGGCATTCAGCGCACTGTGTATCGAATCCGCGACGTGGTTCCCGATGTCGACAAGACGTCCCGATGTCCTGCCCGTCAGGTCTTCCTGAAACCAACCAACCGACTGCCGGATCAGGTGGTCATAGGCACGCCAACGCACCAAGGTCGCTGCATTGCACTGAAAGGAAATGTCGTTGACCGCATGCCGCAAGAACTGCGCAAAAGGCCGAAACAGGAACACGACAAGCGCCGCCGCCAGCAGCCCCGCACCTTGCGTTTCCCAAAGCTGCCGAGGTGAGCTTGACGCAAGTATGTCTATGACTTTCCCGGCATACTGGATCAACCAGACCTCAACGCTTGCCGCCAATACGGTTACGACGACGCTGGCGACCAAGACCCGGCGCAACGGCCATAGGTGAGACTTCAGATAGGGCCAGACGCTGCGCTCAGGTGGCGAATCGGACAATTGGTAGGGATCGACCGCATTCATGAAGAACCGGGTAATGCGCTCGTAGACCCCTGTGGGCATTTGCCTCGTCTACCTCCGTGAACCGAAGCGACCAAACGGTTCGCACCGATCGAACTCAGTTTCAGAACCCGACGCCGTGCGTCCGTCTGTCAAACGCACCTTCGCCAGAACGCGGTCGCACTTTCCCGCAACGTGAGTCAGGCAGTTCCCCTGACAGGACGATTGTTCTCGATGTTGAATTTCATGCCGTCCAGAAGCTCTTCCAGGTCGGGACGCGCAGCAGGTCCATTGGAAATGTCGGCAAGCATGAGCGTTCCGTCCGGGCGAATGGCAAATGCACCTGGTTCAGCAAACAGGCCCGTTGTTTCGGCCTCGGAGAGTGGCTCGGAAACGAAGACATCGAGCGCCCGCATTTGCGCCTCTGTCAGACCGTAGCAAAGGTCGAATTCCCAGCCGAACTCCTCCTTGTCTGCCAAGGCCTTTTCCCTGTTGTCGGCCGAGACCACCACGACATCCATCGCGGCGGCCCATTCCGGCAACGCGTCGTTCAGCTTGTTCAGGAAACGCTTGCACCGTGGGCAATGGCGGCCACGATAGACGAACAGCATCGTCCAACGGTCCTTGGACCCGCCTATCGAGATCGACCTTTCCTGATCTACGGTCGGAAAGTCGAGCCTTGCAACTGGCGCACCGACGCGCGGTTTGCTTGCGGTCATGTTGAACTCCTTTGAGTGTTTTTGGCGTCGTTTGGGCGCTCGCCGAACGTGCCTTCTTTCGTGCCGCACGACAACCATGTCGTCCCAGCCCCGCAAATGGCAATCTGAAGCCGCCTTGCGATTGCTGGCACCTGAGCGGTGAACTCGCGCATCCGTTCATCCGTCTTGCAGCCCGGCCAACTCGCCGTCCCTGCTCATGCCGGTACGGTGTTCCTGCGACCTTGGTGTCTCAGCGGCGGTCTCAAGCGGCTCCTGGAATGCCAAACAACTCGGGATCGCCATCTCTTGATTCCCGTTCAGGAGAAGCGTCGCTCTTTCTTGATCTGGTCATAGGCAATGTTTGCCTCGGAAGTCTTCTTGGCCCCGAGTTTGTGGAATTCCTCAGGCATACCCTTTGCCACCAACTTGTCTGGATGGAAGTCCTTGATGATCTTGCGGTAGGCCTTGCGGACTTCTTCGTCCGTCGCACCCCGGCTTACACCAAGAATCTCGTACGGATCTTCTTCATCAGGGACCGCAGCAGGAATGTAAGTGTGTTCAATGCGGATGCATTGCTCGGGCGAAAACCCGAATTCGCGTGCGACACGCCTAATGAAGTCCCTTTCTCCGCTGTGGTAGGTTCCGTCTGCGGCGGCAATCTGAGCAAGACCGGCAAGAATTTGTTCGAGCATGACCTTGTCGTTGCGAACAATGGACGCAATCTGTCGGGCGTAAGGCTCGAAACCGGTCGCGTCCGCTTTGGCGGCATCAAATATCGCGCCGACCTCTGCCCTAGCCTCTTCCGGAAAGGAAACAACGCGTTTTAGGGCATTGATTTCATCGCGGGTCACCTGACCATCGGCCTTGCTGAGCTTTGCTGCGAGCGTGACGAACGCCACCGCGAATGCCGTTTGAACATCAATCTTCGAACGACTCCATGGACCAGCGCGATTTCCAACCTTGGGCCTAGCATCAGGAGACGGTCGGCGCTTGTCCACAACGTGCCCGAGCGCCAACCCTGCAATGGCACCAAGCGGTCCGCCAATTGCGAAACCGGCGGCACTGCCAAGGATCTTTCCGAATACGGCCAAGTTGCTCGCTCCTTGCCTCCGTCAGCGCACCAGGTCTTTCCGGCTGTCGTCGCGGAATTTCGCGAAGGTATAGTGTACGCGCTTCGCTGATCCAAGTGCCCGACAAGATCGCGCGGAACTAGACAGTCGTGACGCAATTAGTGGCCTTGGATCAGCAGATCTGATGTTTTTGAAATTCCGTGCGGTCGTGGAGTTTGGTTGCTCCGGCGGTGTCTACGTGGACCATGTCAGCAAACACGCGCGCATCGAGTTGGCCCAAAACAGCAACTAGAGCATCCTGGCTGGCACGCGGGCGCCGCTTTGTACCTGGTCGATGGAAATCGGTGCGGACACCGGCCAGGACCTTGTCGAATTCCATGGCCCCGAACTTGACCCCGGAATCTCATCTCGGCTTCGCGACTCATTGTCGGCTGTTTTGTCGAGTCTCATTCGCAAAGTCGACGACGACGCGATTGTCGAATGGGGAATCCGGCAGAACGAACGGCTGCTACTGCGAATTCGCAAGACTTGACACCTTGCGATACAGGTCGTCCACGGAATGGCGCAGGCGCGACAGCTTCTCTTCCTTTCCAAGCGTTTCGCCCATTTGGACCGACCGTGGGCGGTCAAGCTCCGCTGCAAATTGATTGCATTCAAGGTTCCGACATAGATGCGCACCGAATTTGGTCGATCTTTCGACCTTGCTCGGTGCAACAAACGTCGCAATCCCACCTCTGTCATGAATCGTCTTGCACCATTCGCACATGAATTTTCTGAGCCCCGAGGACTTCGTGGCACTACGTTTCAGGCGAAATGTCCGGAGCTCGGAATCCGGCCAGCCGAATGATACGTGGATGACAGAGCCGGACTTGTGTATCCATTTCAAGAAGGCGCGGTCTTGGGTCGCGAGGTCGACAAAATCGTTCGCCGAAAACAACTTTCGGTACTTCTTTTCCACGGTTCCGAGTATGTCGTCTCTTTGAATCATGCCTACATCAACTCCTTGATGTGAAGCCAATTCATACCCCATGCCCAGACATTCGACAAAGCCGAATTCGCGCCAGGTTCGACACGTGCAAGGACCGCGGCCCAACATCATGAAGTGCGCCCCAAACTCTGCAACGACGCTCGGCCGGGCGTGCCGACCCGTCTTCGATCCGGATCGCGCGAATTCGGGTGTCAAACGAAATCCCCCGGCGTGATGGACGAGCAACCGACCGGACCCGCGTAGCAATTCCAAAGCCGCAGGATCGAGAAACTCGCCTGTACGCCGCCGTCCACATTGTATCTCCGGCTGAACCGTTTCCGGCACGAAAAGCTGGTGCCCACAGGATCGGAAAATTGCGCCTGCAGTTTCCAGCCTTCAAGCCGCAACCAGATTCATCAGTTCCTTCCAGCGATGGCAGGCAACATCATGCCCGTCCTCGGTCTCCAGCGCCGGCTCCTGAGACCTGCAGATGTCTATGGCATGCGGGCAGCGCGTCTGGAACTTGCATCCCGGAGGCTGGTCCGTTGGCGACGGGATTTCCCCTGCCAGCTTCTGGGCGGTCTTGTCGTCGTCCGGATCCAGTGACGGAATGGCCGAAAACAATGCCTTGGTGTAGGGATGCCGTGGCGCCTCGAAAAGCTTGCGCGTCGGAGCGGTTTCGATAAGCCGGCCCAAATACATGACCGCCACGTGGTCGCAGGTATGGGCCACGACCGACAGGTCGTGACTGATGAACATGAATGTCAGCCCCAGCTCGTCCTGCAACTGCTTCAGAAGATTGAGCACATCCGCCTGAATTGACACGTCGAGCGCAGCAACGCTTTCGTCGGCAACCACGAACTTTGGCCCCGAGACGAGAGCCCGTGCGATCGAGATGCGCTGGCGCTGCCCGCCCGAAAAGGCATGAGGGAACCGCCGCAAATGCTCGAGGTTCAACCGGCATCTCGCTGCGATCTCCCGAACGCGCTCGTCGGTCTCCGCCCTGCCCTTCGTCAACCCCATCACTTCCAGGGGTTCCGCGATGATGTCTCGAACCGTCATTCGGGGGCTGAGCGCCGCATACGGATCCTGAAAGATCAGCTGCGCGCGCGTGCGATAGTCCTTGAGCTCCGCGCCATCCAGCTCCTGAAGGTCGTAGGCAACCTCACCGTCATCATAGTGTGCAGTCCCCGCGGAAATCGGCACCGCCTTCAGAAGCGCGCGTCCCAGCGTGGTCTTTCCGGAGCCGGACTCGCCGACAAGTCCAAAGAAGGAACCCTTTTCGATCTCAATCGAGACGTTGTCGACCGCCTTCAGGAGTTGCTTGACGAACAGTCCCGACCCGATCGGGAAATGCACCGACAGCCCCGACGCCTGGATCAGGGAACGGCTCATTCCGCGGCTTCCCGATAGATGTGGCAGGCCACGCTGTGCGTTTCATCCAGCCTGCAATTCATCGGCACGAGCGCCATGCACTCCTCTCCTACAACCTGCGAGCATCGAGTGTTGAACACGCAGCCGGCAGGGCGCTCAAGCGGCGACGGGATGTCCCCGGGAACAGGTGTCAGAGGCGCGTCAAGATCTTCCAGCTTGGGCAAGGCGGCGATCAGGCCTTGCGTGTACGGATGCCTAGGATTCCTGATGACTTCGCGCACAGGACCTTCCTCAACGATTCGACCCAGATACATCACGTTCACCCTGTCGGCAGTCTGGGCCACGACGCCGAGATCGTGGGTGATGAAGATGATGCCCATGCCGAATTCGGAGACCAGATCCTTCATCAGGTCGATCACCTGGGCCTGAATGGTAACGTCCAGCGCGGTCGTCGGTTCGTCGGCAATCAGCAGCGACGGGTTCGTGGACAATGCCATGGCGATCATCGCTCGCTGACGCATGCCACCGGACAGCTCGAAAGCGTATTGATCGAAACGCCTCGTCGCATCCGAGATCCCCACACGGTCAAGCATCTCGACCGAGACGGACTTTGCGGTGCCCTTCGACATGTCCGAGTGCAGCAGCAACTGCTCCACCATCTGCTTGCCGATCGTGATGGCCGGCGCAAAGCTGGCCATTGGTTCCTGGAAGATCATGCTGATCGCGCCGCCGCGGACCACGTTCAGTTCACGCGGCGTCCTCAGCGACAGCACGTCGACCGTCCCGGTGTCCGTGTGCAGCGTGATCCTGGACTCGGGCGAATAGACCGCGTTTCTCGCGTTGAGATGCATCAGCGACTTTGCCGTCACGGACTTCCCCGAACCGCTCTCGCCGACAAGGCCCATCACCTCGCCCTTCATCAGCGTGAAGGACACGTCCTCAACCGCGGTTATCAGGCCCTCGTCCGTCCTGAACTGGAGCGTCAGGTTCTCGACCTCGATCAGCGGCGTCATTTCTGCGCCTCCGAATATGGGTCCGCCGCGTCCCGGAGACCGTCGCCAACGAAGACGAAGGCCATCACCAAGGCGATGAAGAACAAGACCGGAATGAAGTACCATTGGTAGTTCAGCATCACGTCCGCGCTTGTCGCCTTTTGCAGAAGGACGCCGAGCGACGAGACCGGATCCTTGAGACCGAGACCAATGAACGAAAGCGCCGTCTCCGAAAGGACCATGTAGGGAAACGAGATCACCAGGTCGACGATAATGTATGACGTGAAGGACGGCAGGAGATGCCGCCGGATCACGTGCGCGGAGGATGCGCCGCAAAGCTGAGCGGCGAGCACGTATTCCTGGTTGCGCTCGGTGAGGAGGTGGGTTCGAACACGGCGCGCAAGTGTCGGCCAGCCGATGAATCCGAGTATGATCGAGATGTAGAAGAACCGTGCTTCGGCACTCAGTTCCGGTGGCATGAAGGCGGCCACCGCCATGAACAGGGGAATCGCCGGAACCGTTCGAACGGCATCCGTGATCATCTGGATCACCCCGTCGATCCAGCCGCCGTAATATCCGGACACGCCTCCGATGATGAGGGCAAGCACAAAGGCGATGAAGACGCCGATCATTCCGACCTGGAGCGACGTCCAGATTGCATGAAGCGTCCGGCTGAAGATGTCCTGACCGTCCTCGTCCGTGCCGAACAGGTGGATCTTTCCTGCCTGCACCCCGAACAGGTGCCGGTTGCCAGGGATGAAACCGAACAAGCGGTAGTCATCGCCCTTCGGAAGAATGGTGACATAGTTCCGCTCGTCCTCGTTGACCGTGGTCACCCATCGGAAATTCGTCTTAAGGGACCTTTCCCGCTCGACGGCATGGATGAACGGGCGCAAGGAACATCCGTTCTTGTCGCAAAACTTGGGAATTTGCGGCGCACCGTTCGTGTAGTCCTTGTTCCGGCCGGCGATGGTCGGGTCATAGGGTGACAGGAAGGGCGCGAAAATGCCGGACACGATGAGAACGACCAGAACTGCGGCCGCCACCATAGCAGCCCGCTGCTTCTTGAAACGCGCCCAGATGAGCTGGCGCTGGGAGGCCGTGAAATAGGCCTCCTTGGAGCGCTGCGCCTCCACCTCTACAGTCGTTTCCGCCATGTCGGTCATCGGATGATGCTCTTTCGAACGCGGGGATCGATCACGGCGAGCGCCACGTCGGTCGTGAAGTTCAGGGCGACGATAGACGCCGTGAGCAGGAAGATGATCGCCCCGGCTAGCTGCTGGTCGTTCGACCTGGCCAGCGCCTCGATCAGGAGCGCGCCCGCATCGGTCATGACCAGGATCAGGGCCACGATCGGCAACTCGTTGAAAATCCGGTTCAAGTCAAACCCGAGCGAATTCACGATCGGCCCGAGCGCATGACGGGCCGGATAGCCCCAAAGCAACTTGCGACCATGAACTCCTCGAGCCGCCGCCGCAGTGACGTACAGCTTGCCGATTTCGTCGAACATCAGGGCGCGGACGGTCTGGAGCGCAAAGGCCGTAGCTGACCATCCCAATATGAAGATCGGCAACCACGCATGCTTCAGCAGGTCAAGGAACTTTGCAAACGACCACGGCGCATCCCTGAATTCGCTGGAGAACAGCCCCGTCAAAGTCTCCCCGAAATACACCGTCGCGAACAGCATGATCATAAGCGCCAGCAGGAAGTTCGGCATCGCAAGCCCGAGGTAGCTAACGATGCGAAGCGAGTTGTTGAGGAACGCGTTGTGCGACGCGGCGGCAAGGATGCCGACCGGAATCGCGATGATGTAGGCCAACGCCAGCGATGCCATGCAGATCGACAGCGACAGCCAGAACTTGTCACCCAAGAGCTGGGCGATGTTGACGCGCAGGATGCAGCTGTCGCCGAATTCGCCCTGGAACGCGTTGACGATCCACAGAGCCCATCGCTGCAGGAACGGCTTGTCTAGCCCAAGCCTCTGGCGTTCCAGCTCGATGTCGGCGACCGAG
>JAJDVJ010000026.1 GCA_022826205.1 Silicimonas sp. | reverse complement strand
GGGCGGGACCGGAAAGCGGCCGGCTTCCAGACTGTTGCCATTTGGATTGAACAGTCCACTCAACGAGTCCTCTGAACTGTCAACTTCCAGTATTCCGCCTCTTCCGGCCGCAGCCGGAAGGCGTTCGAATGCCGGGCCTCGAACCAGGTGGCCAGCGCAGCCCTGGTCATGGGGGGATGGTCGAAGTCCCGGTCCTTGAGCCACCGGTTCACGGTCGAGCGGGCGGGCAGCGCTGCCAGCCGGGTCCTGAGCGTAAGCAGCGTCTCCGACGGGATGCGCAGGCCCCTGCTAGCCATCGGAGAATTCTTCAAAATAGGCGTAGAGGGTGGCGCGCGAAATGCCTATCAGGTTGCAGATTTTCGCGTCCGTGTGCTCGCGTGACCGGTAGAACTCCACCGCGTGGGCGCGCTGCTTGGCGGTCAGCGCCTTCTTCCGACCGCCCTTGCGGCCGCGTGCCCGAGCAGCCTTCAGACCAGTCTGGGTCCGCTCGCGGGTCAGATCGCGCTCGAACTTGGCCGGGGAGCCGAAATGGTGAAAGATCATCCGGCCGCCGCTCGACGTGGTGTCGATCACGTCCTGGGGACTTTTTGGCCCGGCACCCATTTGCTTAAACTGCTCGGCGCGGGCGATGAGATCCTTCAGGGGTCGTCCCAGCCTGTCCAGCCGCCATGCGACCAGCGTGTCGCCGTCGCGCAGCTGCGCCAGGCCACGGATCAGGCCCGGCCGTTCCGTCCTGGCGCCGCTTGCCTTGCCATCGAAGATCCGCTCACAGCCCGCCACCCTCAGCGCATCATGCTGCAGGTCGAGGTTCTGTTCCTTCTTCGATACGAGTGCGTCGTCGATGAGCACGCGGAATCCGTCAATTGACCCGATCATAACTGACGAAGCCATACGATTTTTTCCAGACGCGGCAAACAGACAAGATTCCATTGAAATGGCCCTGGCGCATTCCGGCACTCTTACGGGTTCCACCGACGAGCCCCGTTGCGCCCGGGCGCCCTCGCGGTTGTCGTTCTCGAACAGGATCGGGGCCAGGTCCCTGTGCATGTACCAATCCGCGTGGTACGCAAGCAATCACGGGAATACTTGGGGCGCGGACATGGTCCTCCGGGCAGGCATGCACGGGCCGGATCCACTGCCGCGAAGTCTTCATCTCGAGATGCGAGGCGCGTTCCACTGCAACATGGATGGCTTCGCGGTGAAGAAGTCGTCGCGCGTTGATGCAGATTGCGGTGATCAACCGGCGTTGACAGAACGCGTAATCCGACAAGAGCGCTCCGCCACCGAGGTCTGTGTCCGGGACGAACTTTCAGGTGTCGCCAATGCCCTCATGCTGCCAAGGCCTGGCAAGGTTCGAGAACCGCGTGAAGCGCCCGTCGAATGCCAGATCCACCGTTCCGATCGGGCCGTGGCGCTGCTTGCCGATAATGATCTCGGCGCGATTGTGGACCTTCTCCATTTCCTCGTGCCACTTCGCTATGGCTTCGCCGTCGTGGTCGCCAGGCTTCTCGCGTTCCTTGTAGTATTCCTCCCGAAAGACGAACATCACGACATCCGAATCCTGCTCGATAGACCCGGATTCACGCAGGTCGCTGAGCAAGGGGCGCTTGTCTTCGCGTGATTCCACCTGGCGGCTCAACTGGCTGAGCGCAATTACGGGAATCTCCAATTCCTTGGCGATCGCTTTCAGGCTTTGGGTAATCTCCGAGACCTCGTTGACCCGGCTGTCCCTGGTAGTGGACGCCCGCACAAGCTGCAGATAGTCGACGATCAAGGCATCAAGACCATGCTCCCGCTTCAGTCGCCGGGCTCGAACGGCGAGCTGGCCAATTGGCAGGGCCGGAGTGTCGTCAATGTAAAGCGGACAGGCTTCGAGTTTCTTGGCTGCATCGACGAATCGGCGAAACTCGGGCTCGTCCATGTCCCCGCTTCGCACGCGCTCGGACGGTATTTCCGATGCTTCCGACAGGATGCGGGCGGCGAGTTGCTCGGCCGACATCTCCAGCGAGAAAAAGCCGACGACGCCGCCGCTGACCGTCTCCTCATGTCCGTCGGGCGACGGCTCCTTGCGGTAGGTGCTGGCAATGTTGAATGCAATGTTCGTCGCCAGCGACGTCTTGCCCATCGACGGCCGTCCGGCAATGATGAGCAGGTCCGACTTGTGCAGTCCGCCGATTCTCTTGTCGAGATCCATGAACCCGGTGGAAAGTCCGGCCAGCCCTCCGTCTCGCTTGTAGGCGGCGCCAGCAACGTTCACTGCAGTTGTCAGGGCGGTCAGGAAGGACTGGAAGCCGGTCGAGGACCTGCCCGACTCGGCCACTTCATATAGGGCTTGCTCGGCCTCCGATATCTGCTCCGTGGGCTCCGTCGAAACATCCACGCTCGCGGCCTTTTCCGTGATGTCCTTGCCGATCTGCATGAGTTCTCGTCGGATCGAGAAGTCGCGGATCATCTGCGCGTAGTCGCGTGCCGCAAAGGACGAGATTGCGGATCCCGCCAGCTTGGCCAGGTACGCCGGCCCTCCAAGCTCCTTCAGTCCCGGATCATCCTCGAGGAAGGCTTTCAAGGTTATCGGCGAGGCCAAGGTGTTCTTCGAAATGCGGCTCTTCGCCACTTCGAAGATCCGGGAGTGCACCGGATCGTAGAAGTCCGTTTCCGAGACCAGGGACGCTATGCGGTCGAAGACATCATTGTTGGTCAGGATTGCGCCTAGAAGCTGCTGCTCGGCCTCGATGTTGTGCGGAACGGATTCCTGCGCTTCCGTCCCCACTTGCCTGATCTGGGCTATTTCGTTCATATCACTGCTCGCCTCTAGGCACTCCGATCTCGTCGAGCGCCTGCGTATCTAACCAATGCTACCGCCCACGGTCCATCTGGAAATCATGTGGATTGCCTGTGGATGGGTGATGTGCCCCATCATATTGGGGTCAGTAGGCGGTCGAGGTCAATACCTAGTGTCGAATTTGCCAGTCAGGCCGAGCGCGCTTCCTGCCACGCACGAGGGGCCGCAAGGAAGGATTCCACCTCCTTCAAGGTGTCGACATCAAACATTTCTCCAGTCTTGGCGGCCGCGACCACGTCCTTCCAAGTGCATAAATGATGGAGTGCAACTCCATGATTTTCGAGCTGTTCCAGTGCCTCGGGAAAGATCCCGTAATTGAAGATGACGGCGGTGTGGGAGCAGGTGGCACCAGTCTCTCGGATGGCATCGACGAAAGACAGCTTCGAGCCGCCGTCGGTTGCAAGATCCTCGACAAGAAGCACTCTATCCCCAGCCCCCATCACGCCCTCGATTCGCGCGTTCCGGCCGTGGCCCTTTGGCTTCTTCCGAATGTAGGTCATGGGCAGACCCAATCGTTCTGCCACAAATGCGGCAAACGGAATGCCAGCCGTTTCTCCGCCAGCGATGTTGTCAAAGGCATCAACGCCAGTGCGGCGCAAGACGCTTGCCGCCAGATAGTCCATGAGACGGCTTCGAATGCGAGGGTAGGAGATCAGCTTCCTGCAATCGATGTAGGTTGGCGAAGGCAGTCCGCTTGACAGCTTGAAGGGCTCGTCGGCGTTGAAATAAACGGCATCGGCTTCAAAGAGCATTTCTGCGCTCTGCCGCGCGATCTCAGAGTCGTCGGGGAAGCTTTCCGGAATTGAGACTGTCGGAAACATTTCTTACCTCGCTAATCTGTCTTTCTTTTGGCGTCGCTCGATTCGGACTGAACCGGCGATCACGACGCGACCTGCCAATGGACCGGTTTGCCGGGATCGAAAACCGTCACTGGTCCGTCACCGGTCTGCACGAGCCTCGGGAACTCGACCGGATCTCCTTTCTGCAGCGTAATCTTGGCATCATTCAGGGGGAGCCCGTAGAAGCTTGCCCCGTGTTTCGAAACAAAGCCCTCCAGCCGGTCCAGCGCATCGGCCTTGTCGAAGACTTCCGCGAGGCAAGCGAGCGCTACGGGTGCCGTGAAGCATCCAGCGCATCCGCATGTGCTTTGCTTGGCCTCGGTCGTGTGGGGTGCGCTGTCGGTTCCCAGGAAAAAGGCTGGGTTGCCGCTCGTGGCGGCCTTGATCAATACCGGTCGGTGGGTGCTGCGTTTCAAAATCGGCAGGCAATAGAAATGCGGGCGAATGCCACCAGCCAACATGTCGTTTCGGTCGAGCATTAGATGCTGGACGGTTATGGTTGCGCCGAGGTCGCCGCCGCCATCGGTCGCATAGGCTGCGGCCTCTGCTGTCGTAATATGCTCCATCACGACGCGTAGCCCCGGTGTCCTGCGGCGAATCGGGTCGAGCACCTCGTCGATGAAAACCGCTTCACGATCAAAGATGTCAACCTCGGGGCGTGTCACTTCGCCGTGGACGCAGAGCGGCAGGCGGGTCTCAGCCATCATTTCAAGGACGCCTTGTATCCTGTCGAAATCACGCACCCCCTCTGCGGAATTCGTCGTGGCACCAGCCGGATACAGCTTGACGGCCTTGACGAGTCCGCTGTCAGCGGCAGCCTTCACGTCGACCGGATCCGTGTCCTCGGTGAGATAGAGTGTCATCAGGGGTTCGAATTCGGAACCCTTCGGCAGGGCTGCCAGGATGCGATCGCGATAGGCTGCGGCATCGTGCGCCGTGACGACGGGTGGCGCGAGATTCGGCATGATGATGGCGCGAGCGAAATGTTCTACGGAACAGGGCAGGACGCCCTCCAACATTGCACCATCGCGCAGGTGCAGATGCCAGTCATCCGGCCGCCTGATGGTCAGCGTGGCGCCACTCATGCCTCTCCTCTATCGGAACGGGTGCCGGGGTGCCAGAGTCTCGAAATCTCACTGGAATTCGGCTAGAAATTGCATGGATAGATGTGAAAGGGTGAAATGATGCTGGTGGCATTTGTCTTGGGCCTGATCGCAGGCTGGGGAGCCTCCCATTCCGAAGTTCATGCAAGAAGGCTGCTGTCGCTGGGCCTATCGATTGAGGAGGACTCGATCAAGGCGGTCGAACTGCGCGCAGTATCGCTCGCTGGATGCGTCCTGCTTGCGGCGGTTGCGTCTTGGCTGGTGTCGGAGGATCACGCGGTGCCGTTGGCAATCGGTGTGCTCGCCGGCGTCCTGCTGCCGCGCCTGCAAGACCGCGTTCGCGCCTCAAGGGCGCCTGACTACGACAGTTGAGGTGAACCGGCGTCTGGCCGCGGCCAGGCCTGACGGGAGCTTTTGATTCGTGCAGGTCAGATGCGCTTCGCGTTCATGTCGACCTCGCATGGTCAGGCCGAATCGGCGGCGTAGAGACCTTGACGGTTCAATCGGACCTGCAAGGCGCGTCGCGGCAAGGCGGACTCAGAAAAACGCCTGCAGTCCGGTCTGTGCCCTGCCCAGAATCAGCGCGTGGATGTCGTGTGTGCCTTCGTAGGTGTTCACTGTTTCCAGGTTCATCGCGTGGCGAATGACTTGGAACTCCTCCGAGATTCCGTTCCCGCCATGCATGTCGCGCGCCATGCGGGCGATGTCGAGCGCCTTGCCGCAATTGTTGCGTTTCAGGATCGAGATCATCTCTGGAGCCGCACGGCCTTCGTCCATCAGCCGACCTACCCGCAATGTGCCCTGAAGTCCGAGCGCGATTTCGGTCTGCATGTCGGCAAGCTTCTTCTGGAACAACTGGGTGGCCGCAATCGGTCTGCCAAATTGCTTGCGGACGAGGCCGTATTGCCGCGCTGCCGTCCAGCAGAACTCGGCAGCGCCCAACACGCCCCAAGCGATTCCGTACCGCGCGCGATTCAGGCATCCAAAAGGGCCCTTGAGTCCCTCGACATTGGGCAGGAGTGCCTCCTCGCCGACTTCGACGTCATTGAGCACAATCTCTCCGGTCACGCTTGCTCTCAGAGACTGCTTGCCTTCGATCTTTGGTGCGGACAGTCCCTGTGCGCCCTTTTCAAGCACGAATCCCCGAATCTTGCCGCCGTGGTCGTCGGACTTGGCCCAAACGACGAAAACGTCGGCAATCGGGGAGTTGGAAATCCACGTCTTTGAACCGTTCAGCCGATAGCCGCCACCAGCCCTTTCCGCGCGGGTCTTCATGCCGCCCGGGTCGGATCCGGCATCGGCCTCGGTCAGGCCGAAGCAACCGATGAGGCTGCCCGCAGCGAGACCGGGAAGATACTTCTCGCGCTGCGCGCTCGTGCCGTAGGCGAATATCGGATACATCACCAGTGAAGACTGGACCGACATCATGGAGCGGTAGCCGGAATCGATGCGCTCGATTTCGCGGGCCACGAGGCCATAGGTGACATAACTGGAACCCAGACCGCCGAACTCCTCGGGAATCGTGACGCCCAGCAGCCCGGCCTCTCCCATTTCCGCCATGACTTCCGGTTCCACTCGCTCCTCGGCATAGGCTGCGCGAATGCGGGGCGCGAGGCGACCGTCCGCGAAGACCCGGGCCGACTCGGCCAACATTCGTTCGTCTTCGGTCAACTGGTCGGCGAGACGGAACGGGTCCTCCCATGCAAAATCCGAGAGATCCGGTGCGTTCCTGGCCTTGATTCTGTCCTGTGCGTTCATGCCTTGACCCTTCCTGCGGCCAGCGCTCGCGGCACGGCAGCCCCTGCTACTTTGCGGGTCCGATCATCATGACCATCTGCCGGCCTTCCATCTTTGGCATGTTCTCGATCTTGCCGATTTCCTTGATATCGTTGGCAACGCGTTCCAGAAGGTCGCGGCCGAGGTTCAGGTGCGCCATCTCGCGCCCCCGAAATCTCAGCGTTACCTTCACCTTGTCACCTGATTCCAGGAATCGTGTCACGTTTCGCATCTTGACGTCATAGTCGTGGATGTCCGTGTTCGGGCGGAACTTGACCTCCTTGACGTCGATGGTCTTCTGCTTCTTGCGAGCGTCGCTTTCGCGCTTCTGCTGCTCGTATTTGAACTTGCCGTAGTCCATGATCTTGCAGACTGGCGGCGAGGCATTTGGAGAGATTTCCACGAGGTCCAGCCCGGAGTCCTCGGCAAGTTCGAGGGCCTGCTCCGGCGAGACAACGCCCCTGTTTTCTCCGTCGGCTCCGATGAGCCGGATTTCAGGCGCGCGGATTCGGTCGTTTACCCGTGGGCCTGTGTCACGCACCGGAGGTGCGTTGTGCGGTCTGCGTGCGATGGTGATACGTCCCTTTGTTGTTCCTACAGGTGCACGAAATTATGCCCGGACTTGAGGGGATTCAACCAGATTTGCAAGACAAAACGGCGAGCGCAACTGCAGTTTCCTGCCGCTCTGTTGCATGTCGTCGCAAGTGCCTGAAGGGGCGGTCCAGCTACCGGTTCTTGACCAAGGCCAGGCGCGCCGATGGAACGGGCCCGATTCGGACATCAAATGCCGTCGCCGACAAACGCCTTCTCGACAACGTAATGCTTTGGATCGCTGTTTGCGCCCTCTTCAAGCCCGAATCCCTCGAGAACGGCCTTCATGTCCTTGATGAATTCAATCGACCCGCAGACCATGCCGCGGTCCTTGCCAGGGCTGATGCCGTCGATGGCCAGGTCGGCGAGCACCTTGCCCGTCGTGAGATTGTCAGTGATCCTGCCCATTGTCGCGCTAGGCTCTCGCGTGGTCGAGGGGTAGTATCTCAGCCTGTCCGCAAAGCCCTCGCCGATGAGCTCGGCCAGCAGGTCGTCGGCGCGGATGCTATCGATCAGCTTGCGACCATAATCCAGTTCCGCCACATCGCGGCACGTGTGCATCAGTATGACTTCGCCGTAACGTTCGTAGGTTTCTGGATCCCGCACCAGCGAGGCGAAGGGCGCGATGCCGGTTCCGGTCGCAAAGAGCCAGAGGCGGTTGCCAGGAAGCAGCGCGTCCAGCACCAGCGTTCCAACGGGCTTGGTGCGAAGAATGATCTGCTCTCCCTCCCGGACATGCTGCAGGCGTGAGGTCAGCGGGCCGTCAGGAACCTTGATCGAGTAGAATTCCAGTTCGTCGTCCCAGGCAGGAGAGGCAATGGAATATGCGCGAAGAAGAGGTTTGCCGTTGTCTCCCATGAGTCCGAGCATCACGAACTCGCCCGAACGAAAGCGCAGGGATGCTGGCCGTGTCACGCGGAAGGAGAACAGCCGATCTGTCCAGTGCCGGACATGTGTCACGGTCTGGGCATCAGGCAGAGTTACCGGCTTTGAATTCACAGTGGTCACTGGCATCTGGTCTGTCATGTTTCGTGCGCCGTTTGCATCGGCGTCCCTTCCTAGAGATTGCTCTTGGTGGAGTAAACGGCCTTATGCGCGCAGCAGGGC
Source organism: Silicimonas sp. (assembly GCA_022826205.1). GTDB lineage: Bacteria > Pseudomonadota > Alphaproteobacteria > Rhodobacterales > Rhodobacteraceae > JAJEFO01. The sequence continues at coordinate 78,854 of JAJDVJ010000026.1, read as the reverse complement.
CTGATAGTCATGGGATTTCCAGTTTGCCCGCCGCAACCATTGTTCCTCTGGCTGGCGGGCGGCGAGTTCGGCATCGATCTCGACTTCATCGAAACCCGCGCGGCGGGCCATCGCGTACTGGTCGGCGATCACGTGGCCGCTGGCACGAATGCGGCCACTGTACCCCATCAGGCGCAGGACGCGGGCAATGGTGAAACCGCGTCCATCGGCGAATTCCGGAAAATTCACACGGATCAGGTCAATGGCCGTCAGGTGGTCGCTCAGCGTTGTCGGATCAGCGTCTGATGCAAGCTCCACGGCAAGGCCGGTCTGGCCAACCGGAAGCTGGTCGGGCGAGCAAAAGTCCCAAGCCCGTTCCTCCGTGTGAAATCCGCTGTCAGTTACCAGAATCGTCATGGGAGATTCTTTCCCGGAAGCTTGCGAACCATTCGGCCCTCCACGAAGTGAATTCCGCACTCGTCCTTGTCGCGCCCGCGCCAGCGCCCGGCGCGCAGGTCCTCTCCTGGTGCAATGCGTGTCGTGCAGGGAAGGCATCCAATTGACGGAAAGCCCTTTGCGACGAGAGGATGCCGAGGAAGGCGGTTGTTGCTGATGTAGTCCTGCACATCTGAAGTCGACCAATGTGCGAGCGGGTTGACCTTGATCCACGTGCCGTTGTCGGCCTCAAAGAAGTCCAGCGCCGATCGCCGCCCTCCGTGATACCGCTTGCGCCCGGTCACCCATGTGTCGAATCCGGCCAACGCGCCTTGCAGCGGCTCGGTCTTGCGCAATTGGCAGCAGGCATCAGGATCGCGGCGGTGCAGGTCGTTTCCAGGATCGGTCCGGAACACGGGTTCACGATCTGGCCGGATCACGCGAACATCGGTGAGCCTGAGGTGCCGGGCGACCTTGCGCTGGTATTCCAGCGTTTCCGGAAACAGCATTTCCGTGTCAAGGAAGAGGACGGGGGTTGTCCGGTCAATGACACTGGCCATGTGCAGGAGGACGATCGCCTCGGCACCGAACGACGAGACTAGGGCCGCGTTGCCCATCTCTGGATCGTGAAGCGTGTATGCCAGAACTTCCGCCGCCGCATGGTGCGCAAATCGGCGATTCAGCTCTGCCGTGCGTTCGGCAGGCGGGTCCAGGGGGGATTCAAGCGGCATTGGCGTCCACCCGTTCTGGATACAGAGCCGCCTTGAACGGCCCGATTCCCAGCCGCCGGTACGTTTGCAGGAAGTTCTCCTTCCTGCTGCTGCGCAGGTCAAGATAGGCGTGGACCAACCGTTCGATGGCGGGCACGATCTCTTCTGCCGGGAAGCCGGGCCCCGCACGTTCGCCGATCGCCGCCGTTTCGGTCCCGTCGCCGCCGAGCGTGATCTGGTAGTTCTCCACGCCGGCCCGGTCGAGGCCGAGAATCCCGATATGTCCAACGTGGTGGTGCCCGCAGGCGTTGATGCAGCCCGAAATCTTGATTTTCAGTTCGCCGATTCCATGTTCGAGCTTCAACTCGTCGAATCGCTGGGCAATCTCCTGTGCAATCGGAATCGAGCGCGCGGTCGCCAGGGCACAGTAGTCCATGCCAGGGCATGCAATGATGTCAGAGATCAGACCGACATTGGCCGTGGCCAGCCCGTGCTCGCTGAGAATCGCATGGATCTCAGGAAGATCCGACTTGTGCACGTGGGGCAGGATGACGTTCTGCTCGTGGCTGATCCGCAACTCGTCATGGCCGTAGCGCTCGGCGAGATCCGCCAACGCGCGCATCTGGCTTGACGTGGCGTCCCCCGGCGTTGCTCCATGCGCCTTAAGCGAGACGGTGACGATCGCGTATCCTGCGGCCTTGTGCTCGGCAAGGTTGGTATCGGTCCATGAACGAAACGCCGGATCAGTCTCTCGCACAGTCTCGAACCGGCCCAGGGGCGCTGACCGGAACGCGGGTGGCGCAAAGGACCGTTCGATGCGTGCCAGCATTGCCTGGTCGGCTCCGCCGAAATGCGATCTCAATTGCCTGAACCTGGTGTCCACGCGGGCTTGGAATTCGTCCAGGCCGTTTTCGGCCACCGTAATCTTGATCCGCGCCTTGTACTTGTTGTCCCGCCGTCCGAGCGCGTTGTAAACGCTGACGATGGCTTCCAGGTAGGGCAGCAGGTCGGTGCGCGGCAGGAATTCCCGGATGACCTTGCCGATCATGGGAGTCCGCCCGAGACCGCCGCCGACAATGACTTCGAAGCCTGCCTCTCCAGCATCGTTCCGGATCATTCGCAATCCGATGTCATGGGCGCGAGTCACGGCCCGGTCGTTTGGCGATCCGGTGACGGCGATCTTGAATTTCCTGGGAAGGAACTGGAATTCCGGATGGTCGGTCGACCATTGGCGTATCAGTTCCGCCACGGGCCGCGGATCCGCGATCTCGTCGGCGGCGGCACCCGCGAAATGGTCTGCCGTGACGTTCCGGATCGTGTTGCCGCTTGTCTGTATCGCATGCATCTCGACATCGGCGAGTGCATCCAGGATGTCGGGCGTGTCTGCCAGCCTTGGCCAGTTGAACTGTATGTTCTGCCGCGTCGTGAAGTGGCCATACCCCTTGTCCCAACGCTCCGCGATCATCGCGAACTGCCGCATCTGCCCGGAATTGAGCGTCCCGTACGGGATCGCGACTCGCAGCATGTAGGCGTGCAGCTGCAGGTACAGGCCGTTCATGAGCCGGAGCGGCTTGAACTCGTCCTCGGTCAGGCCGCCGTCGATCCGGCGATCAACCTGGGCTCGAAACTGTGCCACGCGCTCCCGCACGAAGGCGTCGTCGAAATCGGAATACTGATACATTGGCTCATGCCTCTTCGAAGTAGCGTGCCAGGGCGACAGGTTGTTCCTGCTGCTGCTTGCCATGGACGTAGTTTGTGGGGCCCTTGGTGCGCAGCGTTTCGCGAACATGGACGGGAATCGGGCCGTTCTTGCTCGATGCGGCGTCGGCCAGATAGGCACCGACAACGATGTCGGGTTGCGAGATCGCAAAGAGAAGCCGGTCTTCAGCGACCGCCTCGTCTTCGAGAAGCTCGGCTTCAGACATGTTGCGTGTCCAGCGGTCGTCGGCGGTCAGCCACACCGTGTCTCCTTCAAGGAGCGAGCTGGCAGTGACGACTTTCGACGAATGGCGGTGACGGGTCACAGGACAATCTCCCTTTGCGGGCGGAGGATGGCTTCGGCTTCGCGGGGCGCGAGACCGTAGAGGACAAGGGCCGGTCCGGCCAGGTCGGCCTCGGCAATGTCTTCCGACAGGTACGCCAGTTCCGATGCAATGACGCGCTGGTCGGCACGCGTGGCGCTTTCGATGATGGTGACGGGGGTGTCAGGCGCCGCACCGTGCATCATCAGCCTGCCTTGGATGAAGCGGGCGGACCTCTTTCCCATGTAGATTGCGATGACTTCACCGGGGCGAGCGAGTGCACGCCAGTCGTGTTCGGCATAGCCTTCGACATCATGACCGGTAATCAGCCGCACGCTCGAATTGCGCCCGCGACGCGTTAGGCTTCGACCGATGCCTGCTGCGGCAGCGGAGGCCGCGGTTATGCCTGGAATCACCGAGCAGGAAACGCCAGCTGCAGCGCAGGCATCGATTTCCTCGTCGAGCCGACCGAAGACGGTCGCATCGCCGGACTTGAGTCGAACGACCTGGCGTCCTTCCGAAGCATGACGGACCAGCATGGCGTTGATGTCAGCCTGCGGTGTCGACGGAGCGAATCCCTTCTTTCCAACGTTGACGATGAGAGCCTCTCGCCGCGCAAGATCCAGGATTCCGGACGTCACCAGCCTGTCATGGATCACGACGTCAGCGTCGTGGAGCGCACACCTTGCCTTGAGAGTGAGAAGTTCCGGATCGCCCGGTCCCGATCCGACAAAGGTCACGCTCCCGATGTCGGGGCCCGCGTTCATGTGTTCCGCCAGCAATTGTTCCAGGGCACCGGCCAGAGCGGCCTCGCCGCCTTTGTCAAAGGCGCGCGGACCGACCCGCGAATAGTAGTCCGACCAGAAAATCCGACGCCTTCGGCCGAAGGGCAGCGCCTTCGCCAGCTGGCGGAAGCCTCTTGCGACCTTCGCGAGAGGTCCAAGCGCTGGTGGCAGGCTCTCTTCCAGTTCAGCCTTGATCGCGCGTGCCAGCACCGGCGCGGCGCCTTCGGTTCCGACGGCCACCACCACGGGGTCGCGGTCCACGATGGCCGGCGTGATGAAATCCGAGGTCTCCAGGCTGTCCACGTGATTGACCAAGACTCCTGCCTTGCGGGCAAGTGTCACGACGCGCCTGTCCGCGCACGCATCCTCGTTTGCGGCGTAGACCAGCACTTTGCCGGCCAGGTCTGCAGCTTCGATGGCCCGAGGCACCAGCGCGATCTTTCCGCTTGCGGCCAAGTCGCGGATGTCAGCATTTGGGGCAGCGGAATACGCTGTGAGCCTGGCATCCGACTTCGCCAGGAGCCGCAGCTTTGCCAGCGCGGCCCCATCGCCGCCTGAGACGGCGATGTCGCGGCCTTCGACGTCCAGAAAGATCGGAAAATGCTTCATCACCACTCCACTTTGAGTCAGAAGATAGAATTTTTTCCCAAGTTTGTGCAGCCGGAACTTGCAAATAGGGACGGACGTTCTAAATTTTGCGAAATGAAAGACAAGTGTCGGGATTTCGGGAAGCAAAGCGAATGGCAGTGCGAATTGATGATCTGGACAGGAAAATCCTGCGTGAACTGCAACGGGACGCAAGCCAGTCATTGGACGAGGTAGCGCGCACGGTCGGGTCATCGAAGACGCCGGTCTGGAACCGGATTCGCAAGATGCGCGAATCAGGCGTGATCGGGCAGCACACCGTCGTTCTCGACGCCGAAAAGCTTGGTTTCGAGGCTTGCTTCTTCGTTCTGGTCCGCACTTCGGCCCACGAGGCGGAATGGCAGGCCCGGTTCCTTGAAGCTCTCATGTCCAGGCCCGAAGTGCTGGAGGCGCACCGGCTGGCCGGTGATGTCGACTATGTCCTGAAGGTGCGGGTCCGGAACGCGCGCGCCTATGACGAGTTCTACCAGGCGCTGATTTCCGAGGTCGAGATATACAACGTGACGGGGCTGCTTTCGATGGAAGAGATCAAGTCAACGACGGCATTGCCGATCTGACGGACCTTTGTGCACCAGCGCCGCCGACGGGATTGGCCTTGGGGGTTGAGGGGCCCTCGTCGGTCGTGCCAATCAGGTGACGGGTCAAGGCAATTTCAAGGTGCGTGCATGAGCGGTCTGCTGGCGCTACTCGACGATGTCGGCGCAATCATCAAGCTGACGGCCTCACAGGTCGATGACCTGGCCGGGCAGGCGGCGAGAGTCGGCGCAAAGGTGGGTGCGACGGTTGTCGACGATGCTGCAAAGGCCGGCGCGAAGGCGGCTGGCGTGGTCATCGACGACGCGGCGGTGACACCGAAGTATGTCACTGGCCTGCCCGCGGCCCGAGAGCTGCCCGTTGTCTGGAAGATCGCCCGCGCGTCGTTCTTCAACAAGCTTGTCATCTTGCTGCCTTTGGCGCTTCTCCTGGATGCGTTCCTGCCCTGGCTCGTGACGCCGCTACTCATGCTTGGCGGCTGCTACCTCTGTTTCGAGGGCGCCGAGAAGGTGTGGCACGTGTTTCACCCCCATCCGGAAACCGGGCACATTGAACCCGAGTCCCTTGACGCGGCCCACCTCGAGGAGCAGCGCGTGAAGGGCGCCATCAAGACGGATTTCATCCTTTCGGCCGAGATCATGACGATCTCTCTCGCTGCGGTCGACTCGGACAGCCTTGTGTCGGCAGGCCTTGTGCTGGCAGTGGTCGCAATCGGGATAACCGCGCTCGTGTACGGCACCGTGGCGCTGCTGGTGAAGATGGATGACGCCGGCCTGAAACTGTCCCAGGTCGGTCGATTGGCCGCGACACGCAGTTTCGGTCGTTGGATGGTCAAGTTCATGCCACGGTTGATGACGATCATCTCCATCGTGGGGACCGCGGCCATGCTCTGGGTCGGCGGCAACATCATCGTGCACGGGCTTGAGGTCCTGAACTGGCATGCGCCATACGACCTGATCAAGGGGGTTGCCGCCGCGGTGGCCGAATCCATCGGAGTGGCACGAGGCTTCGTGAATTGGGTCGTGACCGCGGCGCTTGACGGGATTGTCGGGCTGGCGCTGGGCCTTCTCCTGCTTCCGGTTGTCACCCGCGCGATTATTCCGTTTCTTTCGATCTTCTTTCCCGAGAAGAAATCGGGTCATTGACAGGCTGCGATCCGGAACTTTCGCGTCGACTGGCGCTATGATCGCCCATCCGCGGTGCTGCCGGTCGAGCGCCGTATTTGGCGGGAAACTCCAAGAAGCGAGGTTCAGTGCCGTCCTACGGGCCTACGTGCCGGTTCCGCGCGACGAATCTGGGAAGCATCGCGGAGAAGTCCTTTCCCTTCCCGCCTTCGTCGTCGACGAACGCCGAATAGATCTCGGTTGCACGCTCGCCGATCGGAGTGTCAGCGTCGACTGTCTCGGCAGCCTGCTGAGAAAGGCGCAAGTCCTTCAGCATGAGTTCCGCCGCGAATCCCGGCTGGTAGTCGTTGTCTGCCGGCGAGGCAGGGCCGATGCCCGGCGCCGGGCAGTATGCGTTCATGGACCAGTTGTATCCCGAGGACGTGGAGACAACATCGTACATTGCCTGCCGGTCGAGTCCGAGCTTGTCGGCCAGTGCGAAGGCCTCGCAGGTGGCTATCATGGTCGCGCCAAGAATCATGTTGTTGCAGATCTTCGCCGCCTGGCCGTTTCCCGAAGATCCGCAATGCACGGCTTTTTGCCCCATGATGTCGAAGAGCGGCATCACAGCCTTCACGGCATCCTCGGATCCTCCCACCATGAAGGTCAACGTGCCCGCTTCGGCTCCACCGATGCCGCCGGATACCGGTGCATCGAGCGCATGCACTCCTGCCGACTGCGCGTGTTCGGCAACCGACCTCGCGCTCTCCACGTCAACGGTGGAGCAGTCCAGCATGACCGTTCCGGAGCCCATCGCCGGGATGATCTCGTTTGCAACGCTGCGAAGAATTTCTCCGTCCGGCAGCATCGTGATGGCCACTTCCCGGTCGGCAACGGCGGCAGCGGCCGTGTCGACCGCGTAGACGCCTTCAGGGACTGGTGCCGCGATGTCGAAGCCTGCCACGTCGTGACCTGCTGCAGCAAGATTGTGCGCCATGGGCGCTCCCATGTTGCCGAGGCCGATGAATCCGACTTTCATGAGACGTCCTCCAGTTTCAGTTCTTCCGGTCCGAGCGAGCTGAGCATGTCAGAGACTTCCTCTGCCGTGGCTGCGCCAAGTGAATCATGCACCCATCCGGGCGACCTGTCCTTGTCGATGACGGCAGCACGAATGCCCTCAAGAAAATCCCCCTGCTCGGTCACCCGGTGCGCGAACCGGTATTCGTTGACCAGCGCCGTCTCGATGCGGTCGGCAGTCCGCGCACGATGAACAAGCTCGATCGTCGCGGCGAGGGAAAGCGGTGCATGCGGCTCAAGTCGTGCCAGTGTCTCACGTGACCATTCGGATTCCGCTCGTGCCAGGGAATCGAGAATGTCCCGGAAGGTTTCGCCGGCAAAGTGCCGGTTGATTTCGGCTTCGATCGCCGCAAGCGGGCTTTCGGGCGCGGGACTCGCAACGCGGTCGAATTCGGCCAGGTCTCCCGATGATTCAAGACGTGCCGTGAGATCCAGCCACATTTCTTCCGGAACATAGCGATCGGCGAAACCGGCAAAGATTGCGTCTCCCGGACCCATGCGCGTGCCTGTGGTGCCGAGATACTCGCCTACGCGTCCCGGCGCTCGCGCCAACAAAAGCGATCCGCCGACGTCTGGCACGAGCCCGATTCCGCATTCCGGCATCGCGATCCGGGAACTGTCGCCGACTACTCGATGTGAGGCGTGACAGCCGAGGCCCACGCCACCGCCCATGGTAAAGCCGTTGAGAAGTGTGACGACCGGCTTCGGGAAGTTGGCGAGGGTGGCGTTGAGCCGGTATTCCTCCCGCCAGAAGCATCGGGCCGTTTCGTAGTCACCGCGCACGAGCGCGTCGTGGATGTAGGTGATGTCACCGCCCGCCGAGAACGCTCTTTCGCCGTTTGCGTCAATCAGGATCAGGGCAATTTCGTCGTCCGTCGCCCATCGGGCAAGCATGTCGCTAAGGGCCCGAATCATGGGCAGCGTGACGGCGTTCAATGCACCTGGACGGTTAAGCGTGGCTCGCCCTGCGAGTCTCTCCTTGCGCAGGATGACTTCGTTCATGAATCCGCCGTCAGGTGGCGCGCCACTATGACCCGCATAATCTCGTTCGTTCCTTCCAGAATGCGGTGCACCCTCAGATCCCGTACAATCTTCTCGATTCCGTATTCGGCAAGATAGCCGTATCCGCCGTGAAGCTGCAGGCAGGTATCCGCGATGCGTGACGCGGCTTCGGTCACAAAGGCCTTGGCCATGGCGCAGCGCTTCGTGGCGTCCGGCTGCGCCGTATCGAGTGCCCAAGCGGCATGGCGCAGGAAGGTGCGTGCGGCCTGCAATTCGATCTCGCAATCGGCGATCTTGAATTGAAGTGCCTGGAACTGATCGAGGCGTTGGCCGAAAGCCTGCCGCTCAGACATGTAGGCGATTGTCCTGTCCAGTGCGCTTTGCGCGGCACCTATCGAGCAGGCGGAGATGTTCAGGCGGCCGCCATCGAGTGCCGCCATCGCGTACTTGAATCCTTTGCCTTCCTCTCCCAGCAGGTTGGTGGCCGGCACGGCGCAATTGTCCATCTGGACCTGGCGCGTCGGTTGGCTGCGCCAGCCCATCTTTTGCTCAAGGCCTCCGAATGTCAGGCCCTTCGCGCCGCTCTCCAGCAGAAAGGCCGAGATGCCGTCAGGGCCTTCGCCGCCGGTACGCGCCATGACCACGTACGCGTCCGAGTATCCGCCGCCTGAGATGAACGCCTTTGTCCCGGCCAACTGCCATCCTTCATTCGTGCGTTCGGCGCGGGCGCGAAGTGCGGCGGCGTCCGACCCTGAGCCGGGTTCAGTCAAACAGTAGGAGAGCACGATCTCCATCTTGATGACCGGATGCAGGACACGGTTCTTCAACTCTTCGCTGCCAAGGGCTTCGATCATCCGCGCACACATGTTGTGAATCGAGAGGAACGCGGCGACCGAAGCGCAGGCCCCGGAAAGTGCTTCGAACACGAGCGTTGAATCCAGGCGGTTGAGTCCGGCACCTCCTGCCTCGTCGCTGATGTTCAGCCCTCCGAATCCCAACTCGCCGATATCGAGCCAAAGGCTTCGGGGGATGGTTCCATCCATCTCCCACTCCAGTGCATAGGGCGCGACCCTGTCGGTTCCAAATGCCCGAGCCGTGTCGTAGATTGACTGCTGTTCGTCGCTGAGCGCAAAGTCCATGGGGCGTCCTGCTGCACGTGGTGAACGCCCTCGCAGTTAGCCCGCCAGCCGCCGGAAGCGCAAGCACGCGACTGGCCCGAAGGCGTTCACGAACGAGCCCCGCGTTTCATGCCCTGCGGAGGATTTGTTCTTGATTGCCTTGGCAGTGGATTTCGCGCTCGTGCTCCTGATGTGAATGGAGATACCGCTCAGAACTCAGCGTGGCATCCAAGTTCCGCAAATGCATTGAGGATTGGCTGTAGTCGCGCAGGAACATTCCAAGGACCGCCCAAGTCATTCAAGCGCCGTTCACTTGCCCGATCGGAGTCGGTGCCAGAAGATCAACGCATGCTTGGTTGGCGAATTACCGGTCCCACCATTGGCCACCTGTCTTGGCGAGAATTCCGACGCCTTCCAACATTCCGAAGGTTCTGGTTGCCATGCGCATGCTTGCGTCTACTTGTTACTTTGTCTTGGTTACGATGGGACTGCCATACATGTCGTTACAATGTGCCTTGGGGCCTATCACTTTGCCCTGAGCAGTTCCGCCGCGCGCATCTCATGCGAGATGTCATGGGATCCACGGCCTTATGCTTGCAAGTGCAGGCGATAGCGCTACATTGCGTTGCCTGTAGCATGGCGACTGCTTGTTTCCTTCATCCGAACCATTTAGAGTTACTACTGAGTAGTGTTGCCGATTGAGAGGTTCTAATGTCTGTCAAGGCGTCGGTGTCGATCACGGACCGGCAAGATGTGTTTGCGCGCAGGCTTGTCAGTGAAGGCCAATATTCAAGCCTGAGCGCCGTCGTGCAGAGGGGCCTTGAACTCGTGCGTTCCGAGACAGAGCGCGAGCAAGCAGAACTTGCCGCTTTGCGGGCATTTTTTGAGGCCCGTGCGAATGGTCCGTTCGTTTCTGGGGAAGAGGGTCGGCGACAAACGGAACGCATGATCGACAGAAAGCGCCGTGCCATTGGGACTTAGCGTTGTTCGCAGCGCCAGTTGCGACGCGGATCTCGACTTGATCTTTGATCATCTGTTTGACGCCTATCGTGACTTCGGTGACGCACCGGATGTGGCATTCGAACGCGCAGTGGAGCGCGTACGTGGAATAGAGGACGACATGGCGCGCCTGGGCAATGTACCGTTCCAGGGAACCTTGGAGCCAACGATCATGGAAGGCCTGCGTTACGTGATGAAACGAAGGGCCGTGTTCTACTTTCTGGTCGATGAACGCCTCCGTGAAGTCCAGGTGCTTGGCATCTTTTTCGGGGGGCAAGATCATCGGCGGTACATGATTGAGCGCATCAAGGCGCTGGCGCACGGGCACTCAGGCATAGGGGACGATCCCCGTGCCTAATCTACGCAATTGCCTCTCATGCTTGGCCGATGGCCTTGACGTCGAACGCGGCAGCCATGAGTTGACGTGTGTAGTTGGTTTGCGGATTGTCAAAGACCTGCGCTGCATCGCCTTGTTCCACAACGTCGCCGCGTTTCATGACCATCACCTTGTGGCTCAATGCACGCACGACCTTCAGGTCGTGGCTGATGAACAGGTAGGCTAGTTTGTGCCTCTTCTGCAGATTTCGGAGCAATTCGACGATCTGAACCTGGACGGTCATGTCCAGAGCGGATGTCGGTTCGTCCAACACCAAGAGCTTCGGCCTCAAGATCATCGCCCGTGCAATGGCGATCCGTTGTCTTTGGCCACCAGAAAACTCATGCGGATAGCGATGCATCGTCGCCGGATCCAGCCCCACTTCCCTCATGATTTCCGTCACCATTGAGTGGTGATCGCGTTCGGAGTCCACTGGATGGATCGCCAATCCTTCCGCAATGATCTCCTCGACAGTCATTCGGGGCGAGAGAGACCCATAGGGGTCCTGAAACACGATCTGCATTTCGGACCGCAACGGTCGCATTTTTTTCGAGTTTAGCTTCTGGATCTCGCGATTCATCAAGACGACAGGACCTTCCGACGAGATCAGGCGCAGAATCGCCAACGCAAGCGTTGTCTTCCCTGATCCGCTCTCGCCTACGATTCCCAAGGTCTCGCCAGCACGCACCGAAAGTGTCGCGGAATTCACCGCCTTGATGTGACCGACCGTGTGTCTCAGGAGTCCGCGCTTGATCGGAAACCAGATGCGCAGACTGTCCGTTTCGACCACGGTCTTCGCCCCCGCGGGCACGGGGTCGGGAAAGCCTGCGGACGTCGCCGACAGGAGCTGCCTCGTGTAACGATGTCTCGGGTTGTCGAACAGCGCAGCGGTTTCGCCCTGCTCGACGATCTCGCCGTCCTTCATGACATAGACCCTGTCAGCGAACCTGCGCACGATGCCAAGATCATGGGTGATGAAGAGCATGGACATGCCCTCGTCGTCCTTGAGCTTGGCCAGCAGTTCGAGAATCTGCGCCTGGATTGTCACGTCGAGGGCGGTCGTGGGCTCGTCGGCGATCAGGAGGTCTGGCCCGTTCGCAAGGGCCATGGCGATCATGACCCGCTGACGCTGTCCGCCGGACAATTCGTGCGGGTAGCTCTTCAGTCGTCCTTCCGGGTCGGGAATGCCCACTCGTTGAAGCAATTCAATAATCTCGGTTCGCACGTCCCGACCCGTCAGCCCCTGGTGCAGCCGGATCGATTCCGACAGTTGTTTTTCCAGCGTGTGCAGCGGGTTGAGCGACGTCATCGGCTCCTGGAATATGAAGCTGATGTCATTGCCGCGGACCCGCCTCAGTTCTGCTTCGCTGGCACCAGAGATCTGGGTGCCTTCGTAAACGACGGAACCGGTTATTTCCGCACTCTCAGGCAGGAGCGAGACGGTCGACAAGGCGGTAACTGACTTGCCGGAGCCGCTTTCTCCAACCAAGGCCACGGTCTCGCCACGCTGAATGTCCAAGCTGACGTTTCTGACAGCGTGGGTTTCCGCGCCCTCCTGCCGGAAGGTCACGTTCAGGTTCCGCACCTGCATCACGGCACTCACGGGCACCCGCTCCCTCTGGGCCTCGTTGACGGCGGATGCAGCGGCGAACCGAGCGCAATGCACGCGCCGGATACTGCAGGCAGCGAATGTCTTGACGCACCGTTCAAGCGAAAGTCTTCCGGGGATCGAAGGCGTCGCGCACGCCCTCGAAGATGAAGATCAGCAGCGACAGCATGATCGCGAACGTGAAGAACGCCGTGAACCCGAGCCAGGGCGCCTGCAGGTTCTGCTTTGCCTGCAGAGTCAGTTCCCCGAGCGATGGTGCCGAGGAGGGCAGGCCGTAACCTAGGAAGTCCAGACCGGCCAGTGTGGAAATCGCGCCCGTAATGATGAATGGCAGGAACGTAACGGTCGCAACCATGGCGTTTGGAAGCACGTGCCGGAACATGATGGTCCGGTTGGAGACGCCGAGCGCCTGTGCGGCACGAACATACTCGAAATTCCGTGCTCGCAGGAATTCGGCACGGACCACGCCCACGAGGGCCGGCCAGCCAAACAGCACCGTGAGAAAGACAAGCATCCAGAAGCTTCGCCCGAAGATCGCGAACATGATGATGATGACGTATAGCGAGGGCGTCGACGACCAAATCTCGAGGAGGCGCTGAAAGACAAGGTCCAGCCAGCCCCCGAAATATCCTTGCACGGCACCTGCGATGATCCCGAGCACGCTGGCGGCGGACGTTACGATCAAGGTGAACATGATCGACAGCCTGAACCCGTAAATGACCCGTGCCACCACGTCTCGCTTCGTGTCGTCCGTTCCAAGCCAATTATTCGCATTCGGAGCGGAAGGAGCGGCACCTTGAATGTCGACGATCGTGTCAAAGCGATAGGGAATCACCGGCCAGATCATCCAGCCCCTGTCGACGGGCTGACCGAGCGCCGTGCCGCTCTCCTCGATCTCGGCCAGTATGCCTTCGGGATCGTCGTAGCAGTCGATCACGCCGCCCGATATGATCAGGCAGGCAATATCCTCGTACTGGTATTGCGCTTCGATCGGGAGATCGCCTCCGAATGTCGTCTCCGGGTAGAATTTGAAGATGGGCATGTAGAATTCGCCCTTGTGCCGCAGCAGGATCGGCTTGTCATTGGCCAGGAACTCGGCGAAGAGGCTGAGGCCGAAGAGCGCACAGAAAATCCACAGCGACCAGAATCCGCGCCGGTTGCGCCGAAAATTCCGCCAACGGCGCTGGTTCAGCGGGGAGAGCCACGGACGTCTTGTCCTATACCCTATGTCCGCCATCCTCAGACCTCCCGATGCTCGAAGTCGATGCGGGGGTCGACGAATACATACATGAGATCCGAAATGATCCCGACAAGAAGTCCAACCAGCCCGAAGGCGAAGAGTGTCCCGAAGATCACCGGGTAGTCACGCGCGACCGCTGCCTCGAACCCAAGTCGCCCCAGCCCGTCGAGCGAGAAGATCGTCTCGATGATCAGCGACGACCCAAAGAATATGCCGATGAACAGGCCCGGAAAGCCTGCGATGACGATCAGCATGGCGTTTCGAAAGATGTGCCCGTAAAGCACTCGCCGTTCGCTCAGGCCCTTGGCCTTGGCGGTTATCACGTACTGCTTCTTGATCTCGTCCAGGAACGAGTTTTTCGTCAGGAGCGTGAGTGTCGCGAAACCGCCGATTGATGAAGCAATCACGGGCAGGGCAATGTGCCAGAAGTAGTCCACGACCTTTCCCGGAACGGAGAGTTCGTTCCAGTATTCCGAGGTCAGTCCCCGCAGCGGGAACCACTGGAGGTAGGTGCCGCCGGCAAGAAGGACCAGAAGCAGGATGGCGAAGAGGAATCCCGGGATGGCATAGGCGACGATGATCAAGCCGCTTGTCCAGGTGTCGAAACTCGTCCCGTCACGCACCGCTTTGCCGATGCCGAGCGGAATGGAGATGACATAGGCGATCAGGGTCGACCACAGGCCCAAGGTGATCGAAACGGGCATCTTTTCAAGCACGAGATCGACAACCGAGATCGAGCGGAAATAGCTCTCGCCGAAGTCGAAGCGCAGGTAGTTCCACATCATGTTGAAGAATCGGACATGCGCCGGCTTGTCGAAGCCGAATTCGCGCTCAAGTTCCTCGATGAACTCCTTAGGCAGACCCCGTGCACCAATGTAACCGGAGTCGCTGGCGTCCGAACCGATGCTGACGTCGACGTCGCCGGCCCCGCCGGAAAATGACTCGAAGACATCACCGGCACCTTCGAGACGTGCAAGGATCTGCTCGATCGGCCCGCCCGGAACAAACTGCGTCAACGTGAAGTTGATCAACATGATCCCGAACAATGTCGGAATGATCAACAGCAGCCGACGCAGGATGTATGAGCCCATCGGCGGTTTACCTCAGCGCACCGGCCGTCCTGAGCGCCTCGGCCTTCTCTGCATTGAACCACCAGTAGTCCAGATATCCCAGCCCGAATTCGGGAAGGTTTTCTGGGTATTCGAACATGTCAAAGTACGCGACCCAGTTTTCCTGGAGTGTCCAGACCGGCACGATGAAATAGTCATGCCGCATGATCCGGTCGATGGCACGGACATGGGCTGCGAGTTCGTCATAGGTCTCAACCTCGAGGAGCCGTTCACCGAGTTCGTCCACGACCGGGTTGCAGTACCCTGCAGGATTGAAGATGTCGTCCCGCTCCTCGCACCCGTATTTCTGGGTCAGCCCTGAGCCCTCGACCAGCCCGCTCGGGTAGCCAGTGAATCGCATGTCAAAGTCGTTTTCCTGCCGTCGGTTCTGGTACTGGCTTGGATCGATCCGGTTGTAGGTGATGTTCACGCCAAGCGTCTTCAGGTTCTCGACATAGGGCAGAAGGATGCGATCAAATGCCTGCGAACGCTCAAGGAGTTCAATGTCCAGCGTTTCGCCCTCCGAATTGCGCAGCAAGCCATCGTCGCCAGGACTGTATCCGGCAGCCTCCATGAAGCGGAGGGCCTTCCTGAGGTTCTTCCGGTCAAGGGGCCTTTCGCCGCTTTCGTGCGGCAGGAGTGCGGGTTCGGTGAAGATTTCCGGAGGCAGCTGATAACGGAACTCTTCGAGAAGCTCCAGTTCGCGCCCCTCGGGCAGGCCTGAGGCTTTCAGACGATCGTTTTCCCAGAAGCTCTCGCGCTGCTTGAACAGGCCGTACTGCAGGTTCTCGTTCGTCCAGGTGAAGTTGTACATGTGGCCGAGCGCCAGTCGCAGGTTTCTGTCCCGAAACTTGTCGAGACGCATGTTGAACACGAAGCCTGTGGCTCCGGGCAACGATCCGTCCGGCAAGGTCTCCCGCTTCACCCAGCCCTTTTCGAGCGCGGGAAAGTCGTAGAGCGTTGCCCAATTGATCGAGCTGTTTTCCTGCCGGAACGTGTATTCGCCCGCCTTGAAGGCTTCGAAAGCGGCCGAACTGTCGCCAAAGTACTCGACCCGAATGCGGTCGTAGTTGCCACGTCCCTTTCTAAGGTAGTGGTTCGCACCCCAATAGTCAGGGTTTCGCCGATAGACGATGCTTCGCCCCACATCGAGGCTGTCCAGCATGTATTCGCCGGTGCCCGGGCTGATTTCCAGTCGGCTTTCGTCCAGGCGTGCGCCCGTTTCCTGGTACCATTCCATTGACCAGACCGGCAGCGAGCCCATTTGCGTGATCAACCCCTTCTTGGGAACCTCCTCGGCGAAGGTGAACTTGATGGTGTACGGGTCGAGGATTTTAGCCTCTGCAATGACCTGCTTGATGTAGTTGGCATAGGAGGGCGTCCCCTGCTCGACCAGCAGTTCGTGCGTGAACAGCACGTCCTCCGCTGTCATCGGCGTGCCATCCGAAAAGGTTACGTCATTGCGCAGGTGGAAGATCACCCAGCTCTCGCTTTCCGGGTACTCGATGGTTTCGCAAAGCACGCAGTAGTAGGAGCCGACCTCGTCGGAAGTCGTCTCCATGATGTCTTCGTAGCCGATTGTCGAAAGAGCACCCCAGCTGCCCCTGCCCGTTGCATAAGGGTTCATGCTGTCGAAGGTGCCGATTGTTGCAATGCTGATCTCGCCGCCCAGGGGTGCGTAGGGGTTCACGTAGTCCAGATGCGGGTCGTCCGGCGCGTATTTCAGCTCATCATACTCGTTGAAGCCGTGACTGACGATGATATTCTCGGCTTCGTCGGCGAGCGAGACCTGCGCGGGAAATAGCCAGACGATGCTGGCCAGGCCGAGGCACGCCCGGCGCAAGTTTGGCAGATCGGTTGTGCGGGAGGCGTTGCGGGGCATATCAGATTCTCCGTTCAGGATTCAGAATGCATAAAGATTTCATCGAGTAATACCTAAATTTGGAAACGATGATCGTTCAAGCAAGAAATGCTGACTTGTTGGTGAGGATGTCGTGTGCACGAGCATTCCTCGAGATCAATTGTGCCTGCATCCAGCCGCAATTTGCGCCGGCTTTCCGACGGGATACGATTGGTCCTGCAGTCGCGCGTCGGCCTATTGGCCAACGGAACTGAGCCAGGCGATCAGGTCGGCCCTGTCTTCTGCCTTGGCCATCCCCTTATAGGACATTTTCGTGCCTGGAGCGAATTTTCTCGGGCTCGCGATGAAGCCGCTCAGGTTTTCTGGCGTCCAGGTGTCGACAACGGCGACGAGCTTGCCCGAATAGTTGAATCCGTCCACGGTGGCCACGGACCGGTCCACGATGTCGTACAGGCTCGGCCCGGTGCCGTTCTTTCCGTCTTCCAGGCTGTGGCAAGCCTTGCATTGCCGGAAGAGCTTTTCGCCTGCCGTGGCATCAGCAGCGGCATAGACTTCGGCAAAGTCCACTTCGGCGACGTCCTCCTGGGCGTCATGAGAGTCAAGTGCGCCGGTGTCGATCACGTAGGCCTGATGATGATCGTCGCCGCCATGTCCCGCGCTGTGGTAGATGAATTCGGCGCCGAACCCGCCGAGCAGGAAGATCAGAAAGGTTCCGCAGAGGCCTCCCACGATCTTTGTCATGGTCATGGTGTCGAGCATGTCTTGTCCCGTCTCGTCTGGTTCTCGCCGCTGTCTATCCGCTTCCATTGGTGCCGTTCAAGGGTTAAGACGCACAACCTGTGGGCTTTGTTGCCGCACCCGGGAGTTGAGGAAGTGTCGGGACGAATTGCATTTCAGGGAGAGCCTGGCGCTTATTCCCATCAGGCCTGCCGCGAGACCCGGCCGGAAATGGAACCCGTGCCCTGCCGGACCTTCGAAGATGTCATCGAAGCGGTGAGGGCGGGGGAGGCCGAACTGGCGATGCTTCCGGTCGAGAATTCGACCTACGGACGGGTTGCAGACATTCATCGCCTGCTGCCGGAGAGCGGGCTTCACATTGTGGACGAGGCCTTTGTCCGCGTCCGCATCAATCTCCTGGGCGTGCCGGGCGCTAGCCTTGACCAGGTCAAGCGCGCGCATAGCCATCTGGTGCTGTTGCCCCAATGCGCGCGGTTTCTTCGCGAACGCGGAATCGAGGGCAAGGCAAGTCCCGACAACGCACGTGCAGCTCGCGAGGTGGCGGCGCATGGCAATCCCGAAGACGCGGCGCTGGCGTCGGAACTCGCGGCGGAAGTCTACGGGCTCGAAGTTCTGGCTAGTGATGTCGAGGACGAGGATCACAACACGACGCGCTTTCTTATCATGTCGGGCGAACCTGATGTTTCGCGCCGGGACGAGAGGATGATGACGACCTTCGTGTTCCGTGTCCGCAACATCCCGGCGGCTCTGTACAAGGCCATGGGCGGGTTTGCCACGAACGGTGTCAACATGACCAAACTGGAGAGCTACATGGTTGACGGCTCGTTTTCCGCAACCCAGTTCTACGCCGACATCGAGGGGCACCCGGAGGACGAGCCGGTCAAGCTCGCGTTGGAAGAACTCGCGTATTTCACCTCGCTGCTTCACGTCCTCGGAACGTATCCTGCCGACAAGAATCGGTAGGGTCGAACTCCCTTTGCTTCTGGATGTCGAGGGACTATATCGCGGCTCGGAAAACAGACTGGATCATCTTTCGCTCATGCCGACGCTTCTCCTCATCTGCGGTGCGCTGCGCCAAGGCTCGTTTAATCGCAAGCTTCTAGTCGCTGCCGGACAGCATTGGTTGGGGGAAACCGTGATGGCTGACCTCGACATGCCGCTTTACAACGGCGACATCGAAGAGGCGGAAGGCATTCCCGATGCGGCCACACGCATCAAGCGTCAGATTGGCGCCGCCGATGCCGTGGCCATCTCCACACCAGAGTACAACCAGTCGATTTCGGGTGTTCTCAAGAATGCGCTCGACTGGGTTAGCAGGGGCGAAGGCAATCCCTTGCGCGACAAGCCGGTTGCCATCATGTCGGCGACGGCTGGACGTGCGGGCGGCGCACGAGCACAATATGCCTTGCGGCTTGCCCTCAACACCTTTCAACCGAGACTCCTTACGGGTCCGGAGGTAATGGTTGCCTACGCTCAAAAGGAATTTGACGCGGAGGGCCGCCTCGTGGGCGAAAGCTACCAAAAGGCGCTTGAAACGCTTATCGGCAAACTTGCGTCAGAAGCGGTTCGGTAGCTGGACTTGCGTGAACGGCAATCGCGGTGTGGCTATCGCCTTCGGTCGCGTCGGTTGGACATGGGCTGGAACGCGACACCCACATGGGCCTCGCAGTAAGGCTTGCCCTGTTGGACGGCCAGGCCGCAAAACCAGAATTCGTCGGTTGCGGGATCCCCAATGGGCCACTTGCAGGTTCGTTCCGTCAATTCCAGGAGCCCGATCTTCTTTGCCGTCTTTTCCACCTTGCGCACGTTTTCGAGCGCCTCTGGGCTGATCTCGTTTGCGGAAGGTTGCGGCGGCAGAGGCTGTCCGGCCGGCACAATCGGTTTGCGGGGGGTGACCGCGACCTCGACAACGCGAACTTGAGTGGTCTTTGTCCGCGTCGCGGGCTTTGTTGAGGACGCTCGAGACGGCTTCTTTTCCGGAGCCGGTGCCGACGCGCCCGCCCGGTTGGAAAGACCCAGGCGATGCACCTTTCCAATCACCGCGTTTCTGGTGACGCCACCCAGATCCTTGGCGATCTGGCTGGCCGACCTGCCCTCGGCCCACATTTTCTTGAGGCCTTCTACGCGCTCGTCTGTCCACGACATAGGGAATTCCTGAGTTTTTTGAACAGAGCCATTCTAGTGATGCTGGGAGGCGTTGCAAGGGTCTGCCTCCAGTACATAGTCTTTTCGGCACCCCTGAAGAACTATCCCCGAGACAGCTGTGCCTAGTCCCAACGGAGGCAACATTGACCTCAGTCGAGCCATGACATCCTCGATGTCGGCTTCGGTTCCCGATTGAGTGTCGCGACTCTTCGAACAATCTCTATGAGTGCCAATCCGCCCACAACGTGACCGCAAACAGCTTCAAGTTTCTCCTTTCTTTTGGTCTGCGATTTGCATATGCGTTGGCCCATGACGTGTGCCGCAAATTCTTTGCTCCGACGCCGACGCTGAATCTGCGTCCGAAACTGCACGCCCATTTCCGTCATCGTTGACTTGGTCAGTCACCACTGGCACGTCTAGAAATCTGTCGAAAGGAAGTCCTGATGATACCGTCGATATTGCCCACCTATTCCCGCGCGCCCCTCAAGTTCGTGAAGGGCGAAGGCAGTTGGCTGATCGAAGCGGATGGGCGACGCTATCTTGATATGGGTTCGGGGATCGCGGTAACGCTTCTGGGTCATGCCAATCCGACACTGGTGGACGCGCTGACGTCACAGGCTAACTCGTTGTGGCATGTGTCGAACCTATATGAGATCCCGGGACAGGTGGAACTTGCAGACCGCCTGGTCGACGCAACTTTCGCCGACACTGTGTTCTTCACGAATTCGGGCACCGAAGCCTGTGAACTGGCCGTAAAGATGGCCCGAAAGTACCATTACGAGAAAGACCAGCCCGAACGGGTCGACATCATCGCGTTCGAGGGCTGTTTTCATGGCCGCTCAAGCGCAGCAATCGCCGCGTCGGGCGCCGAAAAAATGGTCAAGGGATTTGGTCCATTGCTGCCAGGGTTCACTCAGGTTCCATTTGGCGACATTGACGCCGTTAGTGCCGCGTCAACGGAGTCAAGTGCCGCAATCATTGTCGAACCCGTTCAGGGCGAAGGCGGCATCGTGTCTCTGCCGGACGAGTCCCTGAAGGCGCTTCGTCAAATTTGTGACGATACAGGCATGTTGCTGATCCTGGACGAGGTACAGTGCGGAATGGGTCGAACCGGAAGGCTCTTCGCGCACGAACGGGTCGGCATCGCGCCGGACATCATGATGATCGCCAAGGGTATTGGAGGCGGCTTTCCACTTGGCGCAGTGCTGGCCACCGAGGGTGCGGCCTCGGGGATGACGGTGGGAACCCATGGTTCAACCTATGGCGGCAGTCCGCTCGCGATGGCGGTTGGGAATGCGGTAATGAAGACTGTGGCAGACAAGACCTTCCTTGCGGAAGTGAACCGCAAGGCGGGGTTGCTGCGACAGAGGCTCGAAGGCCTGGTTGCGGAACACTCTGACGTGTTCGAGGGCGTTCGAGGGGAGGGACTGATGCTCGGCGTCAAGTGCAGGATGCCAAATGCGGATGTCGTCAAGGCCGGCTTTGAGGCAGGCATCATTACGGTTCCGGCCGGTGACAACGTGGTTCGCCTTCTGCCCGCGCTGACAATCAGTGACGAAGAAATTGCGGAAGCAATGGCCCGTCTGGACAGGGCTGCGAAGGCGACCAAGGCTGCGTGACCGTCGCGACAATCAAGCAGTTTCGATGACTTGAGCGCCAAGGAACGACGCAAATGAGACACTTTCTCGACATCCACAAAATCGATCCGGAAGTTCTTCGCGGCATTCTTGACCATGCCAAGTCAATGAAGGACGCGCGTGCAGGTCGCCCAAAGGGTGTGGAGGACGACGTACAGGCGTTGTCGGGCCGAATGGTAGCGCTGCTATTTGAAAAGCCGTCGACACGTACCCGCGTTTCGTTCGACGTCGGCATTCGTCAGCTTGGGGGGAAGACGCTAGTCCTTTCCGGCAATGAAATCCAACTCGGCCACGGAGAGACCATCGCCGACACGGCGAAGGTGCTTTCGCGATACGTGGATCTGGTGATGATCCGCACTTTCGCGGAAGAGTCACTTCTTGAGCTTGCCGACCATGCCACCGTGCCGGTGATAAACGGGCTTACGAACCGGACTCATCCCTGCCAGGTAATGGCTGACGTGATGACCTTCGAAGAGCATCGCGGACCCATTGCCGGCAAGAAAGTGGTTTGGGTCGGAGACGGCAACAACGTTTGTGCATCATTCCTGCACGCCGCTGGGCAATTCGGATTCGAAATGGTCGTGACAGGGCCGGAGGATTTGCATCCCGAATCGGAATTCGTGGATTTCGCGCGGGCAAGAGGCGCTTCCGTCGAATTGAATTCCGATCCCGTAAAGGCCGTGAGCGGAGCCGACCTCGTCGTGGCCGATACCTGGGTTTCAATGCACGACAGCCCGGCAATCAAGGAACGTCGCTGGAAGCAACTTGAGCCGTTTCAGGTCAACGCAGAACTGATGGCACATGCAAAGCCCGGCGCACTGTTCATGCACTGCCTGCCCGCGCACCGAGGTGAAGAGGCGACGGACGAGGTCATGGACGGACCCAATTCGGTCATATTTGACGAGGCGGAGAATCGCCTTCACGTCCAGAAAGCCATAATGCGCTGGTGCCTCGAATTGTAGAAGCGGCACTTGCTCGGGCCGTTTCTTGTCGCCGCAAGAGCCCGTCGTCCCGCCGGCGGCTGCAGTACGGAAGTGCAGCGATGTGGAGAGATTCAGCGGCCCTTGACTACGATTTCCACGCCTCCGAGTGCGCCAGCCAAGGAATTCAGGCGTGCCTCCGCGACCTCTCCGTACAGGTCGCGCGTACCCGGCGCGAGGCGAAGTTCCAGGCACTTCCGTTTCGGATAGTACCTGAGCGCGCCCATCTTGTCGTCTTCGGACGCCGTGAGCATTGCGCCGAATCGCAATGCCTTTCCGAGAATTTCGGCCCAATTCAGGTCCGTCTCCTCGATCAGGTCTACGAGGTCCTGAAAGGGAGAATCCGCGCGGCTGTTCTTGTAGCGATGCAGCAGCGCAACACCCAGAAAAACGCGCTCCTTGTGGGTCATGCCGCCGAAATTTGCACGCGTCACCTCTGCGAAGGAGACCTCGTGACGGTAGTCAGGATGGGCGCGCCAACTCACGTCATGCAGGAGGCACGCAGCCTTGATGAGTCGCTTGTCGGGAGCGCTGCGTCCCGAGAACAGCGGCAACACGAAATCATATAGACGCCGGCCGAATCCCGGCATCCGCGCGTCCTTGGCTTCGTGGAAGCGGCAGGCCTCGACCAGGGGATCCCGGTCGCGAAGCTCCTGCGGCATTTGCTCGTACAGCATTCCCTCGCGAATGCCGTAGCTGGAAATGGCAATGTCGTACGGCTTGAATTCGCGTACGAGGTGTTTCAGGAGCTGGGACGCGAGTGGCAGCAGCTCCATGCGACCTTCACCGAGGCCGACACGCGTCCGCAGCTCCTCAAGGTCGCTTTCCTCGATGAACTCGATCGTCCTGTAGACCGTTTTGCGGCTCATCCTGTATTCGTGCAGCGCAGCAAGCGGATAGCCACGCCTGGCCATGTCGATTCGGGCAATCGCCCGCCAGGAGCCGCCGACAAGGAACAGGCGGTCACGCTGGGGTCCTATGGTCTCGGCAAGTGCGCCCACTTCCTGCTTCAGGAACTTTCTCAGTCCCTTCTTGCCGCCCTTGACGACCCGCAGTCGCTGGGGGCCGAGTTGCGAAGTAAGCCTTCTTCCGACCACCCCGTCTCGCAGCTCCGCCAGCTCCATGGATGCGCCGCCAAGGTCGCAGGCGAGGCCGTATGCTCCCGGCCAGCCTAGAAGAACGCCCTGTGCCGAGAGCCGCGCCTCCTCTTCGCCATCAATCACCCAGAGCTTGAGCCCGGTTTCGCGAAATACCTCCTCGCAGAATTCGGGTCCGTCTTGCGCTTCGCGCACGGCGGCGGTGGCAACGGCCGTCAGCGGCTCCAGGCTCATTGCTTCTGCAAGTCCCTGGAAGCGCCGCAGGGCGGCCATCGCGCGGATCCTTCCCTTTGAGTTGAGGCAGCCGGTTTCGGCCAGGCCGGCTCCAAGGCCCGCCATGACCTTCTCGTTGAAGAAATACGCAGGAGATCGAGCCGCACCGTCAAACACGACCATGCGGACCGAGTTCGAACCGACGTCGACGACTCCGACCCGGCTCAGCGCCAGTGCCGAAGGATCGTCGAACAACGGTCGGCCGAACGGTCCCCAGTCTTCGCCACCGGCAGCCCTGCCGCTTCCGTCCATGCCTGTCTCCTCGTCGCCAATGGAGACTGTAGCGGGGCGTGGCGTCGGGTCAACGCCCGCGGGGAGATCTCTCGAAGACCGTTGTCTGAATGGCGGCAAGATCAAGATCGTCCGGGATCGGGAGTCGATGATCTGAAGCCATGGCATCGTCTGACCGCTGGCCTTCGCGTTGGCATCCGTGTCGGAAATGGAACCCGTGAGCGGGCTCTGTCGCACAAATTGGGATCAAGATCCGCCTCGGCATCGAGGATGAGGCACCGGAGGTTTGGGCCGTTGCGGTCACCAAAGTCAACTTCGGCGTCGCATCAATGCGGCCAAGCCCGCCCGTCCAATTCTCGTCTCTTGGGAAGAACGCCAGCGTCGCTGGAGATTTGGCCTGCACCACCCGTAGGTGCCGAGGTGCTGACGCTGCACGCAGCACCCGTGCTGTGAATCCATCGCGCAATTGCGCCAAGCCCAAGATGCGCTCCGTGAAACGGCCTGGCCAAGGCCAATTTGTGCAGGACTTCGACTGCCAAGTTGCAGGACGTCAAGTCCGCCCCGACGTGTTCGAAGGAATCGGTGAACTTGGCATGCCTGTCATCAAGCCCACAGGAAAGGCCCACTAGGGAAGGAGGAAGTGTATACTTCAACCACAACCTTCAGCAAATTATAACGAAATCAATATCTTAAGATTCACTCTCTGGATGAAATCGTTCCAGTTTCGAGGACGAAGCAAATCGGAAGAACATTCCCTTCCGATTGCGTCCTTGCGTCACGAGCTCGCCGTCTTGACGCAAATTCCTTCTTGGCCGGCATTGCGCGAAGTAGCGTGACCGGACTAGTTTGACGAAATGGATCACTGCACTTTCAATGGCCGACAGTGCGGGAGGACAAATGAAGCTTGGGAACGTCACTGGGGCGACACCCGAAGAGCGTCTTCTTGAGCGGTGCCTCGAACTGCCGCCGGTACCCGACGCAGGGGCCGATTGCGTCACGCATACACGGATCGGCAACATTGTCTGCACGTCCGGCATGTTGCCTTGGATCAATGGTGAGCTAAAGTTTGCCGGGCTGATGGGCGATGCCTTGGCGGTCGAGCAAGGCTATGCCGCCTTTCAGCTGTCTGCCTTAAATTGCCTTTCTCAGCTGAAATCCTTCACAGGCGGTCTTTCAAAGATCAAGTGCATTCACCGTTTGGAGGGCACCGGCGGAGCCAGGGTGGATTTTCACGGATTGCCGCGTGCCCTGGATGGAGTGTCCCATCTGGTAAGCTCCGTCTTCGGCGATAAGGGCGCTTACTCGCGGATGATCCATTCAAACCCGTCCATGCTGATAACTTGTGCGACCCTCGTGGTTTTTTGAGCGGAGATCGAACAGTGGACCATAACCTGACCCAAGAGTTTATCGACCGCGCAGAAAGCGGTGAAGTCGGCAGCCGATTGGTGTCTGAGACCGATCGCGTACGGGTTTGGCATATCCATGCCCGGCCAGGAGAGCGGTTGAAGGTTCACACCCATGTGCTCGACTATTTCTGGACCATTCACGGTCCGGGACACGCACGGAGCCATCAACCCGACGGATCACATTTCGACGTCGAGTACGAGACGGGCGATACAAGGCACTTCACCTTTGCGAAAGGTGAACGCATGACCCACAGCCTGGAAAACATCGGCGACACTGATCTCGTCTTCACGACTGTCGAGTTCAAGACCTCGGCCAATGCGCCACTGCCGCTGGCAAGGGGGGCAGTTGCAGTGTAGCACGCTCGGAAAACCGGTCGCCCATCCGTTCCCAATGAGCTCTGATCGGAAACGCTTTGCAGCGAACGGCTTGCAAACCGTTCCTGTGCAACGGGCCAAGGCTGCGCTTCCGGCGACCTGGCGGGGGAAGTCAGGGCACGTCGGCACCCAACGCGCTGACATACAGTTCAAACCAGGTCTCCCGGTCCATGCCGACTTTGAGCGCATCGCCAAACATGCGGATCCTGTCGACCCGGTTGCTGCCCATGACAGGCAGGATGCCCGACGGATGCGCCAGGAGCCATGCGACAGCCACGGCAGCCTCGTCAACCCCGTGCCGCAATGCGACCTTCGAGATCGTCGTTCGCAAGTCGCCTCCGCTGGCAAACAGTGATCCGCCGCCCAAGGGCGACCAAGCCATTGGGCATATCCGACGTTCCTGTAGGAAGGCCATGTCGCCATTTCTGAGCGAAGTCGTTTCGGCAAGGCTTATCTCGATCTGGTTGGTCAATAGCGGCGTCGACATCGCCGACTGCAGAAGCGTCCAGTCCCACGGCCGGAAATTCGAAACCCCGACTGCTCGGACCTTTCCCGACGAAACCGCATTGTCCAGGGCGCGTCCGGTCTCTTCGGGGTCCATGAATGGATCTGGACGGTGAACGAGCAGGAGGTCAATGCGATCCGTGGCCATCTCGGACAGCGACATGTCCACGGATCCGACGATGTGTTCGGCCGTCGTGACATAGTGCTTGATCCGTGCAGATGCGTGGCGTCCGGCGGGAGCAAGGATGCCGCACTTTGTGACGATTTCCAGCTTGTCGCGCAGCCCGGGGCATTCCTTGAGGCAGGCGCCCAACAGGCCTTCAGCCGTGTAGCCGCCATAGATATCTGCTTGGTCGATGGTCGTGATGCCCTGTTCGAGACAGGCCTCGATCTTCGCGCGGATACGCGACGGCGAGGTGTCCTCGTCGTCACCGACGCGCCACATCCCGTAAGCAATGCGGCTGAACTCTACATCATCGCCAATCGTGACTCGCTCCATCATCTTCTTTCTCCTGTACCAAGAGGCGTTTCCGGGACAGCGTCAGGAACGCGGCCATAGGCATGTGGAAGAGAGCATGTCTTCAATTCCGGCATGGTCTTGGCGCCGAACGCCTTGCACTCGTAGATATGCGGATTGCCCGAGAAGATGAATGACCGGATTCCCATCCGCTTGTAGGCTCCCTGACTTAGGTCGAAAGCCTCGAGTTCGGGGTTGCTGTACCTGCCAAGATTCGGAGATGACGGGATCTTGCCGACCATGTGAAAGGACGAAGCGATGCCCAGCAATCTCGAAGTCTATGACCTAGGCGCTGATTGTGTCGAAACGGTGATGAGCGTCGCAATCCTGATAGAGGCGCCGAACTGGGTTCCCGACGGCGGATCGCTCATCGTGAACGGCAACGGGCGGCTGTATCGGGTGCCACTCGACACGCCCGCGCTGAACGCAATAGATACCGGCGGGCTTTCGTGGATCAACAACGATCATGGCGTTGCGCCCGACGCCTCCCTCCTGGCGGTTTCGGATAACACAGACGGCGGCCAGTCGTGCATCTATGCCCTTCCCGTCGAAGGCGGACGCCCACGGCTGGTCACAGAGGCGACGCCTTCCTGGTGGCATGGCTGGTCCCCCGACGGTGCCCGGATCGCCTACACGGCCGTCCGAAATGGCGAGTTTTGCATCGCCACTTGCTCCACGGACGGAAGCGGTGAGGACATAGTGATCGGCGGGCCGCACCACTATGACGGACCTGACTACTCGCCGGACGGCGAGTGGATCTGGTTCAATTCGGATCGTGGCGGAAACATGCAGCTCTGGCGTGTGAGACCCGATGGGCGTGACCCGCATCAGATGACGTACGATGCGAGCGTGAACTGGTTCCCGCACCCCTCGCCTGACGGTCGTCATGTGCTCTATCTTGCCTACGCGCCAGGCACTACAGGGCATCCACCGGGTCGCGACGTTGAATTGCGGCTGTTGGAGTGCGCCTCCGGGCAGGTCCGATCGCTTGTAGAGCTCTTTGGCGGCCAGGGAACGATCAACGTGCCCTGCTGGTCGCCCGACAGCCAAAGATTTGCGTTCATGCGCTTTGAGCGCGAAAACGGGCGGCCGGAGAACTGACGGCCCGACGAGGACCATGAGCAGGTCACGCTGGCGGATACTTCGGTTTGTGGCGTCTGAAATAGCGCCATGCGCTCACGGGCTCCATGTGATGATTCTCGCAACCTTCAATTGAGGCCGTTGGAACGGAGGGGTCCAAGAGTCGAGGAACGCGTGGACACTTGCCACATGTCCGAATGGATTTTTTGGGCTGCTTCTGTTCCGGCCACGGACCGCGTCAATGCTTGACGCTGGAATTGGAAATCGTTGATATCTCGAAGACTTGGTTCGATTCCACGCGTGGCTGCAGATGCCGCGGATGAGGTGAGGTCCGGAATGTCGGAAGTGATCAAATACGGAATTGTCGGTTGCGGAATGATGGGGCAGGAGCATGCCCGCAACATCGCGCTGTTGCCGGGTGCCCGGGTTTCCGCAGTCTTCGAGCCGGACGTACAAATGGCTGATGCGGCGCGGGCGGCCATTCCTGCGGCGCGAATGCATGGGTCCCTGGCCGACTTTCTTGCCGACCCGGAAATTGACTGCCTGGTGATCGCCTCACCCAACCATCTCCATGCTGCCCAGTTCGAAGCGATCGCGCGCACGCGTCCGCTGCCGCTGTTGATCGAAAAGCCACTCTATACCCGCGCAACTGACGCGAAGCGGATTCTGGGACGTGCTGCCGAGTATCCCGCACCGGTCTGGGTCGGCATGGAATACCGCTACATGCCGCCTATCAAGTCGTTCATCGAAGAGGTTGCAGAGGCCACCGGCGGTCCAACGATGCTGACCATTCGCGAGCACCGGTTTCCGTTCCTGCACAAGGTTGGTGACTGGAACAGGTTCAACCGCAACACGGGCGGAACGCTTGTCGAGAAGTGCTGCCATTTCTTCGACCTGATGCGGCACATTCTTGGAGGGGAACCGGAACGCGTCATGGCCTCGGCCGGACAGGACGTCAATCACCTGAACGAGGACTACGGCGGCGAAACGCCAGACATCTGGGATGGCGCCTATGTCATCGTCGAATTTGACAACGGCTGCCGCGCAATGCTTGAGCTCTGCATGTATGCGGAAGGTTCAGACTTCCAGGAAGAACTTACGGCGGTCGGGCCGAATGGCAAGATCGAGGCACGGGTGCCAGGTCCGCTCCGGTTCTGGCCCGAGCATCTGGGGTCGCCGCCATGGCCGCAGGTAGTGGTCTCGCCCCGCGAGCCAAAGGGCCCGCGGTCCGTCGACATTCCGATCGATCCGGACCTGCAGGCCATCGGCGATCACAATGGCGCGACATATTACCAGCATGTGCGTTTCCTCGACATGTTGAGGAATCACGGCGATCCGGAGGTCGGGCTTCTTGATGGCGCCTGCGCAGTCGAGATGGGCCTCGCTGCGCAGGAGGCCGCCGCGAAAGGCAAGGTTGTGCACCCGCGCGCTGTGACGCTGACAGAACAGGACGTGTCGCGAAGAGGCGCGACCGGATAACGGCCGCTGTCCATCGTTGCCCGGTTCCTCTGGAGCGACTTGCGTAACGTCCATTGGAGTGGCTGACATGACACAAGATGACTTGGCATTCGTGATGCGGCCCGTGGAAACGGCCAAAGGATTGCCGAACGCACATTACACGTCCGAAGAGATCTATGGGCGCGAACGCGAGCGGCTATGGTTTTCGACCTGGGCGGGCATTTGCGTTGCCGCCGAAGTGCCTGGCCCGGGCGACGCTCGGCCAATCGACTTCCTGGGCGTTCCACTCTTCGTCATCAGGGGCAGGGACGGTCAGGTCCGCGTGTTCCAAAACGTTTGCCGCCATCGCGGCATGACCCTCGTGACGGAGCCGCGCACGATCGAGGGCGCAATCCGTTGCCCCTATCATTCCTGGTGCTACAGCCACGAGGGCAGGCTGGTCGCGACGCCGCATGTCGGCGGACCGGGCAGGAACTCCCACGAGGGGATCAGGCGTGAGGACCTCGGACTTCTCGAGGTGCGGACGCATGTGTGGATGGATGTCGTGTTCGTGAACTTCTCTGGAGACGCTCCCGAATTCAGCGACCTGCACGCCGATCTCATCGGCCGCTGGGCGGAATTCGATGTCCCGATTCATCATGGTGGACCGGACAGCCGCTTTCAGCTGGATTGCCGCACGAACTGGAAGCTTGCAGTCGAGAACTTTTGCGAAAGCTATCATCTGCCTTGGGTGCATCCGGGCCTGAACAGCTATTCCCGGCTCGAGGATCATTACCATATCGAAGCGCCCGGGCGGTTCTTTGGCCAGGGCACCGAGGTTTACCGGCAGATACGTGACGATGACGGGACGGTGTTCCCCGACTTTCCCGGGCTTTCAAGGAAATGGGACACGGCCGGCGAATACATCACGGTGGCGCCGAACGTCTTGTTAGGCGTTCAGCGCGACCACTTCTTCGTGATCATCCTCGAGGCAAAAGGGCCTGGCATGACCCGAGAGCACATACATCTTTATTATGCTACGCCAGAAACGTCCGACTCCCTGCGACTGAAGAACACCGAACAGTGGAAGGAGGTCTTCCTCGAAGACGTCGGCGTCGTGGAGGGCATGCAGGCGGCGCGCCGCGCTCCGGGTTTTGACGGCGGTCGCTTTTCCCCGGCGATGGACAGGCCGACGCACCTGTTCCACCACTGGGTCGCCGAACGCATGTCGGAATCGTTGGCAGCCGCCGAGTGATTGCAAGCGAACTGGCAGCCCTGGAACGCGAGTTACTCGCCGCCCACGAATCCGGTGACGGCGACGCGTTGGTCGGGCTCTATGCTGTGGCTGCAGACAAGGCGGAGGCATCTGACGACATCGACTCTGCCGCGTTCTTTCTGACGCATGCGTGGATCTTCGCACTTGAACTGGGTGACGAGCGGGCGGAAGCGATTCGGGCGCGGCTGGCAAGCTGGGGGAGGGTCGATTGAGCGGCCGGAGGGAATCAGGTTGAACAGGAGAGGATCATGAAGGCACAGGCACGTGTCGTGGTCATTGGAGGCGGGGTTGTCGGCTGTTCCGTCCTGTATCACCTGACCAAGCTCGGTTGGCAGGATGTCATGCTGATCGAGCGTTCGGACCTCACCAGCGGGTCGACATGGCACGCTGCGGGCGGGTTCCACACGCTGAACGGCGACACAAACATGGCCGCGCTGCAGGGATACACGATCGGTCTCTACGACGAACTCGAGCAAAAGACCGGCATGTCGTGCGGCCTGCATCACTGCGGTGGGTTGACTCTGGCTGACACACCCGAGCGTCTGGACATGCTCAAGGCCGAGCGCGCCAAGCATCGGTACATGGGACTGGAGACCCGGATTCTTGCTCCATCCGAGATTGTCGAGATGGCGGATTTCGTGAATGTCGATGGCGTATTGGGTGCGCTCTACGACCCGCTCGACGGCCATCTTGATCCGTCCGGGACCACCCATGCCTATGCCAAGGCCGCGCGAATGGGCGGTGCCGAGATCATCACGCAAAACCGCGTGGTCGAAACCAACATGCGCGCGGACGGCCACTGGGACGTCGTAACGGAAAGTGGCACCGTCGTTGCGGAGCACTTGGTCAATGCGGGAGGCCTGTGGGCGCGAGAGGTCGCGTCAATGGCGGGCATCTATCTGCCGCTTCTGCCGATGGCTCACCAGTATCTCGTGACGGAGGACGTTTCGGAAATCGCGGCAAGGGACGAGGAGATCCCGCATGTCATCGATCCGGGAGGCGAAAGCTATCTGAGGCAGGAAGGCAAGGGGTTCGTGATCGGCTTCTACGAGCAACCCTGCGAACCGTGGGCCGTGGATGGCACGCCCTGGGACTTCGGACATGAATTGCTGAACGACCAGTTCGACAAGATCGAGGAGTCGGTGGACTTTGCCTATCGCCGGTTCCCGATACTTGAGCGTGCCGGAGTCAAGCGCGTGATACACGGTCCCTTCACCTTCGCGCCTGACGGCAATCCGTTGGTCGGACCCGTGCCAGGGTTGAGGAACTACTGGTCCGCGTGCGCAGTGATGGCCGGATTCAGCCAAGGCGGGGGCGTCGGCCTCGCGCTGGCGCAATGGATGATCGAGGGCGCGCCGGAGCGCGACCCTTGGGCCATGGACGTGGCGCGCTACGGGCGCTGGACCACGCCAGGCTACACCGTTCCAAAGGTGATAGAGAACTACCGTCGGCGATTTTCCGTCAGCTACCCGAACGAGGAACTGCCAGCTGCGCGACCGTTCCGCACGACGCCGATGTACGACATCTGGGACGGGATGAACGCGGTGTTTGGCGAGGTCTACGGCCTTGAGGTGGTGAACTATTTCACATTGCCTGGGGAGCCACGGCTGGAGGCTCCAAGTTTCCGGCGCTCCAATGCATGGGATGCGGTCAGGCAGGAAGTCCGTCACGTACGGGAGAGGGTCGGGATCAATGAGGTGCACAATTTCAGCAAGTTTCTGGTGCAGGGACCGGGAGCGCGGGCCTGGCTTGACCGGATCATGGCCGGTCGCATTCCCCGACCAGGCCGTCTCAGCCTGACGCCGATGCTGGCACCGTCCGGGCGCCTTGTGGGAGACTTCACGGTGTCCTGCCATGCGGAGGACGAGTATCAGCTCACGGCCAGCTACGGTAGCCAGGATTTCCATCTTCGCTGGTTCGAGAAGCACGTTTCGGAAACGGATGAGGTAACCGTTCGGAACATCTCCGATGCGCAAACGGGCTTCCAGATTGCTGGTCCGGAGGCGCGAGATTTGCTGGCAGTCGCTTGCCGGTCCGACGTGTCGAACGAGGCATTTCCGTTCCTCGGTGTGCGGAGACTTGCCTTGGGAATGGCAGACTGCATCGTGCAGCGCGTGAGCTATACCGGGGACCTTGGATACGAAATTTTTTGCGACCTGACCTCGCAGCGGCATCTGTGGCAGGTGCTAAGCGAGGCCGGTCGCGAATTCGGGCTCCGCCCTTTCGGGATGCGCGCGATGATGTCGCTCCGTCTTGATCGCTTTTTTGGATCCTGGCAGCGGGAGTATTCGCAGGACTACACTGCCGCCGAAACCGGGCTCGACAGGTTCATTGCGTTCGGCAAGAACGTCGATTTCATCGGGCGTGCGGCCGCCGAGCGAGAACGCGATGCCGGTCCCGCGCGCCGCCTTTGCGCCTTCGAGGTCGATGCGGACGACGCGGATGTCGTTGCATGGGAGCCGATCTGGCATCAGGGCAGCGTGGTCGGTTTCTGCACGTCTGGCGGGTATTCGCATTGGCAGGACAGTTCGATTGCCTTTGGGCTTGTTCCCGCTGAACTGGCGACAGGCGATTTGGAAGTCGAAATCGAGATTCTGGGAGAACTGCGCAGGGCAAGGCGTCTTGTGCAGCCACTGTTCGATCCTGAGGGGCAGCGGATGCGGGCATGACGGCCCGCGCTGGCATTTGGCCTATGCCGAATCCGGAAACAAGAAGTCCCGTTCCGAACCTGGCGCGATGCGAAGCGAATCTGTGGGACGGGAAAATCATGACGCATGTTGTGCCGCGCCTGCAGGCAAGGGCGGCGGCATGTAACCACGGCGGTCGAAATTGATGAGATGGCCGGGGAAGTGATTGAGCCATGACGAGCCTCCGCCTTCGTCGAGGTTCAGCGATCCGAATTGGAGAACCTACAGGACCATGGTCGGATTCTTGTCGGACGCACCGCGCATCCCGGTCCCGGCGTGAAAAACAGTCACGCGCGTCCTGGGATACTGACAAGTATCGGAGCGGTAGGATTGGTCCAGTCTCCCAATCACGACGTCAACGAGATGGTGCCTCACTTCCAGCACGGCGTAACCGCCCCGCCCAAGGAACGGTTGCCATGCAGAGGGCATCCGCAAGAACGGAATTGCTGCGTGGCGGATAATCCCGCTTGATTTGTCAGTCCGATTGACTTACCTGCCCTCGCAGTCTGACATGACAACAGGGAGAAATTGATGAAATCGTTCAAGAGTTTGCTTTGTGGAACCGCGATGTGCGCCGCAGGTGCGGCCCATGCCGTGGACCTCGAAGTCACGCATTGGTGGACCAGCGGTGGAGAAGCCGCGGCTGTTGCCGAGTTTGCCAAGGCGTTCGACGAAAGGACCGAGCATACCTGGGTTGACGGTGCGATTGCCGGATCCGGTGGCGTCGCGCGTCCGATCATGATCAGCCGAATCACCGGCGGCGACCCGATGGGCGCCACCCAGTTCAACCATGGTCGCCAGGCGGAAGAACTGGTTGAGGCCGGATTGATGCTCGACCTTACCGACGTGGCCGAGGCAGAGGGCTGGCGCGACATCGTGCATCCGGTCTCGCTACTCGACAGTTGCACCATCGACGGGCGCGTCTATTGCGTGCCAGTCAACATCCACTCATGGCAGTGGATCTGGTTGAGCCACGCGGCTTTTGAGCAGGCGGGCATTCCGGTTCCGACGAATTGGGATGAATTCGTGGCCGCAGCTCCCACGCTTCGCGAAAGCGGCATCGTCCCGCTTGCGATGGGCAACCAGCCCTGGCAGGCGTCCGGCGCCTTCGGCGTGATCACGATCGCGCTGGCCGGTCCCGAGGCCTGGGCAGCGGTAAGCGTCGACAAGGACGCCGAAGTTGCAGCTGGCCCGGTATATGCCAAGGTCTTCGAGGCGGCAGCTGCCGCACGTGAAATGCGTCAGGGCTCGAACGTTCAGGACTGGAACCAGGCGACTAACCTGGTGATCACCGGCAAAGCCGGCGGCCAGATCATGGGAGACTGGGCGCAGGGCGAGTTTCAGGTCGCGAACCAAATGGCCGGGACGGACTATTCCTGCTTGCCAGGACTAGGCGTGAACGAGATCATCTCGACCGGCGGAGATGCCTTCTACTTCCCCAAGCAGTCTGATCCCGAGGTGGAGGCTGCACAGAAGGAGCTTGCTTCGCTGATGCTCTCGAAGGAAGTGCAGGTGGCGTTCAACCTCAAGAAGGGATCGCTTCCCGTGCGCGGCGATGTCGATCTTGCGGCAGCCAATGACTGCATGAAGAAGGGGCTGGCCATACTGGCGCAGGGCAACATCCTTCCGGATGCCAACCAGACCTTGTCGCCCGATACGCTTGGTCAGATCGAGGACCTGATGACCGAATTCTGGGCTGACAGCTCGATCTCGGCGGCGGACGCACAGGAGCGCTACGCCGACATCATCGCTAACGCGGACTGATGCAAGTTTCGGCGGGGCCAGACATGGCCTCGCCGTCACTCTCTGAATAGGGGCGACCGTGGCGGCAGAAGCGGCCAGACCGAACGCGTTGTTCAGGAATCTGATGGCCAAGATAGCTGCCATCCCGATGATCCTGACGGCGCTCTGCGTCTTTGTCGGGGGCACGCTCTGGACGGTTGTCTACTCCTTCACCAGTTCGAAGCTTCTGCCCAAGGCCAAATGGGTCGGGCTGGACCAGTACGAGCGGCTCTGGAACACCAATCGCTGGATCGTCTCGATCGAGAACCTGATGATCTACGGGATCTGCTCGTTGGTCTTCAGCCTCGTCATCGGTTTCGTGCTTGCTGCGCTTCTCGACCAGAAAATCCGGTTCGAGAACACGTTTCGCACCATCATCCTGTATCCGTTCGCCCTGTCGTTCATCGTCACGGGCCTCGTATGGCAATGGATCCTGAACCCGGATTTCGGGGTGCAGAACATCGTGCGGAGCCTGGGCTGGGCGAGTTTCGAGTTCGATCCGCTCTACAACCAGGACATCGTGATCTACGGCATCCTGATCGCCGGGCTCTGGCAGGGCACGGGATTGATCATGGTTTTGATGCTGGCCGGACTGCGCGGCATCGACCAGGAAATCTGGAAAGCCGCCCGGGTGGACGGCATCCCGACCTGGAAGACCTACATCTTCATTGTCATCCCCATGATGCGCCCTGTCTTCATCACCACTCTCGTGCTGATCGCGAGCGGCATAGTTCGGGTGTTTGACCTTGTCGTCGCGCAGACCAGCGGCGGGCCGGGGATAGCTTCGGAAGTGCCGGCAAAATACGTCTACGACACGATGTTCCTTCGCCAGAACCTCGCGCAGGGCTTCGCCGCTTCGACCATGATGCTCCTCGCCGTGGCCATCGTCATCATCCCCTGGGCCTATCTCGAATTCGGGAGCCGGAAGCGTGACTGAGGCAATTGCAGGTTTCGAGGGAGCCCACGGGCCGAAGCCGCGCCGCACGTTCTCGCGGCGGAACATCTTCCTCTACGGCACGCTCATAATGGTGGCACTCTACTACATGCTGCCGCTCTACGTGATGATCGTGACTTCGCTGAAGGGAATGCCCGAAATCCGGCTAGGCAACATATTCGCTCCGCCGGTCGAGATCACATTCGAGCCTTGGGTCAAGGCCTGGGCGGAGGCCTGCACCGGCCTGAATTGCGACGGCCTTTCGCGAGGTTTCTGGAACTCGGTCCGGATCACGATTCCGTCCGTGATCGTCTCGATCGCGATAGCGAGCGTAAATGGATATGCGCTTGCCAACTGGCGGTTCAAGGGGGCGAACGTCTTCTTCACAATCCTGATTTTCGGGGCATTCATACCCTATCAGGTCATGCTTTATCCGATCGTGATTCTGCTGCGCGAGATCGGTCTTTATGGCACGCTCTGGGGCTTGGTGATCGTGCACTCGATTTTCGGAATGCCTATCCTGACGCTCCTGTTCAGGAACTATTTCACGTCGCTGCCCGAGGAACTCTTCAAGGCCGCGCGGGTGGACGGGGCCGGGTTCTGGGGGATCTACTTCCAGATCATGCTGCCGATGTCGCTGCCGATCTTCGTGGTCGCGATGATTCTTCAGGTAACCGGGATCTGGAACGACTTCCTGTTCGGAGTGGTGTACACCAAGCCGGACATCTACCCGATGACAGTCCAGCTCAACAACATCGTCAATTCGGTGCAGGGCGTGAAGGAATACAACGTCAACATGGCGGCGACCATCCTGACGGGGCTGGTGCCGCTGGTCATCTATTTCGTGTCGGGCCGCCTGTTCGTCAGGGGCATTGCAGCCGGTGCGGTGAAGGGGTGAAGCCATGAGCGGGAACGGGGTCACGTCCGTCGAAATCAAGAATCTCGACCTGAGCTTCGGGGCGGTCGACGTCCTGAAAGGCCTGAACCTGTCGGTCAACGAAGGCGAGTTCCTGGTCCTCCTGGGCTCATCGGGCTGCGGGAAGTCCACGCTTCTCAATTGCATCGCGGGGCTGCTCGACGTCACAGGTGGTCAGGTCTTCATCAAGGGGCGCAACGTCACTTGGGCCGAACCTTCGGAACGCGGCATCGGCATGGTCTTCCAAAGCTATGCACTTTATCCGCAGATGTCGGTCGAAGGAAACATGTCCTTCGGGCTCAAGAACGCCCGTGTTCCGAAGACCGAGATCAAGGAACGCGTGGCACGCGCTGCCGACATCCTTCAGATAGAGCCGCTGCTCAAGCGGAAGCCGTCTGCGCTTTCAGGCGGCCAGCGCCAAAGGGTCGCAATCGGGCGTGCCTTGGTGCGAGACGTGGACGTCTTCCTCTTCGACGAGCCGCTCTCGAATCTGGATGCCAAGCTTCGAGCCGACCTGCGTGTCGAGCTGAAGCAGCTGCACGACCGGCTTGATAACACGATGATCTACGTTACGCATGACCAGGTCGAGGCGATGA
The DNA here is from genome assembly GCA_022826205.1 of Silicimonas sp. Classification (GTDB taxonomy): domain Bacteria; phylum Pseudomonadota; class Alphaproteobacteria; order Rhodobacterales; family Rhodobacteraceae; genus JAJEFO01. The sequence continues at coordinate 41,640 of JAJDVJ010000026.1, read as the reverse complement.
CCCTAGCCGACCGGATCGCCATAATGAAGGACGGGATCATTCAGCAGCTCGCGTCGCCGGGTGAGATCTACAGCCGGCCGGCCAATCTCTACGTAGCGGATTTCATCGGCTCGCCTGCCATGAACCTTCAGCAGGGAAAGGTAGAGAATGGCCGCTTCCTCGCGGGCGAGATTTCCATTCCGCTGGATTCCTATTCGTTCGAGCGGGAAGCCAAGGGAGAAGTGTGGTTCGGAATTCGACCCGAGCATGTTCTCGTTGGCGAAGAGGCGGCGGGAGCTGATTTCGAGCTCACCGTCAAGGCAGAGGTGGTCGAGCCGCTCGGCTCGGACACGCTCGTCCTGACGTCCGTCAACGGCAAGCGCTTCTGGTTGAGGATAAGCGGCCAGTCCAAGGTTGCCTCCGGCGACTCGCTGCATGCTGGCGTCAATGCCGCCGACGCATCGCTCTTCGACGCAGGCGACGAGGAACGTCTCTGAACGGGAATTGCAGACATTGCTTGACAGCGGTTCGTTAGCATCGGCAACTTCGATGATTCCCGAAACTGGTCGGATGCCGGCGCTTTGCGCCATCAGGCATTCGACCTAAGCCCCCTCTGGAAGAAAGATCCGCACGTGTCACTTTCGTACCAGCTTTATTCGTCACGCAAGTTCGGTCCTCTGCCGAAGACTCTGAGGATGATCGCGGACCTTGGCCTGTCAGAGGTCGAAGGATTCGGCGGCCTCTACGCCGCTTCGGGCGATCTGGGCCAGCTAAAGGCCGAACTGGAGAAGGCCGGTCTGGTGATGACGAGCGGGCATTTCGGACTGGACATGGTCGAGAGCGACCCGGACGGCGTCAGGGAGATGGCGACTGCGCTTGGAGTGCGAAACGTGTACGTGCCCTATCTCGATGCTGCCGATCGACCGGATGACCGGGACGGCTGGCGCGCGTTCGGTGCGCGCCTTGCGGAAGCCGGCAAGCCATTGCAAGACGCGGGCATCGGTTTCGGGTGGCACAACCACGATTTCGAGTTCCGTGCGCTGGACGACGGAAATTATCCGATCGAGGCCATGTTTGAGGGCGGTCCGGCGCTTGCTTTTGAGTTCGATATTGCCTGGGCAGTGCGTGCCGGCGAGGACCCATTTGCCTGGATCGAACGTCTTGGCGGCCGAATCGGCGCGGCACATGTAAAGGACATCGCGCCTGATGGCACATGTGTTCAAGAAGACGGCTGGTCCGACGTGGGCCATGGCACGCTCGACTGGACGGCCCTTGTGGCCGCCCTGGCACGGGTTGGCTGCGACCACCTTGTTCTAGAGCATGACAATCCAAGCGATGACTGGCGTTTCGCGGAGCGCTCCGTCGGCTTTCTGAAAACGCTGTGACGGAGAGGCAGATGAGCAATCTTGGCGTCGGCATCATTGGATGCGGCAACATTTCCTCGGCCTATCTGCGTCTTGCACCGATGTTCAGGGGATTCGAAATCCGCGCGGTTGCAGACATCAATGACGCGGCCGCCCGTGCCCGAGCGGACGAGTTCGGGGTGCGTCATGACAGCGTCGAAGCACTCCTTGGGGCGGGCGACATTGACATCGTGGTGAACCTGACGGTTCCAGCCGCGCATTTCGAGATTTCGTCGAGTGCGTTGAAATCGGGCAAGCATGTATATTCGGAAAAGCCCTTTGTCCTTTCTCTTGAGGAAGGCACGGAAATTGCACGGCTCGCCGAGGAGAAGGGCTGTCGCGTGGGTTCGGCGCCTGACACGTTCCTTGGGGGATCGCACCAACTTGCGCGTCACATGATTGATGAAGGCGACATCGGAACGGTGACGAGCGGCACGGCATTCGTGATGAGCCATGGGATGGAGCACTGGCATCCGAATCCGGACTTCTTCTTTCTTCCGGGGGCGGGGCCGGTTCTGGACATCGGTCCCTACTACGTGACCAATCTTGTCCAGTTGATCGGGCCGGTAAGGCGCGTGGCGGCGGTCAGCACGACTCCGTCCACGACGCGAACCATTCTCTCGGAGCCGAGGCGCGGCGCGGAGATTCCAGTCAAGACGCCGACCACAATCCACGGCATCCTCGAGTTTCACAGCGGCGCGGTCGTGACGTTGGTCACGAGCTGGGATGTCTGGGCGCATGGGCACAAGCCGATGGAGCTTTATGGCTCTGAGGCCAGTCTTGACTTGCCCGATCCGAACTTCTTTGGCGGCGAACTAGTCATGACCCGTGCGAACCAGAAACCCAGTGCCGTTGATGCATGGGACCATCCATTTTCGGTCGTGAACCAAGGCGGGGTGCATGCCAACTATCGCGCGGCGGGACTTTCGGACATGACGCTTGCAATTCAGGAGAGCCGTCCGCACCGTTGCTCGATGGAACTCGCACTTCATGCGGTCGAAGTGATGACGGGCCTTCTGATGTCCGGTGAGAACAGGCGATTCGTAGAGATGGCGACGACTTGCAAGCGCCCGGAACCGCTTGGGCCGGACGATGCGCGGGCGCTGCTCATCTGAGCTTCCCTTCGAGTATGAAAGCCGTACCGGAGCTGATTGATCGTGAGATTGAAGCCGTCCCGAATGCCGCCGCCATTGTGGAAGGTCATTGGGACGTTGTGGTGTATGCCTTGCAGAGGTCGCAAATTCAGGTGGAGCAAAGACCTTGGTGGATGTCGTTGACAGCAAGACGCGATCCCGGATCATGGCCAGCATCAGGGGCAAGAATACAAAGCCGGAGCTCGTTGTTCGGAAGGCGTTGCACAGGCGAGGCTTTCGATTTCGATTGCATGCGAAGGACGTTCCCGGCCGACCGGATCTGGTGTTTCGGAAATTCAATGCTGTCGTGTTCGTGCATGGTTGCTTCTGGCATCGCCATGAAGGGTGCCGTCACGCCACGGTTCCCTCGACGCGCACCGAGTACTGGACATCCAAGTTCGAAAGAAATGTCGCGCGCGACGACGAGGTGCGCTCAAGACTGATCGAAGAAGGTTGGCGGGTGGCCACGATCTGGGAATGCGCATTGAGGAAGGCCGAACATGTTGATGTTGCCACCCAGATGCTGGCAAGTTGGCTGGCTGCGGGCGGCAGGGAGATCGTGATCGAGGAAAGCCGTGTGGCGAACCGGCTCGCGCAATCTGGACTGGAACTTTCTGACTCGGAAACATAGCCTCACGTCATGAGCGATCCTTTCTTCCATCCCGTCTCCGGTTTCGACCTTCCTCGCTTTGCGGGCGTGCCAACATTCATGCGTCTGCCACATGTACCGCCCGGGCATCCGCGATTCGGCGAAGTCCAGATAGGCCTCGTCGGCGCGCCGTGGGACAGCGGCACGACGAACCGCCCGGGCGCGCGGCACGGACCGCGCCAGCTTCGAGATGCTTCGACCATGATCCGGGCCGAGCACCCGGTCTCGCGAATTCGCCCCTTCGAGGCCGCAAACTGCGCGGACCTCGGCGATATTGGGCCGAACCCGGCCAGCATTTCCGACACGCTGGAGCGATTCGACGTTTTCTTCGCAAATTTGCAAGAGGCCGGGATTCGTCCCCTGATGGCAGGCGGCGATCACCTTTGCACATTGCCGGTGCTGCGGGGCCTTGGGGCAGGTGAGCCGCTGGGCATGATTCATTTCGACAGCCACACCGATCTTTTCCACAGTTACTTCGGCGGCGAAATGTTCACCCATGGCACGCCGTTTCGCCGCGCCGTCGAGGAAAGCCTCCTGGATCCAAAGCGCGTGATACAGATTGGCCTACGCGGGACGATGTATGACCATGAAGACATGGACTTCGCAAAGAGCGTCGGCATTCGGACAGTTCGGATCGAGGAACTGTTCGCGCGCGGAATTGAGGATGTCATGTCCGAGGCCAGAGAGATTGTGGGCGGGCAGCCGATTTACGTGAGCTATGACATCGATTTCGTCGATCCGGCATTCGCGCCAGGCACCGGCACGCCGGAGGTCGGTGGTCCTAACTCGTTCCAGGCGCTTGAGGTCTGTCGCCATCTTGCGGGGCTCGACATCCGGGGTGCCGACCTCGTCGAGGTGTCACCACCCTTCGATCAGTGCGGCGCCACCGCGTTTCTCGGTGCGTCGGTCATGTTCGAGCTGCTTTGCGCTATGGCTGGCTGACGGCGCGCTGAACCACCCGGTACACGAGGGCGCGCACCGCAAGACCTTGGGGTCGCGGAAGCGCGGGGAATGGGTTCAGGCCGAGCAGCTTGCGCCGCCGAGAACGCAGAACTTCGCGCAATGCGGATGATTGAGCCGAACGGGCCTTGAGGCATCCTTCAGCAATCTGCCAAATTCAAACTGCGTGTCGTAGGGAAGAAGCGTGCATGCGACAACGGATGGATGTTCGGTTCCCTTGCGCTTGATCACCATCCGCGAAGAGGAACACATGACGTGTTCGGGCGACTTGCCCAGGATGTCCCAGCAAGCCGTCGTGATTTCCGGCACATCGACGGATTCATCCATTTCCGGGAACAGGACCGTGTCGGCAGGGTTGTAGGCGTCGATCTCGAAACCTTCACTCGCATAAAGCGCAGCGTATCCGTCGCGCGCATGGGACTCGGTTTCAGCCCACATTGTCCGTCCAGCCACGGTCATGCGGACGCCCTGGTCTCGAAGCCAGCGCATGCCTTCCAGCGAGACGTCGAAGCTGCCTGCGCCGCGCTCCTCGTCGTGAAGCGCCGGCGACCAGTGGTCGAGCGAAATCCTGAGCGTCATCCGGTCGCCAAATCTGCGCTGAAGGTCTTCGATTCCGGCACGCATCGAACTTCGCATCATCGGTTTCATGGCATTCGTAAGGATCAGGACTTCATGTCCCGCTTCGAGGGAAGCCCGTGCCATCGCTATCATGTCCGGGTTCATGAACGGCTCGCCACCCGTAAACCCGATTTCACGAACGGGCTTGTCGAGTTCCGCGATCTGGGAAAGGTAGTGCTCGACATCAGCCAGAGTCAGATAGACCAGACTGTCGTTCCTCGGCGACGACAGGATGTAGCAGTTGGGGCACTCGATGTTGCACAACGTGCCTGTGTTGAACCAAAGCGTCTCAAGACGTGCAAATGCAACCTCGGCTCGCTCTTCACCTGTTGCCGTGACTAGGGGGTCGCGAAACTTCTCGCTCGAAAGCAACTCGGTACCGTCTTTCATTCGTTCTTACCCTCCTGGATGACCTGCCTCGTCGAGTGCCTGAGCCATCCGGAGCCTGGCACCGCGAGTGCAACGCGCCTTTTGGACCTCCATGCCAGGCGTATCGTCCGGGTCAGCGGTCGAATTCCGTGCAATGTCGTGTTGAACTTGCCGTTAGCATCCGCCAAGACTCGCATGGGTCGTTCCTCACCGGAATTCCAAATCGAACGTTTGTCCCGAGCGAAACTCTAAATGCCGGAATCCGGGAGGGTAAAGTGCAGGCATGTGGTAGTGACGGTGATGTGATGTTGCTCATGCCACATCGATTGCAGCGAAATCGCACTGCGGATGCGACGGGATCGTGGCTCTGGCGTTAGTCACGGAAAGAGGTGGGCAACATGGTTTCGCGCGTCATCCCGGTTGAGGCGTTTGACCTAGTGATATTCGGAGGTACTGGCGACCTGGCCCGGAGGAGGATATTTCCTGGCCTGTTCCGCCGGTTCCGGGCGGGACAGATGCCTCCGAATAGCCGGATCATTGGCGCTGCGCGGCGACAGTTGGACAGGGACGGATACCGTGCATTTGTCGCCGAAGCCCTAAGCGAGTTCGTCCCTGAGTCCGCGCGGCCCGAAGATGACGTCAGAACCTTTCTGGAGTGCATTGACCATCTCATCCTTGATGCCGCGAGCGACGGCGGCTGGGACGCGCTTTCTGGAATATTGCGGGACGGCGTCGTTCGGGCCTTTTACTTTTCCGTTGCGCCGTCGCTGTTTGGCACGCTGGCCGAGCGTCTGCGGAAACACGGCTGTGCGAGTCCTGCCTGTCGGATAGTCGTCGAGAAACCGTTTGGCCGCGACCTCGAGAGTGCCCGAGAGCTGAACAGGATCTTGCGCAGCCACTTTGACGAGAACCAGATATACAGGATCGACCATTACCTGGGGAAGGAAACCGTCCAGAACCTGATGGCGGTCCGATTCGGCAATGTCCTGTTCGAGCCTCTGTGGCACGCGCAGTTCGTTGACCATGTACAGATCACTGTGGCGGAGAGCGTTGGTGTGGACGGGCGCGGCAGCTATTACGACAAGGCTGGCGCTATGCGGGACATGATCCAGAATCACCTGATGCAGCTGCTCTGCCTCATCGCAATGGAGCCGCCGTCGCGCTTCGACCCGGACGCTGTGCGGGACGAGAAGCTCAAGGTGATCCGGGCGATTGAGCGACCGGGACTGCGCGACATTGTACGGGGCCGATACGTGTCAGCGGCACCTGGAGAAAGCTACCTGGACCAAGTCGAAAATGCGGACAGCCGGACAGAGAGCTTCATCGCCCTAAGGCTTCACATCTCCAACTGGAGATGGGCGGGAGTGCCGTTCTATCTCCGGACCGGCAAGCGCATGGCGGCCAGGCATTCGGAGATCTCAATCGTGTTCAAGACCGCGCCACATTCGATTTTTGGTCAGACGCTTGGGCAGCACCGCAACGTTCTGGCCATACGCTTGCAGCCGAACGAGGGCATAAACCTTTTCGTTACGATCAAGGAACCTGGGCCCGGCGGCATGCGCCTCGTGGACGTTCCGCTGGACATGACCTTTGCGGAAGCGCTGGGGCGGGGAGTGGAGGACGCGCCAGCCGCTTATGAACGCCTGATCATGGATGTCATTCGCGGCGATCAGACGTTGTTCATGCGCGGCGACGAGGTTGAACAGGCATGGGCATGGGCCGACCCGATCATCAAGGAGTGGCGTGAGCGGGACGAGCATCCGGAATCCTACCAGGTCGGCACGAACGGACCCGAAGGAGCAGCTGTCCTGCTTGAAGGAGACGGTCGCAGGTGGCGGGACATCGACAACGGACAGGATGGCGGATGATGGACTGGGACCGGCTCGGCAAGACGGCGCTCAAGGCGGTCGAGACGCCGATCATCGAGCGGTTCGTCGATCCGAACCGAGCGCGCGAGTTTGCCGTCGAGGCGGGCGACCTGCTGTTTGACTATTCGAAGACCGCGATGGACGAGGCAGGCCGGAACCTGCTGCTTGCAATGTTCGACGAGTCTGCGATCCCGTTGCAGCGGCAGGCCATGTTCGGGGGCGAATCCATCAACGAGACCGAAGGGAGGGCCGTGCTCCATACGGCGCTCCGTAACCTTGCGGGCGTACCTGTCATGGTGGACGGTCAGGACGTCATGCCGGATGTGCTGGGGACGCTCCGTCGCATGGAGACGTTCGCCGAGGGATTGCGTGACGGGAGCATTTGCGTCACGGGCGGCAAGGTCACGGACGTGATCAACATCGGCATTGGGGGCTCAGACCTTGGTCCTGCCATGGCGGCGTCGGCGCTGGCACCCTACCATGACGGACCTCGGTGCCATTTCGTCTCGAACGTGGATGCCGCGCATGTCAACGACATTCTCCTGCCGCTTAGGCCGGAGACCTCCTTGGTGATCGTCGCTTCCAAGACCTTCACCACGATTGAGACGATGACCAATGCCGACACCGTTCGAAAGTGGATTGGTGAATCCTTGGGTTACGCGGACACGGGCTCGCATTTCGTGGCGCTTTCCTCCGCCGAGGACCGGATGTCCGCCTATGGCATAGGTCCGGAACGCGTGTTCGGCTTCGAAGACTGGGTAGGAGGTCGCTACTCCGTTTGGGGGCCGATCGGGCTGTCCCTTATGATCGCCATTGGGCCGCAGGCGTTTCGCTCTTTCCTGTCAGGTGGCCATGCCATGGACTTGCACTTCCAGGCTGCGCCACCCTTGCAGAACATGCCGGTGATGCTCGCGCTGACCGGGCTTTGGCACAATCAGGGTCTCGGTTATGCGACGCGGGCGGTTCTGCCGTACGAGCAGCGGCTGTCGCGTCTTCCAGCATATTTTCAGCAGCTGGAAATGGAGAGCAACGGCAAGGGCGTTTCCATGAATGGCACCGACCTTCCGGTTCCGTCCGGCCCCGTGGTATGGGGCGAGCCCGGAACAAATGGCCAGCACGCCTTTTACCAGTTGATTCACCAGGGAACGCGCGTGATCCCGTGTGAGTTCATGATCGGAGCGGCTGGGCACGAGGACGAGCTTGCACACCAGCATCGACTGCTCGTCGCGAACTGCCTTGCGCAATCCGAGGCACTGATGAAGGGCCGCAGCCTGGCAGAAGCACGGGCGTTGCTCGCGGACCACTATTCAGGCGAGGAACTGGAACGGCAGGCAATGCACCGGATGTTTCCGGGCAATCGGCCGTCGACCACGCTAGTCTATCCAAAGTTGACGCCCTTCGTGCTTGGGCAGATCGTGGCCCTGTACGAGCATCGGGTCTTTGTCGAAGGCGCAATGCTCGGCATCAACAGTTTCGATCAATGGGGTGTGGAGCTTGGCAAGGTGCTGGCAAAGGATCTCGAGCCAGTGGTCTCCGGCGAGGCAGACGCTGGCGACAAGGACGCCTCGACAGCCCGGCTTGTCAGCTTTGTACAACGGCACGCTGGCTGAACGGCGCTACGCCCTTTCTGCCCCGTCCTTGGCGAGAATGCGCTTGACTGCGATGTCCTTGTGCGGCCGCCGCGACATTCCGTCCTGCTTCAGGCTTACCAGCACGGCGCTGGCCGTGGCACGAACCGAGCCGCCGGAGTGCACGGCGTAGTCCATGATCAGGCTGGAAGGTTTCAGGAGTCGGGTGCGCGCCGTCACGACATAGCGTTCGTCCTGGAACATGGGGGCGAGGTAGTCGGCGCTCTGCTGGCGCACCACGATTTGGGGGTCGTCGTCGCCCCTCCCGTAGGAAGAAAGTCCGTAGTCCTGGAGGTAACGGACGCGGATGTTCTCGAACCAGCTCAGGTATGACGCGTTGTTCACGTGGTTCAGGGGGTCGAGTTCGTGGAACCTGACCTGATCTGAGTACCCGTAGGGCCAGCCATGAATTCCCATGGCTTCAAGGTCAGGGGCGTCCAGTTGGTTCAGGAATTTGGACAAGGGAGGGCTTTCTGGATGGATCGAATGGAGCGGGTGAAGGGAATCGAACCCTCGTCTTAAGCTTGGGAAGCTCCTGCTCTGCCATTGAGCTACACCCGCCCAGAACAGTGAACTAGTTGCCGGTGCAGTGTGGGTCAAGCCTCTGATTCCAGCTGTCTGATTTCGTCCCATCTAGGATGAAGCCATCCGTTCCGGCGAAAATGGTCGCGTACTGAGGCATGGCAAATGCGGCTGCAATCAAATTTGCGTCGCGCCAAAGGCATGCCTTCCCCGGTCTGATGACAGGGTGCAATCGGCCGTTTATGCCTCCTTCTTCAATTTCGGAATTGGCGCCACAGCTTCCCCCCAGGGCGCTGGCGCTCGGCGAAGGGCTGCCGATGATCGGGCGGCTGCTCGGTCTCAGGTAGGTGGAGACCACTGCCCCCGACGCCTACCTAGCGTAGCGGGCGGTACGCGCCTCCGCCGTCCGCGTGTCTGACAGAATCGCCGCCGACATCCTGCGAGACTGCCCGGGTGGCGGTCGAGCCGATGCAGGCAAAGGCGGAGCCGCCGCATTCGACTGATTGAATCGCGGGCATCGAATCAGACCTCCGCCCGAAAGGGAATCTCCAATGATTTCAGATAGGTCGGGCATGCTCTAAGGAATTCAGTAGACCTTGCCGATCAAGGGTGCCAATTCCCGTGCAGCAAAAAGGTTCCAAATTCGAGTGCATTTTCGACTTCAGAACCTGAGGCCAAAGAAACGCTGACAATCCGTTCAAGGAAGATGCGCCACACATCGTCTCTGTGATCTTCATAATCCGCCATGAAGTTCGCGGCCATGGTACTGCAAATGTCTATGCCCGAACGCATCGGAGTGAAATTGAGTTCGCCGCCGCGGAGTCTATTGAGCTGTCGGGCAATGCCGTTCCAGGCAGGGAGTATGGTTGCAGCCGCTGCCTCTTCGACCTTCACGAATTCGAGCTCTTCGATTGGAGGCTGGCGAAGAATGAAGTCAAGCTCACATCGGCAACGCAAGAACTCGGGACCGTCGCATGAACGTCCAAACTGAGGCAGATTGCGGGTCTGGTCGACGAGCTTCAGTCGGGGAGAGTGCCAGGGACGCGGTTCTAGTGCTGAAGGGCTCATGCCGAGGGGTGATGTTGGATCAATTCACTTCCGCCGGTAGACGATTTCGTTGTCCAAGCGACAATGTGCGTCGCCGATCTCGAGAGTGTTCCGGAATTCTGGATGCTTTTGGCAGAAGCGATCCGGCTGATACTCGAGCTGGCGCAAGACGCCGAAGGCAGGTCTGATTGATCGAGGCCAAGCTCTGGAATGGACGTGACAAGGGGGCCGAGATTCCCAATGGCACAAGCCGTTCGATCATCCGTCCCTCTGGCTACATTGACAAAGGAGTATGCCGGTGGAAAGACTATTGTCGATGGCTGGCCATCTGTGTGATTTCGGACCAAGGGCTGGCAAAGCAATTTCGGCCCTTCGATTGATCGGGGAGGACAGCCTGTTATGGAACCGGCATTGACTACGCCAGACGCGAGCAGCACGCGTCGGCGTCAGTTACCTTGGTTTGAGCGCTACGTGAACATTCTGGGGCCCGTGGTCATGATCGTGGCCCTGTGCTTGGTGATGGCGTTCGTCGAACCCGGATTCTACCGGGTATCGAACCTGATGATCATCCTGCAGGACGCGTCGATCTACATGGTTCTGGCCATGGGGATGACGCTGGTCATCACCGGCCGCGGGATTGACCTGTCGATTGGCGCCATCGCCGCACTTTCGGCTGTGGTCATGGCGCTGCTGATCAAGGACTTGGGAATTAACGTCTTTGCTGGGATGCTGGTTGCCGTGCTGGTCGGTGTTGCATGCGGAGCTGCAAACGGCTTCGTCATCACCCGCGTCAATGTTCCCGACCTGATTGCCACACTTTCGATGGACTTGGTGTACCGCGGCATCGCACTGGTGCTCGCAGCCGGCATTGTGCTCTCGCGACTGCCGGAACCGATCCCCTTCTTGGGACGTGGCCGCATTTTCGACCTGTTCCCGTTTCCTGCCTTGATCGGTATCGGCACGATTGGCGTCGGCTTGGTACTCTACCGCTTCACTTCGCTTGGCCGCTACGCGATCGCCATCGGCGGCAACACCGAGTCAGCGGTTCTGGCCGGCATAGACGTCGCCCGTCACAAGCTCTACCAGTACATGCTGATGGGGGGATTGGCCGGATTCGCCGGGATCATGCTCACCGGCCGGCTGAATGCGATCCAGGCCACTTCGGGTCAAGGCCTCACGCTGCATACAATCGCGGCGGTTGTCGTCGGTGGCACATCGCTGTTCGGTGGACGCGGCTCGATGGTCGGGTCGCTGGTCGGCGTGCTGCTGCTGTCAATGGTCATAAACGCGCTGGTCAACCTGCGGCTGGATTTCTTTTGGCAGCAGGTGGCGGCGGGAATCATTATCATAGTGTCGGTCGGCTTCTACAGCAGCCTCCAAGGAGGCGGCGGCACTCTTGGCGGCTGGTTCCGCAAATTGCGCCGAAACAAGACCGGCAGCAAAGAGCCATCCTGAACCTTCGATAGCTTGGAATCGATCTGGGTCGTTGTCCGAATTGCTGAATTGAGGGATAAGACTCTTGTCCAAGTCATTTCCAGGCCAAGAGTGTCGCGAAACGTCCGGCACGTCCCATGGTGCCAGATTGACGAATGGCTGCTCGCCCTTGTTCGCAGTGCTGCGGGAATTACGCGGTATGGAATTTAATTCGTCACCGTTACCGACACGACTTGACGTCCCATATCAATGCCTTCGCACAAATGTTGAGCAGCACAATCGCCGACTGCAAGCCAGAGTCACTTCGATCGACCTCGAGGCCATATTGCTCAGCACGCCGGCGATCCGGCCTCCAGCATTGAATTCACGCTTATTGCAAACAATTGGCTTGATCGGGCTGTCCTTTCAATGGCTGGCAGCGCCATGAACTTGCAGGGCTGCCTTGGCGGCAATGATCGCGTTCTCGGACTCAAAAAAAACTTGATTGGGTTGCTTCGACCTTGGCTGGATAGTCGACGGCTGTCCTACGTTCTCGTTCCCGAACGCTATCTCAATTGAAGTGTCGTTCTCAGCAAGGAAGGGGCTGGATTCTCTCGACTGCAAACTGCCGCATGGCCCGTCCGGTTCGGAATCGCACTTTCATCCAACAGCGTCAGTCGACCGCCAATGTCGTTTACTCAATCCGTGCCGACTGGCGAGCCTGCAATGTGGAACGCCTAATACGGCAGTGCGCGCGCTCGGCCTCTTTTGGGCGGGCACCGAAGGATCTCAATCAGGCACTTGCTCGCCGTTGTTGACAATTGGAACCTGTGGTGGGAACATCATCTTAGTGTCGGCCGGCTGCAGCTGTTGCCGACAGAGAGGCGGCTGTGCCCGGAAGAGACAACCCCTGGGCGTTGCCCACGCAGGCTCAACGCCGACGAGCAAACTTGGTCTGCCATCGCTGTGCCTGCCAAACAGGAGGAGGAAGTCTTGACTCGAACTATAGCCAAAAGTATGACCTATGGTTTCGCTTGCGCTGTGGTCGCTACCGCGATGCTGGCAATTCCGGCAACGGCGCAGAAGTTTCCGATGGAGGCGTTGCCTGACGACGACGAGCGCGATTTCTGGTGGTACCATCAGGTGGTCGACGCGGATGTTCTTGCGGCGATGCAGGATGCAGTCGGCATGCCCGGCACGCCGTTTACTGGTAGCCTTGACGAGCCAATCCAGATCGCGGTGATCTATCCCAGCCAGGACGTTTCCGACGCATGGCTCCGAGCCTACTTGGCAATGGAAGCCCGGCTGAAGGAGATGAACATTCCGTTCGAGGCCGTCCAGTTCGCCTCCGGCATGGAAAACCACGATCTGCAGACCACCTACACCGACCAGGTGCTGCAGGACGCGGATTTCTACGACTATGTCGTGTTCGGTCCGACCGAGCTTGGGCTGCAGGCCGACAACGTGAAGCGGTTGATCGACAGCCCCGACCTCAAGGTGATCGTCCTTAACCACGACCAGGTTCCGCAGGTCTGGGGCGACGAGCAGCCGCTGGCATTCACCGGCTTCTCCCACCTCGCCGGTGCGCTGATCATGTGCAACTACGTGATCGAAAACGTTGGAACAGAGGGTCAAGTCGCCATGAACCGTGGCACCCCCGGATCGGTCGACAACCAGCGCTCGGGCGGCTTCGCAGAGTGCCTGGTCGAGAATTCAGACTGGGAACTGGTCTACGAGCACTACGGCAATTTCCAGCGCGAGGGCGGCTTCGACGGCACCAACCTGATTCTCACCGGCTTTCCGGAAGTCGACATGATCCACAATGCCAATACGGCAATGGGAATGGGATCTTTGTCGGCGGCAGAGGCGCTTGGGGTTCTCGACGAGGTGTTCGTTACCGCCTGGGGCGGCACGGGTGAAGAACTGGAAGCATTGCGCGACGGTCTGCTCGATGCGACGCCGATGCGCATGGGCGATGACTTCGGCGTCTCCATCGCCGAAATCATCAAGGCGGATCTCGAGGGTCGTCAGGATGACATTCCACTGGTCTTCCTTGGACGGATTACGATTGCCTACAAGGAACTCTCGGTCGAGGAGATTGATGCCCTCGAGCGGGAGGCGTTCCGCTACACCGGCATCGGCACCCTGGAGCGCTGAGCCAAGGATGTCCGATCCCGAACGCTTAGGTCGTTCGGGATCGGCCTCCATTCCGACAACAAGCCAAATCTGCCAGGAATCCGATCATGTCTGACAGCACACCAACGCTGGACGCGTTCCGCCTTGACGGCAAGTCGGTGATTGTCACCGGCGCCTCTCGCGGCATCGGACGCGCGCTGGCCAAGGGCCTCGCCGAAGCCGGTGCCGACGTTGCGATCCTGTACGAAGTGGAGCGTGAACGCGCCGAGAGCCTGCTCGACGAGGTCAAGGCGCTAGGCCGAAACCGCTCTTACGTCAGCCAGGTCGACATCGGCACTCCCGAGGACCTCATTCGGATGGCGGCAGAGGCCGAGGAGCGCTTCGGCAGTATCGACATCCTGGTCAACAACGCCGGAATCGCCCACAACGTGGCGGCCGAAGACATGACGCTCGCTGAGTGGGAACGGATGATTCGCATCAATCTCACCGGCGTGTTTCTGAGCTGCCAGGCGGTAGGCAGGGTGATGATCCGCCAGCAGGCGGGAGTAATTGTCAACGTCGGTTCGCTTTCGGCGCGGATTGTCAACTACCCGCAGAAGCAGGCGCACTACAACGCGGCAAAGGCGGGTGTACACTTGCTGACCAAGTGTCTCGCCGTGGAGTGGGCGCCCCACAACATTCGGATTAACGTACTTGTTCCCGGTTACATTCACACTGAACTGCTCGACCCGATCATCGCCCGCGACCCGCAGGGTGCCGAGGATCACTGGCGCAAGCCCGCGGTGCAGAACCGGTTCGGGCGCCCGGAGGAGTTGGCAACCGCCGTCGTCTATCTCGCGTCAGACGCGTCGACCTTCATGACCGGCGAGGAGATGGTCATTGACGGCGGCTTTACGCTGCGCTGAACAACCCGGTAAGGTGGTTCCATGACAGATATGCATCCATCGCTGCTAGAAATGAGCGGCATCGTCAAGCATTTCGGCGGACTGACCGCCGTTGCAGGTGTCGACCTTGAATTGGAGCGCGGCGAGGTGCTTGCAATTGTCGGCGACAATGGTGCCGGCAAGTCGACCCTAATCAAAATCCTGACTGGAGTGTTCGTCCCGGACGAAGGCGAGATCAAGATGGAGGGCGTGCCGGTGCGGATTGGCAACCGGCGCGATGCCAGAGCACTGGGCATTGAGGCGGTTTATCAGAGCTTGGCTCTGGTAGATGCGCTAGACGCGGCCGGCAACGTGTTCCTTGGCCATGAGCTAAGGCGCTCGTTTATGGGCATTCGCCTCCTCGACAATGCCCGAATGGCCGCAGAGGCCACCCGGGTGCTGAAGGACAATGTCGGCATCGAACTCGACAACCTCAGCGAACCAACGATCCACCTTTCCGGCGGCCAGCGCCAGGCGGTGGCTATAGCGCGGGCGATCTACCACGCCGACCTCAAGGTGCTGGTCATGGATGAGCCGACCGCGTCGTTGGGTCCGGAGGAAACGCGCAACACGCTGGCGCTGATCCGAGGTCTCAAGGAACAAGGCATGGCGCTCATAGTCATCAGCCACAATCTTGACCATGTGTTCGCCATCGCGGACCGGGTAATGGTTATGCGGAACGGCCGTTGTTCAGGTATCCGCAGCACTGCAGAGGCGACCAAGAGGGATGTGCTTGGCCTCATCGTATCCGAAGAAGCGGCCGCGGCAGCCTGACAACGCAGTCCACATCCCGGATTGTCATTCCATTCCGCCCGGCAACCTGCGGGACGGTTCGATTGACGGCGGGTTTCAGCACAACGGCATCGCAGGAATCAGGCAGGAGCGGCTGATAGCGTTCTGGGCTGCCGAAGCTCGTAATTGATGTCGCGTGCCAGGCCAAAGTCCGTAAGTCCGGAGGCTTCCATATCGCCGCGGGCGGCATCGTGCTCTTTGCTGGGGTCGACGCCGTGCAGGTTTCGCTCAAGACCTTGCATCCCTGTTTCCGGGAAGGTCCGCTTCACGTCCGCCACCGGGCACCTTCCTTCCGTCCGTGGCTGGCTCGTCAGCCGCCTGCATCATATCTGGAAGGACACCCGGAAATCAGTCAACTTCGGCGTTGATGTGCTTGACTACAAGCCGGTGCAGCTTGAGGACATCCAGCGTCGTGCGAAGACATTGCCCGTGAACGTGCATTTGCCCGATGTCGAGCCTGGGATGCATCTGGAATCCAGATAGCATGCCTATGCAGTTTGTCACTCGCCAGGTTTACGGAGTAGACCGCCCCACCCAGATGTATCCCAGCTGGGGCAATCCTCAAATCAGTCCCTTGCAACGGCACGACTCGAAATCCCTAGCCATGTGAATTGCCGCCATCGGAACGACTGGTCTGGACGTGAACCGGGCCGGTTCGCGTCCTGGTCCAAGATATCAATGCCTTCAATGGCTTGAGCGTTGATTCAGGGGTTTATCGTGCCGGAGGTTCAGACTAAACGCTTTCACGTATCCGATGAAAGGTCTCGCACATGATTCCGAGATACATGCGCCCGGAAATGGCGGCGATCTGGTCGCCGGAAACCAGGTTCCGCATCTGGTTCGAGATCGAGGCGCATGCCTGCGACGCCATGGCGGAACTTGGCGTCATTCCCCGCGAAAACGCCGAAGCGGTCTGGAAGGCTCGCGACGCAGAGTTCGACGTTGAGCGAATCGACGAAATCGAAGCTGTCACCAAGCATGATGTCATCGCGTTTCTTACGCACCTTGCCGAAATCATTGGCGACCAGGAAGCCCGCTTCGTGCACCAGGGCATGACGTCTTCCGACGTACTTGACACGGCATTCAACATCCAGCTGACGCGCGCCGCCGACCTGCTCCTCGAAGACGTGGATGCGCTTCTCGTTGCGCTGAAGCGCCGCGCGTTCGAGCACAAGATGGATGTCCGCATCGGGCGGAGCCACGGCATTCACGCGGAGCCTGTCACAATGGGGCTGACCTTCGCCCGGTTCTTCGCGGAAATGGACCGCAACAGGGCACGTCTTCTGCAGGCACGTGAGGAAGTTGCCACGGGGGCGATTTCCGGTGCAGTCGGGACGTTTGCAAACATTGACCCCGGTGTGGAGAAGCACGTCTGCGCCAAGCTTGGGCTTCGCCCGGAACCTGTCTCGACGCAGGTCATCCCGAGAGACCGGCATGCAATGTTTTTCGCGACGCTTGGCGTCGTCGCTTCGAGCGTTGAGAACATCGCGACCGAGATCCGGCATATGCAGCGCACCGAGGTCTTGGAGGCGGAAGAACATTTCTCGGAAGGGCAGAAGGGATCCTCCGCCATGCCACACAAGCGCAATCCGGTCCTTACCGAAAACCTGACCGGACTTGCCCGCCTTGTCCGCAGCGCAGTCACGCCTGCCCTGGAAGACGTCACGCTTTGGCACGAGCGCGATATCTCGCATTCCTCGGTGGAACGCGGCATTGGCCCGGACGCAACCGTTCATCTGGATTTCGCGCTCGTACGGCTCACGGGCGTGATCGACAAGCTCGTCGTCTATCCAGGAAACATGAAGAGGAACCTCGAAAGGCTGCGCGGCCTAGTCCATTCGCAGCAGGTGCTTCTGGCCCTGACCCAAAAGGGAGTCAGTCGAGAGCATGCCTACAGGCTGGTCCAGCGCAACGCGATGAAGGTTTGGGAAGACGACAAGGACTTTCTTGCGGAACTTCTGGCCGATGCCGACGTGACCGCTGCGCTTTCGGAGACAGAGATTCGCGAGAAGTTCGACCTTGAGCATCACACCAAGTACGTCGACACGATATTCGGTCGCGTCTTCGGGACGTAGCGGAATTCACGGTTTCGTGAAGCGCCGGTTTGGAATCTCGTGCTAGGCTAAGCAGACAACGGCCGAAAGGGAGAGACTCATGAAAGCTGGATCGCTTGTCACGGTTCTTTTTTTGGCGATGATGCCTTCTCTGGCAATGGCCATGTGCTTCAAGGGTCACGCGGAAGAACAGATCACGATGTCATGCCCCGAGGGGCAGGTTTTTGATACCGAGACGAATTCCTGCATCACGCCAACTGGCTGATTTCGTTCCATCACACGTTCACGGGGCGGCCTCCTGGCCGCCTTGTCCTTGAGATTGTATTGCTTGCAGGCCGCGCAATTTGTCCCGCAACTTGATCTGACATTGCCCGTTGCAATGCATGGTCAAGGCCCCGTATCCAACGGTCTGTAACGCAATGGCGAGGTGCGAGCCGTGGCACTCGGCACCCGGTTCAGGGACTGGATAAACAACGGGCTTGCTCGTTCGGTTCTCGGTTTTGCCCTCTTGCTTCCCTATCGCGTGCGAGGTCCGTTCGTGGGCTCGCTGGTCGCTTACGTGGTGGCGCCGATCATTGGCTGGCGCAGAAGAATCCTCGAGAACCTTGATCTTGCCATGCCAGGACTCTCTTTGGCGGAAAGGCGAAGAATTGCGCGACGCGTACCCGACAACTTCGGACGCACGGCGATCGAGATATACTCCGGGGAGGAGTTCGTGGAACGGGCTCGAGCCGCGAAATTGGAAGGTCCGGGCGTTGCCGCCCTCAAGGCGGCGCGTGACGCACGAAGGCCTGTCATTCTCGTAACGGCCCATTTCGGAAACTACGATGTTCCGCGTGCAAAGCTCAGCCGTGAGGGGTATTCGATGGCCGCGCTTTATCGGCCGATGCGCAATGCTGCCTTCAACGCTCACTACGTCAAGGCGATTTCAGCAATCGCGACTCCAGTCTTTCCGACCAACAGGAAGGGGGTCGCGGGATTGATCCGGCACCTGAAGGAGGGTGGCGTGATCGGAATCGCCACGGACATCTCCATGGCCGGGGCTCCACTCCTGAAGTTCTTTGACCGGGACGCACATACCGCCCTGTCCGCTGCCGAGTGGGCACTGGCCTACGACGCAGAGATCATCCCGCTCTTCGGCATTCGGGAGGACGACGGTCAGAGGTTTCGCGTGCGAATGGAGGCCCCCTTGGCCAGATCGACTCCCGAGAGCATGATGCAGGAATACAACGATATCGTTGAAAGGATGGCTCGCGAGCACCCCACCCAGTGGTTCTGGATCCATCACCGCTGGAAGCATAAGCTGGGGCGGGTTCCCTCTGTGGCTAGCGAAGCCGGTGAGCCCCGAGGATAGGTCCTGAATTACGGGCCTGCACGAGCACCACGACGGGAACGCCCTCCGGCACTTGGGCCGTCGCGCGAAAGGCAGACTTGCCGCTCCAAGCGCCCAGTCTCGTCCAGTCCCTGACAATGTTGTGATAGGTGAGTGTGCGCCCGGCGTTTTCGCCTCGGAGGACGTCAACCGTCGCTTCAGGCAGGTATGTCACAAGATCGACGACCGCTGGCAGGGCCGCCGTCCCGGACGGAGTCGCCTCGATGGATATCTGGTCGCCATTCCGTCTGGCCACGACGTTGACGTGGGCATCCTGCGCGGCGTGCTTCTGCAGCAGTCTGGAAATTTTCATCGGCCGCGAGCCAATGACGTGGTCCCGGCCGCCAATCACCATCTGAGGGGTATAGATTGTGTTCTTTCCGATCGCGCGCACGTATGAGCGTTGACGCTTGGTGTGGCCCGGAATGGCGAACTCGTCCTTCCAGCCCAGGTAGTCCCAGTAATCCACGTGCAGCGCCAGGGCGATCACGTCATCGCGCTCGGCCAGTTCACTAAGGATGCGATCCGCCGGTGGGCAGGAACTGCATCCCTGAGATGTAAAAAGTTCTACAACGACCGCCTGGCCTGCTGCTGCAAATCCGGAGGCCGCCATCCAAAGCGCGACGGCAATCGGCATCATTCGAGTCATTACTTCAGTCCCGTTCTGATCCTCGACCTCAGTACCGAATCCGCGTCGCGGTCACCAATCAAGGTTTTGCGAGGCTGCGTTACAATGTCCCACTGACAACAGAAAGTCGCTTGTTTTGCGGGCTCAAGGGTGGATTGTACGGAGTCTTGCGCAAATTTTGCGTCGCGCGCCTTGCGCCGCTCCGTGATGGGGGAGTATCCCCAACCCGAAATTCTGTCCAGCTCAAGACGGAGGCGAAGAGATGCCCATTTCCGTAGGCCACGACTCATCAGGAACCAGGAAATCCCTCACGGCAGGCGGTGCCAGCGTGGATTACTATTCGATTCCGGCAGCCGAGGCAGCCGGCCTAGGCAACTTCGACCGGCTTCCCGCGTCGCTGAAGGTGGTCCTGGAGAACGTGTTGCGCTTCGAGGATGGAAATACCGTGACGCTTGACGACATTCGCGCCTTTTCGGAATGGGCGGAGAAGGGCGGC
Source organism: Silicimonas sp. (assembly GCA_022826205.1). GTDB lineage: Bacteria > Pseudomonadota > Alphaproteobacteria > Rhodobacterales > Rhodobacteraceae > JAJEFO01. The sequence goes on along the minus strand of JAJDVJ010000026.1, from coordinate 21,650 downwards.
AGGAATCCTCGGGAGATCGCCTATCGACCGGCTCGCGTGCTTATGCAGGACTTCACCGGCGTGCCCGCCGTCGTCGACCTTGCTGCGATGCGGGACGGGATCGTGACGCTCGGCGGCAAGGCCGAGAAGATAAACCCGTTGAACCCGGTCGACCTCGTCATCGACCACTCGGTCATGATCGACGAATTCGGCAATCCACGCGCGTTTCAGTTGAATGTTGACCGCGAATACGAGCGGAACATGGAACGCTACACGTTTCTCAAATGGGGGCAGAGCGCTTTCGACAATTTCCGGGTCGTTCCGCCCGGCACCGGAATCTGCCACCAGGTCAACCTCGAATATCTCGCCCAGGCGATCTGGACGGACAAGGATCAGAACGGAGTTGAAGTGGCGTTTCCCGATACGCTCGTCGGAACGGACAGCCACACGACAATGGTCAATGGGCTGGCAGTTCTGGGCTGGGGCGTCGGTGGTATCGAGGCTGAGGCCGCGATGCTTGGGCAGCCGGTCTCCATGTTGATCCCGGAAGTCGTCGGGTTCGAACTGACCGGATCCATGGTCGAAGGCACGACCGGAACGGACCTCGTCCTGAAGGTTGTCGAAATGCTCCGCGAGAAGGGCGTTGTAGGCAAGTTCGTCGAGTTCTTTGGCGAGGGGCTGGACCGATTGCCGCTCGCGGACAGGGCCACGATTGCGAACATGGCGCCTGAATACGGCGCAACCTGCGGCTTCTTCCCCGTCGACGGCGAAACGCTGCGCTACCTTCGCCAGACCGGTCGTTCGGAAGAACGGATTGCGCTGGTCGAGGCCTACGCCAAGGAGAATGGAATGTGGCGCCGGACCGACAACGCGACAGTCTATTCAGACAAGCTGAGCCTCGACATGAGCACGATCGTGCCGGCCATTTCCGGTCCTAGGCGACCGCAAGACTTCGTGGCGCTCACCGACGCAAAGGCCGCATTTGCACGTGAAATGAAGGAAACCTTCAAGCGGCCCGTAGCCAAGGAGGTTGCTGTAGAGGGCGAAGATTACACGATGGAATCGGGCAAGGTCGTGATCGCATCGATCACGTCCTGCACCAATACGTCGAATCCGTACGTCATGATCGGCGCAGGCCTCGTCGCCCGCAAGGCGCGAGCGCTGGGGCTGAACCGCAAGCCATGGGTCAAGACCTCGCTTGCACCTGGCAGCCAGGTCGTGAGCGCCTATCTGGACGCGGCAGGACTGCAGGAAGACTTGGACGCCGTCGGGTTCAACCTCGTCGGGTATGGGTGCACAACCTGCATCGGGAATTCCGGACCGCTCCAGCCCGAGATATCCAAGGCGATTTCGGACGGCGACCTTGTTGCCGCTGCCGTACTTTCGGGAAACCGGAATTTCGAAGGCCGGATCAGCCCGGACGTTCGCGCGAACTACCTGGCCTCGCCGCCTCTGGTTGTGGCCTATGCGCTGGCGGGGACGCTTGACATCGACCTTACCAGCGAACCCATCGGACAGGACAGGGACGGCAAGGACGTGTTCCTCAAGGACGTTTGGCCGACTCAGGAGGAGATCGCGGAGCTTGTGCAGAAGACCGTGACGCGGGACGCATTCCAGTCAAGATATGCCGATGTCTTCATGGGCGACGAGAAATGGCGCGGCGTGGAGACGACCGACAGCCTCACCTATGATTGGCCGGCAACATCGACCTACGTGCAGAATCCTCCATATTTCCGGGACATGTCGCCGGAGCCTGGAACCATCTCAAACGTCGAGGGCGCACGCGTTCTGGCCCTTCTCGGCGACATGGTGACGACCGACCACATATCGCCAGCGGGGTCTTTCAAGGACACGACGCCGGCAGGCAAGTACCTGACCGATCGGCAAGTGGCACCGCGAGAGTTCAATTCCTACGGATCGAGACGTGGGAACCACGAGATCATGATGCGGGGTACATTTGCCAATATCCGTATCAGGAACGAGTTGCTGGAAGGCGTGGAAGGCGGCTACACGAAGGGTCCTGACGGCACCCAGATGTCAATCTACGATGCGGCAATGGCATATCAAGAGCAGGGCACGCCCTTGGTGGTGGTTGCGGGTGCCCAGTACGGCGCCGGTTCCTCGCGGGATTGGGCAGCGAAAGGCACCGCGCTTCTGGGCGTAAAGGCGGTCATCGCGGAGAGTTACGAGCGCATCCACCGCTCCAATCTCGTCGGAATGGGTGTCATTCCATTTGAGTTCACTGGAGGAGACACGCGTCAGTCGCTCGGGCTGACTGGCGACGAGATGATCACGATCACCGGGCTGGAAGGAGATCTGCAGCCGCTTTCCGAAGTGCCGTGCCGGATTGACTTTGCGGACGGCAGTTCGAAGGAAATCACGCTCAAGTGCCGGATCGATACGGGAATCGAGAGGGAATACGTCGAGCATGGCGGCGTCCTGCACTATGTGTTGCGTGACCTTGCCAAGGCGGCATGACGATTTCGCGTCTTTAGCTCTCCTGTCGATAGGTTGATCAGCACGGGCGGTCGGTCGCGGCTGTGCCGAAACTCGCCTCCAGGGAATTGCAGACGCCGCACGTTCAGCGTGTCAGTGCGGACTCGATCGCAGGGCGGATCCTGCGTTCCAGAATCTGATCCGTCACGGGACCGGCGAATCGTGAGACGACCTTGCCCTTGCCATCGACGACGAATGTCTCGGGAACTCCGTATACGCCCCATTCGATGGCCGTTCGTCCCTTTGGGTCTGCGCCGGCGGCCTTGAATGGATCGCCCAGTTCGTCAAGGAAGCGCTGGGCTTTCTGCGGGTCGTCCTTGTAGTTGACGCCAAGGATCGCGAAGCCGTCGCGTTTCAGGCGCATCAGCTGTGGATGTTCAACGCGGCAGGGCGCGCACCAGCTGGCCCAGAAGTTTACCAGCGTGACGCTTCCATTCGTCAATTCATCCGGATCAATCGCCGCCACTTGCCCGAGCGGAACGACGTCCAGAACAGGCGCATTGCGTCCGAGAAGGGTAGAGGGCAGGGCGTCCGGATCCTCGCGGTAGATGCCGCCGAGAAACAGGCCCGCAAGCCCTGCAAAGACCACGAACGGCAGCAGGACAAGCGGCGATATTCTAGGCATCGGAATTTCGGCGCTCGGTTTCGTCCAGGAGCCGCTTTGTACGCCGGGCTTGCATCACGCTCAACCCGATGATGACGATCAGGATCACGAAAGATCCTGCATAGGCCAGGGCGACCTCGAGTGCGTATGCTCCAAGATCCGGCATCATGAAATGCGCTCCTTCAGTTCAAGCGCACGCACCCGGCGCAGGCGGATTTCGGAGCGGGTGCGCAAGAGGACGAGCGCAACGAAAAGAATGACGAATCCCGCGATTGACACAACTAGCGGGAGCCAGAACGCGTTCGATATGTTCTCGTCCCTGTCCAGTGAAAGGCTCGCGGCTTGATGCAGTCCCTGGCTCCAGAAGTTGACGGCATAGCGGGAGAGGAGGGCGAAGACCGACCCGACGACGCAGAGCATGCTGGTCAGGTCAGCAGCGGTGTCCGGGTTCTCGACCGAGGACCAAAGCGCAATGTAGCCCAGGTAGAAGAGGAACAGGATCAGGAAGGAAGTCAGTCTCGGATCCCATTCCCACCAACTGCCCCACATGGGTTGGCCCCAGACCGCGCCGGTGAAGAGTGCCATCAGGGTCATCGCCAAGCCTACCGGAGCGGCGGCCTTGGCAGCCAGTGCCGAAACGTGATGCCTTCGGATCAGCCATATGAGCGATGCAACCAACATCATGACCCAGGAGTTAATCGCCATCATGGCGGAAGGAACATGCAGGTAGATTATCCTGACTGTCGAACCTTGCCGGAAGTCGTCGGGTGCAAAGAAGAATCCCCAGGCCAGGCCGGTGCCGAGGCAAAGCGCAGCGAGCAGGAACAGCGGTACAACCAGACGGTCGGTTGTCGCCATGAACTTCCTCGGATTGGCGAATTCCCAGAGTGACATGCGCGATACCTAGCCTTGGTATGGGCCGCCCTCAAGGGACGCATGCGGCCTGGATGCAGGGCTGATTGACGCGCTCGTGAGGACGAAGGGCTTGCGTTCCCGAATAAAGTCCGAAAGTTGCAAGAATGAACTGAAGAGGTGCACGATGCCCACTCGCAACAGGTTTGCTGAACTGCATGACGAAATCACCGCGTGGCGGCGTGATTTCCACACGCATCCGGAATTGCTCTTCGAGGTGCATCGCACCGCCGGGATCGTGGAGGAGAAACTCAAGGAATTCGGATGCGACGAGGTGGTGACCGGCATCGGGCGCACGGGTGTTGTAGGGTTGATCCGTGGCAAGACCCAAGCTTCAGGGAAGACGGTGGGCCTGCGCGCCGACATGGATGCCTTGCCAATCCACGAGGAAACCGGGCTGGACTATGCATCGAAAACGCCCGGCAAGATGCATGCCTGCGGGCATGACGGGCACACCGCGATGCTCCTTGGCGCCGCGAAATACCTTGCGGAGACTCGGAATTTCGATGGAACCGTCGCGGTCATTTTCCAGCCCGCCGAAGAAGGCGGCGGCGGCGGGCGCGAAATGGTCGATGACGGCATGATTGAGCGCTTCGGCATCGACGAGGTCTACGGAATGCACAACTGGCCCGAAGCGGAAATCGGAACGTTTGCGATCCGGGCCGGAAAGTTCTTTGCTGCAGCCGATCATTTCGATGTCACGATTGCAGCTGACGGTGCGCATGCAGCGAAGCCACATGAAGGCATAGACGTGACTGTCGTCGCATGCCAGGTCGTCCTTGCGCTGCAGACGATCACGAGCCGGAATCTTGATCCCGTCAAGCAGCTGGTGATCTCGGTGACGTCCTTCGAGACGTCGTCAACGGCCTACAACGTCATTCCCGAGCGTGTCACGCTCAAGGGCACGGTCCGGTCTCTGGAATCAGAGGTTCAGGAAATGGCGGAGAGGCGCATTCGCGAGACCGTCATGCAGACGGCGGCAGCGTTCGGTGCCAAGGCGGAGATTGGATACCACCGGAACTACCCCTCGATGGCGAACAGCGAGGCCGAGACCGGTCACGCCATCGAGGCCGCGAAACGGGTGGCTGGCGATTGCGGACATGCCGACCTTACAATGGGTGGCGAGGATTTCGCATTCATGCTGAATGCCTGTCCCGGTGCCTACATCCTTCTCGGAAATGGCGATACGGCTAGTGTCCACCAGCCGACGTATGACTTCAACGACGCCGCGATTCCACACGGGTGTTCGTGGTGGGTCGAGATCGCCGAAGGAAGATTGCGAACCGGAGACCATCACCACTGATGCACCTCGGGCGTCAGTACTGTCGATTGATCTTGTTGCTTCCCAAATTTGTGTGATCAATGGGACCAGGAGATGAGATAGGAGCGATGCCTGAAATTGAACCCAAGGACAAGTCGCTGAAGTCGCTTAGGGGCCTCCATCTGTGGCATGCGCCTATGTCAAGCTGCTCCCAACGTGTGCGGATCGTTTTGGCTGAGACTGGCAAGCCATTCGTCAGCCACGTGATCGACTTGGAACGCAACGAGCACGCGACGAAGGAGTATCAGGCGATCCATCCCAAAGGTCTGGTTCCTGCGCTCGTGGATGACGGCCATCTCTTCATAGAGTCCGTTGACATTATCCAGAAGGTTGCCGGGGGTGACAGCTCCTTGGCGAAATCGGCGTCACCGGAACTGCTGAAAGTGGCGGACGAGGCGCAGTTGGACCTCAAGCTGCTGAGCTTTGAATTCCTGTTTCGCTCCAGACCGCCACCAAGCACCGAAGATGCAGAGTCGTTTCAGAGAACCCATAAGAACGACTGGCTGAAACAGTTCAGAATCGACTTCGCCAAGGGTTTCGATCCCGGACGCATCGATGCTGCCGTCCGTCGGACAGACGAGGGGTTTCGGCACCTCGACGATCTGTTGTCGGATGGTCGGAGATTTCTGGGTGGCGATGAATTCTCACTTTCTGATGTGGCCTGGATGCCGAACTTCCACCGGTTCAATCTTATGGGATGGCCGTTTGAGAGGACACGAAATCTGAAGTCCTGGTTTGATAGGGTTTCCGCCCGTCCCAGCTATCAAGAGGCACTATTGAATTGGCAGCCCGAGGTCGTGCCAGGGGCCTTTGCGGCATACACGCAGAAGCGGCGCGCCGAGGGAACGGACGTCCGGACGTTTGGTGGCTTGTCCGGATAGCCCGCGACTCAGTGCTTGTCCCGGAAAGCGATCACGTGGACACGTGGTCCGTACGGGTCAGTTGTCCTTGCTCCAGTATTTGACTGGCCGGGCCAATTGCCGACTACCGACGAGAGCAATCCGAACGGGAGCGTCGAGGAGCGGTGGACGCGGAATTTGAGCTCTTTGCAAAAGTGACCAAGTAAATTCAGGAAGCGAGGTCATCGGGCAAAAGATCGAAGGCCCGCTCTCCATCTTGCCGTGTCTGAGCCAAGAGCGCCGCGTGCTCCGGCAACAGCCGCTGGACATAGAAATGCGTCCACGTCCCTGCCGGCTTGTGGCTCGCCCAGGTTCATCGTGCTTGACCACTCGCCGGGGATGAGTCTGGGAAGGTAAATCGCCTTCATTTCATCGCTGCCGTGCGCTTCGAGAGCTTCGATCTGGCCTTGCGTCAGTATGGCATTGGGTTGAAGCGCGAAGCACGCGCTCGCCGTCAAGTCGTTGATAGTCGAACCGAGGGTGGTAGGCAGTCCCATGCCACCGTGCTCTGGATCCGCGGCCAAACCGACCCAGCCGCCTTCTGCAATTCTACGAAACCGCTCGTCGAATCTTGGGAGCGTGCGCATGTTACAGTTCTCCACCCTTGCAGGGTGGGAGTCCCCGATGGCGGCAAGCGGCGCCAAGGCGCCATCACAGAGCTTCGCGTCCTCTCGCAGAACTGTGTCCACAAGATCGGGAGCGGCACTCTCAAACCTCTCTGTGGCGTTGACTTCCGGGAATCCAACCACGTTCCGCAGGATGATCGAAATTCGCTGACCGGTGACCTTAAAGACATTCGCGTTCGCTCCGGTGAATCCAGGTTGGCATCATGGCGATGCGTCGTTAACGAGTAAGCTGGAACCTTGCATTTTGCGATGGTCAGTCGCAATCAACACGTGATGTCGCGGGACATGCCCGAAGAGACCGAGAGACTTGCAGCCGACGAGAGCGGAATCTCCCGTGCGGCCGAACTTCTCGCAGGAGGTTTGCTCGTCGCATTTCCCACCGAGACCGTCTACGGCTTGGGTGCCGACGCACGGAACGGAATTGCCGTTGCCGGAATTTTTGAGGCAAAGGACAGGCCTTCGTTCAATCCCCTTATCACGCATGTGTCGGACATCGATCGGGCCAAGGAGTTCGCGAGATTCCCGGAGGCCGCGCTTCCATTCATCAGGAACGGCTGGCCTGCCGGCCTGACGCTGGTCGTGCCCTTGCGGGAACGAAGCGGCATCTCTTCCTTGGTCACGGCAGGGCAGTCGACCGTGGCGCTTCGGGTGCCTGTTTCGCCTGTGGCGCAGGATCTGCTCAAGGCATTCAACGGGCCGATTGCAGCGCCATCGGCCAACCCGTCTGGCAGGATCAGTTCGACTACGGCGGATCATGTCATGACCGGGCTGGGCGGCCGCATTGCAGCGGTCCTTGATGGAGGAATGGCAGCCGCCGGGCTTGAGTCCACGATTATTGGGTTTCGAGACAAGCTGCCAGTCGTGCTGCGCGAAGGAGTTTTTGTGGTTTCGGAGGATATCGCGCGCATCACGTCGCCTGCTGACACTTCAGTCCGCGTCGAGTCTCCTGGCCAGCTTGCCTCCCACTATGCGCCGAGTGGTCTAGTTCGAATGAACGTCCGGGTTGCCGCGCCCGGCGAGTGGCATTTGGGTTTCGGCGACATAAAGGGAAACGCCTCGCTCTCGCAGGACGGCGATCTAAGGGAAGCGGCGTCCAGACTGTTCGCGTTGTTTCACGAAGCTGATGCGGAGGGCGAGGAGAGAATTGCCGTAGCTCCGATCCCTGATCGCGACCTTGGGAGGGCGATCAATGACCGTTTGCGCCGCGCCGCCGCGCCGCGTCCCGCGCATGATCTCGACGATTGACTCCGCTGAAGGGGCATGACGAAGCCGAATGCAGGTCGCACAGGACATTGGCATCGTTAACGAGCAACGCAGGTTCCGGCGCAGAACGGCGGGCTTGAGCAACCGTATTGCAGGCTTGGCGTGAACTGCATCAACATGTGTCCGAAACGCGAATCAAGGCATTGAGATGATCCACCCAGTTTGCATTGCGGTCAGCGCGATGGTCGTTTTGGTTGCCTGTGTTCCAGACGCGACGCAGCGCCCTGAACTTGCATCCTTGCCCAAAGTCATGCGCACGGGCTCCGCTCAGGGAGTTGATGACTTTCGCGCTGTCATGCGGCGCGTTGAGCCCGTCGCTGAGCAGATCTGCCGTGAGGCACAGGCGAACCTGAACTGCGACTTCCTGATCCTGGTAGACGAACGGCCAAACCTGCAGCCAAATGCATATCAGACGTACCAGCGGAATGGACGTCCTGTGATTGTCTTCACGGCGTCGCTGCTCCGCGCGATGAGGAATCAGGACGAAATTGCCTTCGCTCTTTCCCACGAAGCGGCCCACCACATTGAGGAGCATATTCTACAGACGCAGTCATCGGCTATCGCGGGCACCCTGATCGGAGCGATTTTCGGGGCCGCGGCCGGTCTTGACGAGAGTGGTCTGGATGTAGCCGCCGACATCGGCGGGACAATTGGAGCTAGAAGCTACTCCAAGGAATACGAACTTGAGGCAGACGCGCTCGGCGCAAAGATAGCCGAACGCGCTGGATTCGACGCGCTTCGTGGCGTGCTCTACTTTCAGGATGCCGCTGACCCGGGTGATCGCTTTCTCGGCACGCACCCACCCAATGCCGACAGGATTCGCATTGTGCGGCAAAGCGTCGGCTGACCGAGAGTGCGTGTCTGGAAAGGCTCAAGTCTTGAGAGCCTGACTCGGGCAAGACCACAACCAGCAAACAGAAGGCCAAGTCTGCTGATGCAGGTGTGGTCGGTGCAATTCCATCAGGAAGGAAAGGCTGAGCACCGATTTCGCCACGAGCCGAGGCCGGTGCGCTGCTAGGACAGGAAAAATGACCGTCAAGGAATGGCACACCGGCTCCGCTACTCCGGATGCACTGTTTCGAAATCGCAAGTTGTCCGTAGTTCCGAAAGTTCTATATCCTGTGGGCGCAACCTAACCAGAGAGACGGAACCTTCCTCCAATGAAACAGTTCCTGCTTGCCGCGGCAATTTCGACCGGCGCGTCGGCGGCGTTTTCAGCACCAGAGAAATTTGCGCTTGACTCCAGCCACAGCCAGGTCGTCTTCAGCTATAACCAACTCGGCTTTTCCACGACCACGGGCATGTTCTCGGGCTTCGAGGGCGAGATCATGTTCGACAAGAGCGATCCCGCCAATTCAAGCGTGTCCGTGTCGATGCCGGTGATGAGCATGTTCACCGGTTGGGAGTCACGCGACGCGCATTTCATGTCCGGGGATTTCTTCGGCGCGGCAGAGGGCGACATGATCACATTTGTCTCGACGGGCATCGAGGTAACCGGTGACAATACCGCCAACATCATCGGCGACCTAAACATGAATGGCGTGACCCAATCGGTGACACTGGCCACCACGTTGAACCGAGCCGCACCCTATCCCTTTGGCCCCAAGCGGGGCACGCCGACGCTGGGTCTCAATGCCACCACGTTGCTGAAACGGTCGGACTTTGGCCTCGGTGCCTTTGCGCCTGCCGTGAGCGACGAGGTCGAAGTGTCAATTTCCATCGAGGCGCTGAAGGCCGAGTAGACGTCTTCCAGCCGCGAGAATTGACAAGACCGCCGGTCCCATGGATCGGCGGTCTTCCTTTGGGCGGTACGGCACCGACAGGCACGTTCCAAGACATTGCCAAATCTGACTCAGAGCTGTGAAGTATGCCCAGGTTCCAACGTGGTGGTCGTTTGGGCAACCGGCGGGCGCCATCGCGCGCTCCGACCGCGCTGCGGTCATTCAGTTGCCCGCGTCGCTTCTGGCTGTGAGCGCAAAGTTGATGCCTACAGTGAAGCCGACAGAGCTTTCGTCGGGGTAGTTCTGGCCGATTTGGAAATCGAGCCTATTGACGTCCAGCCGACCAATGGCGGAGGCGGTGCCGTCAACAATGTCGATGGTAAAAGGCAAATTCACGGACACTGACTGGTCACGGATGGTGAGCGGACCTTGTGCGACATAACCTTCCTCGGTGCGTACGATTTCTGCCTTGAACCGGGCGGTCGAAAAGGTTGCCGCATCGAAGAACTCCGCTCCAAGCGCTTGTGCGGTTACCGACCCCAGCTTGAGCGACCCAATGGAAACAATTACGTCAACAGTGCCAGCTGGGCCAACCTCGTCTCGCGGTTTGAATGAGATGGCAGCGGTCCAGTCGGAGAAGCTGCCTTCGACCGAGGTGCCGAGTTGTTGGACAGCGATTGTGAGGGTGCCGTCTTGGACGTTCCAGTCGGTGTTGGCCACATCCAGCGTAGCGGCGGCTGGCGCTATTGGCGCGTGGTCGTCATAGGCGCCAGTCACGCCGCCAATGCCAATCGCCACGAGCCAGAGCGCCAGTGCCGCTACAATCGGGGAGCGAGGATGCCGTGTGACCTGAACAGAGGGCGCCACGCTGGCGCCGGGCAGCATGCGGCGCAGCGTGGCGTCACGGTCGACAATGTGATGCTTGAGCGCCCCGGCCAGATGCAGGCCGATCGCGCCTATCAACACCCATTTCGTGACAATGTGCAGGCCCGCGAACGTCGCGGAGACGGCCTCGTCCTTCGGTATAAGCGGCAGACCCTGGCCGAATGGCCACCAGATCGGCGCAAAGCCTTCGCTGGCTGCATGGTGAATCCAGCCTGTGAGCGGCACGAGCACAAGCGATCCGTACAGAAGCCAGTGGACGAGGTCTGCCAGCCAGGTTTCGGCCTTGCGATCGGGGTGCAGCGGGGTCGGCTTGGCCTGTGTGGACGCCCAGAAAATGCGTGCCGCTCCGACAAAGAAGGTGGCGATGCCCACCGTTTTGTGCAGCGAGAAGAAAAATGCCTTTCGCGCGACCTCCTCCGAAGTGTCGTAGGGGAGTTGGTTGGCGAACCAGCCGAGCGGAATTGCGGTGAGAATCAGGAGCGCTGTCAGCCAGTGGAAGGTCTTGGTGACGCTGCCGAAACTTTGCGTGCTGTTGGCGAGGGACATGACTGCTCTCCGGTTGGCCGGAAGGTGTGGTCGCGCGGCGTTGCGTGACCATCCGGAGGCACGCCCGAAAGTTGGTGGCGGCCAAGGCCAGTCGACGGCTTGAATTTGCTTGATCCCGTCTTTGAACTCAAGACATGGACAGGGTCGATTCCTGCTTGGTTCAGGATGGCCTTCCAGGGAATTCGACGACAGTACGGTGACCAGGCCTTGCCGGATCCTCAAGATCAACAAGTCCAATTCCGGCAAAGAACGATTTTAGCGAATATGACCCTCTCTTGAGAATCTCACCGGGCCGATCACGTGAGGCGAGCTTTCTTCGATTTCAGGCCGGAATTCTTGGGTGACGTTTCGTGCGCTGAACGATCGTCAAACGGACAGGATCTTGCCGGTTGACTCCGTTAGAATATGGCCAGGGCGGGGCCAGCAACCGATGTTTCCGCAATGGGCGAGCGGCAGCCTGTTCTTGCGAGCTGTCGAGTTGAAGATCACGGCTGTCGAACGCATGTTGGACAGCATGAGTACAAATGATGCGACGATCAGACCGGAGCCCGAAATCCTGGGCTTTCCGAAGGATTGGCGTGACCAGATCAAGGCGGATCTTGCGGCTCAACTTGAGGCTGGCGGCACGCTCTACGGGTTCAGGGCGGACGGGGCCTACGTCGCGCGCACCCGGGATGGGGACCAAGTGCTGAGGCGACCAGATAGGAAGGGTTCCTGACTCGGCAGCGGTGCACCTGCCGGTCGACACCCTATTTGACGTTCTACGCAGGCATTGACTATCGAACCACCCAACTTGACGGCTCGACGTGCGCTCTTGCCTGAAGCTTCGATTTCGGTTTCGCTGGTTTCACCCCAAAGTCGAAAGACGCGCCATCCATGAGAGTGACGCTCAGACAATTGGAAATATTGCGAGCAATTTCGATTGCTGGGTCGATCAGTCGCGCCACTCGGCAACTCGGGATGTCGCAACCGAGCGTGTCCCAACAGTTAGCCAAGATGGAAAACGCACTCGGAGTCCTACTTTTTGTTCGCCGGCGCAGCCCGCGAACGGAACTCACCCCAGCCGGAATGTACTGGGCCAGTTCCGCAGAGAGGATTCTCGCCGACGTCGATGCCGCTGAAACACGGCACCTCGATCTCTTCGATGAAAGAGGTCTTTCGCTCTCATTTGGTGCGACGCCATCTCTGACCGGACGGTTCATCGAACGAGTTGCCGAGATTGCCGTGTCGGTGCCGCGGATTTCGCGTTTTGACCATGTCTGGGCAATAAATTCCGCGGAACTGACCGAAAAACTGATGATGCACAAGGTCAATGTTGCGGTCCTCAGCGCCGTACGGCTGGAACCGCATCGTGCATCGCTGAGTGTCTTTGGCTTGTTCGACGACCGGATCGTCTTGGCGGTGCCCGCGTCGGTTCCCGAGGATATTGTTCGGGTCTGCCTGTCAGGAATCAATGCACCTAGACATATTGAGTGTCTCAACCGGTACGTGGACATTGGCGATATCGCCCACTGGTCCGCGAAGTCTCGGAACTGGTATCAGAACCTCCTGCCCGGCGCGCACGCGTATTTTGGCTGCATGACCCATGAAACGGCCGTTCGGATAGTTGCGGCCGGCCTGGCGACTTGCCACATCCCGATGTCGGTGATCCCAAACCTTCCCGACGATGTCCGCAAACGCGTCCGATTCTACGAGTTGGAGGAGATCGCCCGCAGCGTTGCCTTGGCCATGCCCAAGCATCTGAACAGCGTGGGCCCGTTTCGCGACTTCGCCTCGCAGGTATCGGGACTGTTCAGGGACGAATATACGTCGGAAAGGCTCGGCCTCTCCCAACTTCCGCTGCCGAACAACAACGTCAATTGATGGCAACCCTAGCTTTCTGACCCTACACGCTTTGCCTTTGACCGCGATCACGTCCGGCCCAATCCGGGGCAAGGCGGAGGAGCGCCCGCTGAAGGCAATCAGGGTCGAGTACGCTGAACATCGACAGGCAGGCGTGGTGGCTTGGGAAACCGTGCCCGTTCTGCATGAAGCAACGTTGGAGCCCTTCTTCGCCCGCCTAGACCGGGCCAGATTGATGCAATTCAGGCCGTCGCAGAGCACGCGATGAAGTGCCGCAATCGGCGCTTAATGGAGATCATGCCAGGTCGTTCCAATGGTCCGGGGTCTTCCGCCCCGCTGGGGATTCGTCCGATGCCCTGCGTCTCTCCGGCTCAACTCCGCGTCAGCCAGTCCCTTTCAGCAGGGAATCGCGCAGTCACGGACAAGCCAAGGGGACCCCTTTGAATTCGATAGTCTTGCCGATTGCAGTCATCTGTGTGCCAGCCGCGAATTCGGGCTATTGTCAACCCGGTGGAATCGAAGGCAGGTGTAGCTGGAATGAGGCCACTCCGACAAGCTTTGGTGTTGGGCATGCTTTCCATCGGGTTCGGTGGAATGGTCGCGCACGGTTCTCCGATCGAGTGTACGCCCGCGACAGCGGATTGTCTGTTGCACGCCGCCCGGGGTGCGACCGAGGAATTGGGCCGGCAATTGCAGCGCGACGAAGCGCACTTCGCGATTGCAGCGGCACTGGCCGAATTGGGGCGTCTGGCAGAGGCCGCCAAGGAGGCCGGGCTGATCGAAAGCCCCATAACGATGGCCGAGGCCGAAGCCGAAATCGTCCGGGCGGCCGCGCGGCAGGGGGCATTCGAAATGGCATTCGAGATTGCGATGGAGATTGGCGACGCACGCAACCACTCGACCAAGGATCTTGCGCTTGAAACGCTGGCGGTCGAACAGGCCGCCCGGGGCCTGATCGACGAGGCATTCGACACCGTAGTTGCGATCAACAATCCGTTCCGCAGATCAGAGGCGCAGGCGGCGATCGCGGTCTCGGTGGCGCGGTCGGGCGACATCCCCTCCGCGATGCACGCGGCGGCGCGGATTGGCATGGATTATTGGTTCACCGCGGAACAGAACCGCTTCAAGATTGCCAGTGGGCTGGTCGCGCGCAGCGAGCAGTTCGACCACTACTGGTTTTACGAAGCGCTGGCGGAAATTGCCGTGATTCAATCGCGGAGCGGGGATATTGAAGCCGGATTGCAGACCGCGTTCGCAATACCCGATCTTGCCGGGCGCGCGCGCGCCATGGCTGGAATCGCGACGGCGCAGGTGGCGCAAGGGAACATCGAGGCGGCCCTGACCACGGCGCGGCGGATCGAGGCGTCCTACGGTGATCGCGAGGCGATGGTTGCAATTGCCGATGGCATGGCGGCCGCAGGGGATTTCGGAGGCGCGCTGGAGATGGCACGCGCCATTCAAGAAGCCTATGGCGATGGTTCCGCGCTGACCGCGCTTGCCGAACGGCAGGCCATGTTGGGCGCCTACGATGACAGCGTTGAGACACTTTCCGAGATCGCGGTGATCGAGGATCTCGACCGCGCCCGTGCGATCATCGCCCGCGAGTACGTCAGGATCGATCGATCGAGTGCGGGGCTCGATATGGTGGCCAGTATTTCCAATCGAAACAAGCGGTTCGATGCGGTTCGTGCCATCGCGGTGATATTGGCAACGGAAGGCAAGACCGACCAGGCACTGGACTTGGTGACGGAATTCGCAGGGCGCGCCGACGCCGAGGAACTGGTAACAGCCGTGGTCCTGGCGCAGGCGCGTGCCGGCGACTTGGACACAGCCGTCGCGATAGCCGAAACCCTGGACGACCCGATGTTTCGCGCCATCGCGCTGGCCGGGCTGGCGGCTCTGACGCGCTAGACCTCGACGCTGGTCCCGTCCGGTCGCGTCAAGATCGCCCGCGCGGATGGTACGGTGGACAGGATTGCCAGCGCCGCCCCTTCCCCGGCGACGCAAATTGCTGTTGACATTGCGTCGGCCAGCGCCGACTTCGGCGCGATCACGGCAACCTGTGACAAGCTCCCTGCGCTCAGGCCGCTGCGAGGGTCGAATAGGTGGTTGCCGGTGCCGTCCGGCAGTGCCTGACCATAGCCGCCGGAAACCGATAGCGCTGCATTGGCAAGTGCCACCTGGCCCGAAATGCGACCTGGGACATTCGGATTCACAAGCCCGATGGAATAAGGTCGGTCATCCGGCGCCTGTCCGAGAACACGGGTTTCTCCCAGTTCGACCACCGCGCTTTCGAAACCTTCATTGCCCAGCAATTCAGTGATCCGGTCGGTGACATACCCTTGCGCAATTCCGTTCAAGCTTGCGGCCATGTTTGGGCGCCCAAATTGAATGCCACTGCGGCGTGCGGTCAGGCATGTGTAGTCGACGAGAGGCAATACGCGTTCGATCAATCTCGGATCAGGTGCCCTGCTGCCTGCGTGAAGGGCCCAGAGCGGCTGAATTGTAGGGTCGAACATCCCTCGACTTGCCTCGGCGATCCGGCGGCTCAGATCGAGAACTTCGACCATGTCTCTTGAGGGGCGTTCGATCCGTCCATCCCGGTTCAATCGCGACAATTCGCTGTCCGGTCGAAAGAGGCTGAAGATGGCCTCCAGCCGCGCGATCTCGAACTGCATGCGCCAAAGGGCGCGGCTGGCGCGTGCCGGGTCGACGCTCCAAAGCGTCATGGCCGACACCGCACCCAGCGCCTCTCCCTGCCAGCGCACGGGCCGCGGAAGGCCTTGGGTCGACTGCAGCCCGAGAACGCCCAGCGGCACCGCCAAGCCGGCGGCGAGTATCCGTAAGGTCCGGCGCCGCGACGGGGTCATGACTGGGCCCGCAAATATGCGCCTGCCGAATTGAGGTCGGGGCGAAACCCTGCAGCCTGTTCCTGTTCCTTTCGCAGCTTCGCCAGGGGCGGGCACCGTCGGTCGTCGTAGTACTCGACCATGCAGTCGAGACACTGGAAACACTCAGCCGTGACGACCTCACCGGACGGCTCGATGGCCTTCACGGGACAGGAACGTTCGCACAGCTGACATGGATTGCCACATTCCGGGCGACGCTTGATCAGCTCGAACAGGTGCAGCCGGTCGAGGAGTGCAAGCCCCGCCCCGAGCGGGCAGAGGAAACGGCAAAAGGCACGTTCTACAAAGAGCCCGATCACCAGAAGCACGACGGCATAGGCGACAAAGGGCAGACCGCGCACGAATACGGACGTGATCGCGGTCTTGAAGGGTTCGACTTCTTCGGCGACGGTCGCGGCATCCGGGGCCACAACTGTGAGCAGCAGGATCACCCCAAGCGCAACGTACTTGCCGTTCCATAGGACGCGTTGCGTGGGCATGGAGGGCGTCCACTGCGGCAGGTTCAGGGTCCGGGCTGCCTGTGCCAGCAGTTCCTGTAGGGCCCCGAACGGGCACAGCCAGCCGCAAAAGACGCCGCGTCCCAGCAGGACAAGCGAGATCGCGGTGTATCCCGCAAGGATCACGATCAACGGTTCGGCCAGATAGAAAGCAAGGTCAAGGTTCACAAATGGTGCCTTGAGATAGTTTATCAGGTGAACGATGGAGAGTTGCGCACTGGCGATCCAGCCGATCCAGACCAGCGTGAACACCAGGAACGAGATCCTGAGCCATCGATGCAATCGGCGCTGCCGGGCCAGCTGCGCCTGAAAAGCCAGAAGCGCGGTCAGCAGCGCCAGAGCCGTGGCGAGGATCGCGATGTCGAACATGCTGTCCGCCCAAGGTTCGACCCAGACCGGGGGCGGGTCCGGTTCCGGCATGAGGATCATGGAGTCGGGCAGAGTGTAGTCGAGACCGGCCAGCACGAACCGTTCCATTTTCCCGTCAGGTCTCACCGCGGTCGCGAAGAGGTCTGCGCGCCACGGCTGCATCGGATCGAAGCCGCTATCTGGTGGCAGCACCAGGATGTCTGCGATCTTGCCACGCGTCACGATCATGTCCGCCTTGGTGAAACTGAAGTCTTGCTGGCCCTGCGTGACCTTCACTCTATCCAGCAGGAAGCCATTGGACAGGTTGTTGTACCGCGTTCCGCGGTGGTCGTAGACGCCGCCCAGCGTGGCCACGAAGATGCCTTGGGTGCCCGTGGGCCAGCGATTTGTCAGTTCGTCAAAGGGTTCCAGCCCGGCGCCGTTGCGCCCGACCTTTGGCGGATTGGCGTAGCCGGTCACGAAGTTGATGTAGGTGTCGTCCGGTCCGCCCGACATGGGCACCTCTGGCAGCAGGTCGCCAACCCCGGCACGCGCCATCACCTCGGCCAGCATTGCGTTCGTTACATGCGCAAAGGCCAGTCCACCGTCAGCGACAAGCTGCTCCTGGCTCATTGGCTTGAAGTTGATCATGTCGATGGTCGGCTCGGTGATCACGATCTCTTCGGTGCGATAGCGCAGCACCATGCGAGCGCCTTCCTGAACCGCGTTTCGCATGGCGCGTGCGGATATGGTCGCTCCGGCTACGAAGTCCGGCGGCAGTCCGCTTTCGGCCCCGAGCCGCGCCTCGCTGCCCTCGATGGCTTGCAAAAAGGTGACGAGAAGCGCAGTACGGCGGGCGTCGTTGATCAGGTAGGGTTCGCGGTGGAATAGGACCACCGCTCCCGTAATCCGGCCGTCCATCGTGACACCTGCTACGACGTCGAAAGGCGTGCTCGAATAGCCCGGAGCACGCAGCACATCGAGCGTCGAAAAGACGTATCCCGCCTTCTCCTCCCTGCGATAGACGGCGGCGGCGACAGGCCCGTCGTCCTTCACCATTTCCAGCCGGGTGATTCCGGGAAAGACCGCGGACATAACTTCAGGAGTCAGTCGATCAAGCAGCGATGGCGTCTCGCGTGCGTCGCCTTGTGCCCATATCGGCGTCGGGCCGACTAGCCAGGCCCCAAGCGCGAGCGCCAACAACCCCGGCAGCCGCCAGGTGCGCGGAAGCCAACTCCTAGCAGTCCCTGTCTGCACTGCGTCCGTCCGGCATCAGGGTTTTGCACAAGATCGCATTCTCGAGCGCGGTACGTTCAATTTTGGTGCCGCTCAGATTGGCGCGCGCAAGCGAGGCGTGCCTAAGGTCGGTCCGGTGCATGATTGCACCCGCGAGGTTGGCCGAAAAGAGGTTCGCACCGCCTAGGTCCGACCCGGTCAGATCGGCCCCGGCCAGCGTCGCTCCGGTCAATATGGCTCCGGTCAGATCGGCGTCGTCCAGCTTGGCGCCATCCAGCAGGCTATAGAAAAGGTTTGCCCCCCGAAGGTCGGCCCCAGTCAGTGTCACCCCCGACAGATTTCCGCCGATCAGAATGCTGTAGGATAGCCGGGCATCTGTCAGATCACTTCCGCCAAGGTTCGACGCCCGAAGATCGGCCTTGACGAGGTTCGCGCCGGTCAAGTCGCAGGACATGCAGGTCAGCGTGCTGCGAAACCGGTTCAGATCGTCCGGATCCCACGCCCAAGCCAGGATTGGCAATATTGCAAGAAACGCCGCTGCCGGAATTGCCTTCAAGGGAGTCGGTCACTCACGCATGCAAGAGATGGCTCACGGTCACCGACGACGGATCCGGCCATGACGGCATGTTGACAGCATGCGCCGATACCAAGGGAAGGAGCCGCAGCGGCTCCTTCCGATTTTCGCCCTAGAGGGAGGACGGGCGTTCCCGGAGCCCACCGGGCCCCGGACTTCGTCACAATTCCGCCTTTGCCAGCGGCGTGGAGCGGATCCGCTTGCCGGTTGCGTAATAGATCGCGTTGGCAACCGCGGGCGGGGTCGGTGGACCGGTCGGCTCCCCTAGGCCACCCCACCACTGATCCTCCGACATCTCCATGTGCACCTCGATCTCGGGAGGCGTATCCGGCATCTTCATCACCTGGTAGCTGTCGAAGTTCGTGTTCACGATCCGACCGTCGCGGATGACGAGGCCACCGAACATGGCGTGGGACAGTTCCCAGATCGCCGAGCTTTCGGCTTGTTCGCGCGCGCCTAGCGGATTGATGACGTAGCCGCTGTTGAGGTAGAAGTCCAGCTTGTCGATGAAGATCTGGCCGCGGCGGCTAATCGCCACGGTGGCGACGCAACCGGCAACGGTGCCGTGCGATTCGACCACCCCAATTCCCATGCCTTCACCCCGACCCATATCGGTCGTCCAGCCGGACTTTTCCTTCATCGCCAGCAGAACGCGCTGCCAAGGTTCGTTACCCTCGGTCATCTTGATCCGCCAATCCAGCGGGTCCCAGCCGCCAGCCTGGGCCAACTCATCGACCATTTGCTCGACAATGAACCCGGTGGAGTTGGCGCCCGGCGCCCTGTGATAGCCGATCGGGATATGGTTCTGGACCGCGCTGTATTCGTGGCGGCGGTTCGGCACCAAGTAGGGCATGTTGGCCACGCCGCGCTGCGAGAAGGCGGGAAACTTCTCGTCGCCCACGAAATGGGTTACGAGAGCTTCGGGAAGACCATCCTCGCCAAGCGCGGCCTTGTAGGTCCCCCAGACAGGTGGGCGCTGGCTGTCCTGCGCGACGTCTTCCTCGCGCGAACGGATTACCTTGACCGGCCGTCCAACCGCCGCCGAAATGGCGGCTGCTTGCCGGTGCACATCCATGTTGTAGCCGCCACCGAAGCCGCCGCCCAGATAGGTCTGGTTCAGAAACACGTTCTCGGTGTCGCGCCCCAGTTGGTCGGCAACCTCGTTCAGGGAACGAGCGATGTCCTGGGTAAAGGTCCAGACGTCGACCCTGTCGTCCTTCACGTCAGCTACGGCACAGGGCGGCATCATTGTCGCATGAGTTTCGAACGGCCGGTAGTAGACTTCGCCGACTACCTGATTGGCAGAAGCCTCAATGATCCCGTGCACCGCATCGTGATTCACGCCACGATCCAACCTGCGACCGACATTGCCGTCCTCGTTGAGTACAAGCGCCCCAGGTTGCGATATCAGCTGCATCGCCTCGGCCATCTGGCTTTCGGTGCTGATTGAAGCGCCCCGGCCATAGTCCCAGACAATGGGCATGACCGCCAATGCGTTCTGTGCCTGATACCAGCTGTCGGCCACGATCGCGACGCCGCTGCGCAGGTCGGTGAAGGCCGGCACTTCCTTGACCTGCTCGAGCTCAACCGCCGCAATGACGCCAGGCATGTCCTTGACCGCGTCGAAATCGTAGCTCACCAGCCGACCCTCGGGCACCGGACAAGCCATCGCCGCGGCATGGACCATGCCGGGAACGGACACGTCGATTGGGTAGGTTGCGGTTCCGTTGGTCTTAAGCGGCACGTCCAAACGCGGGATGTCCCTGCCAAGAAGCCACCAGTCGCCGTAGGCCTTGATTGCCGGCTCTTCATCGAGCGTTACGGCTGCGGCTTCGGCCGCGAATTCGCCATAGGTGCCCTGAATCGTGCCCTGCTCCTCGTGCTCGGTCGTGAGCCAGCCTTGCTTCGCGGTCACCTTGTCCACCGGCACTTGCCAGCGGTTCGCCGCGGCCACCCGGAGACGTTCGCGGGCCGAGGCACCGGCCTGCATCATGTACGGGTGACGGCGCGAAACTGTTGTGGACCCGCCAGTGGACGTCGTCGTGTAGAGATTGCCATTGTTCACATGGCGGTTGGCACTTGCATAGACATGCCGGACGTTCTCCCACGGTATGTCAAGTTCCTCTGCCACCATCATGGGAACCGCCGTGAAGGCACCCTGGCCCATTTCAGTCTGGGGCGTCACGATGCTGACGATGTTGTTGGGGTCGATGGTTAGCCAGGCGTTTATTTCCGCCGCGGCACCTTCACCGCTGGCCCCGGCTATCGACGGGAAATGAATTCCAACCATCAGACCGCCCGCGGCCGAGGTCGTGATCTGCATGAAGTTCCGTCTGGTGAGGTTCATATGTTTCATGACATTCTCCCTCAGGTCTTGCTCAGTTCGGCAGCGCGATGAATGGCTGCGCGAATTCGCGGGTAAGTGCCGCACCGGCAGATGTTTCCGGCCATGGCTTTGTCGATCTCGTTGTCCGTGGGATCTGGACTCTTCTCCAGCAGGGCGACCGCCGACATGATCTGGCCGGACTGGCAATACCCGCATTGCGGGACCGTAATTTCCTGCCATGCCTGCTGAACAGGGTGGTCGTTGTTCTCCGAGACGCCTTCGATGGTGCGAATTGTCTTTCCCGCAGCGGCTGCGACGGGCGTGTTGCAGGACCGCACGGCGTTGCCGTCGACGATCACGGTGCAATTGCCGCACTGGGCGATCCCGCAGCCGAACTTCGTGCCTGTCAGGCCGACCGTTTCGCGGATTGCCCAAAGCAGGGGCATTTGTGGATCCACGTCGATCGAGTGATCCTGACCGTTGATATTGAGCGTTATCGACATCAATTTCCTCCCTAGGATTGCCGTGGGGTGAAGCCCGCCCCCTCCCAACACGGCAAGCGCATTGAGACTTCCCGAACCCGACGAAGATCCTCTAGTCTTCACGAAAAGAGAACACGTCCAAGTCGGGCCCAAGGGGCTCTAGTCGAAGTGTAATTATACCAAA
>JAJDVJ010000113.1 GCA_022826205.1 Silicimonas sp. | reverse complement strand
GTCTGGAGGTCGTTCGCCGGGCGAAGGCGGCGAAGACGGACCGGATCGACGCGAAGCGGATGATCCGGGCCCTTGCGGCCTGGGACCGGGGCGAGACGGAGGCGCTGTCCCGGGTTCGGATCCCGACGGTCGCGGAGGAGGACGCGAAGCGGCTGATGCGACGCCGGGAGCGGCTTGTCCGCGACCGGACGCGGATAGGCAACACGATCCTCGGCCTGCTGAAGCTGCAGGGGATCACGGACCTGCATCCGCGCAGCCGGGACTTCGGCGAACGTCTCGGCGACCTGCGCACGGCGTTCGGCGAGCCGTTGCCCGCGGGCCTGCGCCGGGAGATCGAGGGTCTTGGCGAGCAGCTTGCGACGGTGGAGCGGCAGCTGCTGGAGGTCGAGGAGGAGAAGAGGGAGCGGGTCGCGCCGGCGCGCGCGGGCCCGGATTCCGCCGAGAGGCGTCTCGTGCGGCTGAAGGGGATCGGTCCGAACGATGCCGTTCTGCTGGTCTCCGAAGTGCTCTACCGCGACTTCCGGAACCGGCGGGAGCTTGCCGCGTGGGCGGGTCTCGCGCCGGTTCCCTGGGCGAGCGGTGGCGTCTCTCACGGACAGGGCATCAGCAAGGCGGGGAACACGGCCGTGCGCAAGCACCTGATCCAGATGGCGTGGCGCTGGGTGCGCTGGCAGCCGGACAGCGAGATCGCGCGATGGTTCCGCGACTACTGCGCAGCCCGCGACGGACGGTCGAGGAAGCGGGGCATCGTCGCGGTCGCCCGCAAGCTGCTGATCGCGCTCTGGAGGTACGCGACCTGCGGCCTGGTGCCGACGGGCGCCCGGCTGCAGCCGGCGGCGTGAGCCACGCCGGGAGAACGACGGGGAGAGAAAACTGAGTTCCGAGGCGGCCCGACGGGGCCGAGGAGGAAGCCGGGCGGACGCGTGATCGTTTGGGACTTGGGTTGGCCGCATCCCGCGGCACCGTTTTGTAGATGGATCCCGTCCGTTCGGAACGTCGCACTGCCTGAATGCGGCATCAGGGTCACGGGCCGGCGCAGGCCGGAAACCGAACCGGACAGGAGGTGAGACGCGCGTTGCGCGCTGTGAAAGCGACGTTCCGCCCGGAGAGCTTTCGCCGCTCCCGGAAGCTGAAAGGAACTGCCGGGAAGGAAGGCCGCCGCACGGCCGCGATCGAAGGACGCGGCGTGGCGGGACCGGACGCTGGCCGCACCTGCGGGTGCGGGGACCGGCTGACGCCGGACTCCTCTTCATGGCCGACAAGCCCGCCCAGGGCCAGACGTCCTGCCAGTCCCGAAGGCCGAAAAAGGCGAAGGGCAAAACCGCTTGCGGCGAAAGTGGTTGTGAATCCAGCGCATTCCCGCCATCTGCACCGTCAGGCACGGCTGCGGAATGGGCGCGGATCAGGACTTGACAAGGGATGGCTCATAAGAAGTCCCAATGATTGATATCTGTACCGCGTCTGCGGAAAAGTCTTTCGCCGCCATTTCATGGTCCGCAGGGATCCGGCAGCCAACTCTCTGTGGCGAAGGCGCTCGTATGAAGAAGGAGAATCGGCGGGCGGCCGAGCGGTCTTGTCATTCGGCGCCATGACGGGCAGAGCGCAGGAGCATGGAGCCTTGGGTTCTCTTTTCGGTGCTCGCGGCGGCGGCACAGACCATGCGCTTTGCGGTCCAGAAGGTCCTTGTCAGCGCGGCGCTCAGCCCTGCAGCGGCGACATGGGCGAGGTTTCTCTGGTCGTGGCCCTTGGCCGTTGCGCTGGCATTCGCGTATGGCCGTGCAACCGGAGCCGACTTTCCGGAGTTCACGCCCACGTTTCTCATCTATGCGCTACTGGGAGGGGCATTCCAGATTCTGGCCACGATCTGCACCGTCAGCCTGTTTTCGATGCGGGCCTTCGCGGTCGGCATCACATTCAAGAAAACCGAGGTTATGCTGACCGCTCTCGCCGGCTTTGTCATCCTGGGCGACATGATTTCGGGTCCGGGGGCTGCCGCCATTGCCTTCGGATTTGTCGGCGTGCTGCTCCTGTCCGACCCGCCTGAAGGCGGCAGCATTTTCAACAAGGCGGCCGGAATCGGGATCCTGTCCGGCATCCTGTTTGCGCTCTCGGCCGTCACCTACCGGGGCGCGACGCTGTCGCTCTCGTCCGAAGATCCGGTTCTCATCGGTGGCGTGACCCTGGCGGTCGTCGTGCTCTGGCAGACACTGGCGCTGGGAATCTGGCTATGGCTGAAGGAACCGGGCCAGATCATCGCCACTCTCGCCGCCTGGCGTCAGACGTCGATCGTCAGCGTCTTCTCGCTTGTCGGCAGCTGGAGCTGGTTTGCTGCCTTTTCCCTTATGAACGCCGCCTATGTCTTCGCCGTGGGGCAGATCGAACTGATCTTCTCGATCCTGATTGGCGCACTCTGGTTCCGCGAGGAGCTCAAGCCGCGGGAATTGCTAGGGATCAGCGTTCTGGCGACTTCGATCCTTGCAATCGCGTTCCTGGTCTAGAGCCAGATAACCCGGCTTCCCGCCTCGTCGTTGCACAGGTAGGGCACTTGGTCCGGGGCGTCGGTGCGTGGAAGGTGACGCTGAAGTTCCGTCAGGACGAGCCGGGTGACAAAGGGCAGGTCAAGTTCGCGGGCGCGATCGACCTGCACCCACTGAATGTGACTGAGCTCGGATTCGGCCCGGGAAAAGTCATCGACGTCGAACCGAAGTGCCGCCGCGTCGGCCAGGAAGAATCGTGCATCGTAGCGGCGCGACAGGCCAGGTGGCGTAAGGGCACGAAAGAAGAAGCTGAGTGCGCTGGCATCAGGCAGAAGGCCTTGCTCTGCAAAACCGCGCCACGGCTTGGGCGGGTTCGGCCAGTTGCCAGCGCGGCCCAGGCACTGGCCGGTTTCCTCCCAAAGTTCGCGAATTGCGGAGGCGGCAAACCGGTCGGGATCCGTCGTGGTCGTTTCGGTCAGCAACCTCCTTTTGCAGGCCGTATCAAGTCCAGGGCACGGCACGGTTTCGTCGACCTCGTCGACGGCGCCGCCCGGAAAGACGAACTTCTCGGGCATGAAGGCTGCGGCTTTGCCCCGTTGCCCCATCAGGATTTGGGGCGAGTCTCGGGGATCCTTAACGAGGATGACAGTTGCCGCATCTTGGACTGGAACGGACATTTCGGGCAGTTCAGTCCCGCGTTCCGGCAAATCGCGCACGCCACGTTTCCCGTTCGTCATCTGTGACCTTGCGGAAGAGCATGTCCGGAACGTCAATGGCGTGCCCCGGCTGCAGCACTGCCAGCGCGTCACCCATGCCCGATGGCCATGCGGTGTCGGAAGTGTTCATCGCGTCAAGCATTCGAGCCGACGCGTCCGGAATGAACGGCGCGGAGATCACCGCGTAGATGCGGATCAGGTTGAGCGCGAGGCGAACGGCGACCGCCGCGCGATCCGGATCTTTGCCATAGGCGGTCCATGGGGCGGCAGCCTGCAGGTACTCGTTTCCGGCTGTCCAGAGCGCGCGCAACTCCGCAGCAGATTTCCGGATCTCGATCGCTTCCATATGGATCTCGTAGGCCTTGAGGCCCTCCTCGAGGCGCGCGATCAGGGCCTCTTCGTTTGGTCCTGGCGTCCCGCCGGACGGAACGTTGCCGCCAAAGCGTGACCTGCAGAACTTGGTCACCCGGCTAACGAAGTTGCCGAGAACGTCAGCCAGATCCTTGTTCACGCTCGCCTGGAAGTTGTCCCATGTGAATTCGCTGTCCGAGTTTTCGGGTGCATGGCTCAGGAGCCACCAGCGCCAGTAGTCGGCCGGAAGGATGTCAAGCGCCTGATCCATGAAGACGCCGCGGCCGAGGGAGGTCGAGAACTGTCCGCCATCGTAGTTCAGGTAGTTGAACGACTTGATGTAGTCCACAAGCTTCCAGGGTTCGCCCGAACCAATGATCGTCGCCGGGAAGCTGAGCGTGTGGAAGGGCACGTTGTCCTTGCCCATGAACTGGACATAGCGGACATCGTCCGCGCCCTTGTCAGTGCGCCACCATCGCTCCCACTCCGCGTCCTCGGCTCCGCGCCCGTCCGTCCATTCCTTGGCGCAGGCAATGTATTCAATCGGTGCATCGAACCAGACATAGAAGACCTTGCCTCCCATGCCGGGCCAGGGTTCGTCGCCACGCTTTACCGGAACACCCCAGTCGAGATCGCGTGTGATGCCCCGATCCTGCAGACCGTCGCCGTCATCCAGCCATTTCCGGGCGATCGAGGTCGTCAGAATTGGCCAGTCCGCCTTGCTGTCGATCCAGTCAGAAAGTTGCTGCCGCAGGTTGCGCTGCTTGAGATAGAGGTGCTTGGTTTCCCGCATCTCGAGGTCCGTCGAGCCGGAGATCGCCGAACGAGGCTCGATTAGGTCGATCGGGTCGAGCTGCTTGGTGCAGTTTTCGCACTGGTCTCCGCGCGCGCGTTCATATCCGCATTCGGGGCAGGTGCCTTCGACATACCGATCGGGCAGGAATCGATTGTCAGTTCTTGAATAGAGCTGATCTTCGGTGACTTCCTCGATCAGCCCGGCCTCGGCGAGCTTGCCCGCGAGATGCTGCGTCAGCCTGTGGTTTTGCTCGCTCGACGATCTGCCGTACTTGTCGAACGAGAGGGCGAATCCGTCCGCAAGGTCCTTCTGGACGGCCCACATTTCCGCGCAATACTCGGCAACGGGTTTGCCCGCCCTGTCTGCCGCGAGTTCCGCGGGGGTGCCATGCTCGTCGGTGGCGCAGAGGAAGAGGACTTCGTGTCCCCGGGCGCGCATATATCGGGCATACAGATCTGCGGGGAGCTGTGAACCGACGAGATTGCCAAGATGCTTGATACCGTTGATGTAGGGAATGGCGCTGGTGATGAGAATGCGGTCCATCGGATGGTTCCTTCGGTTCGAAGCGCTCTTTAGCCCAGCCCCAAGCGGGCGTCACCCCATGTTCAGTGCTCTCGGTGCCGGACATGAGAATGGTGCTTGCCGAATTTCCGATCCCAAAGCGCCACGCCGAGCAGCGCGCAGGCGAGCCGGCGGTCCAGCACGACGATGTGCTTGTCGAAAAGGCCGAGCTGGGACGCGCGTTTGGACAGATAGCTCGACGAAAATTGGCACCCGTCGATCTCGCCGCCTTCGGTCAGCCAGAGCAGGTCGGCCGCCATGTAACCAAGCGCGACGATGTTCTTCTCGAAGGCGAGCGTGATTGCGCCATCGGAGTCCTCGACAACCGCATCGGCAAGAACTCGCCCTGCACGTTTGTGGGCGGACGGTGGCGATGGAAGCCACGCGGGTCGTGAGGGTAAGGGTGGCGGCACTATTTCCCCAAGCGAGTCGCGCCGACTTGCGGTTCAGGGCAGGGGGATATCGCTCACGTACTTTGGAATCTGGTACCCGCGCTGTACGGCGGGCCTCCCGGCAACGCGTACGTACCAGTCCCGGACATTGGGCAATTCATGCAGATCGATTTCCTGCCAGTCGAAGCGGGATACCCATGGCCAAGTGGCCATGTCGGTGATCGAATACTCGCCGCGACCTTGGCCGGCGATGTAGTCGCGCCCTTCCAGCCGCTTTTCTAGAACGCCGTATAGACGCCTGGTCTCCTTCAAGTAGCGCTCTTCCGCGTATGCGGACTTGCCGGCATTGAACTTCACGAAGTGGTGGACCTGTCCGAACATCGGGCCGACTCCGCCCATCTGCCACATAAGCCATTCGATTGCCGGCCAGCGCTCGTCACCCTCTGGCAGGAACCGGCCGAATTTCTTGGCGAGGTAGAGCATGATCGCTCCGGACTCCATCATCCGGACGCCGGTGTCGTGATCGACGATGGCCGGAATGCGGTTGTTGGGGGCAACTCTCAGGAATTCGGGCGCGAATTGCTCGCCCTTCGAGATGTCGATGGCGTGCACGGTGTAGTCGATGCCAAGCTCTTCGAGCATGATCGAGACCTTGCGGCCGTTCGGAGTAGTCCAGGTGTAGAGGTCAATCACGTGTCAGTCGTCCTTCAGAAGGGAAAAACATGATTGACTTAACTGACCGTCAGGCCACCGCAAGTGTTGAATTCACGGGTTGTCGACCTGGCCGACACCTACGCCTTTCGTACGTGCACATGACTTCCCAGGGCGCAAGGTCCACCTCGCGGCCGATTCGAAGAAGTCCGTCGAACTTGACCTAGACCATCTTGCCGTCAACAATGTCTGCCTGTACGGCATTCGGGGCGAAGGCGGGCTGGCCACCCATCGGGCCATGGTGTTCATGACCGACAAGCGCGTCGACGCGACGAAGGTTCGCACGCTCACCTTCGCGATGCGGTAGTTGCCGAACGCCTTTTGTCATGCGCGACAGCAATTTTGGCTTGGCAGCAGCAGTATGGAGCGAAGGAACATGTCAAAGGCCAAACGAGGGATCTATGCGGCCGCCGTTTCGCCGTTTCGGGAGGACGGCACACTCCATGTCCAAAAGCTCGTCGCCTATTGCCAGCACCTTATCACGGCGGGAGGTTGCGATGGCGTGGCACCGACCGGAACGACGGGCGAGGGAAACTCAATCTCCCATCACGAGCGGCTGGCGCTTCCCGGCGCCTTTGCCGACGCTCGGTTCGATCCGAGCCGCGTGATATTTGGAACCGGATCCTGTGCGACGCAGGATGCTGTCGATCTGACATCGGCGGCGATGTCCGCCGGGTTCGTGAACGTGCTTGCCCTTCCGCCGTTCTACTACAAGGATCCCAGCGACGAGGGCCTCTACGCCTATTTCTCACAGCTTGTCGAGAAGGTTGGCGATGACAAGCTACGGGTCTATCTCTACCACTTTCCGCAGATGTCGATGACGCCGATCCCGGTCGATGTCGTTGTTCGACTGAAGCAAGCCTTCGGACCGGTGATTGCGGGCCTTAAGGACTCAAGTGGAGATCTGTCGCAATCGCTCGCCTTCGCAGAAGCCACTGGTGGGGTCGATGCGGGCTTTGACGTCTATCCTTCAAGCGAGGCGTTCCTGTTCAATGGGCTGGCCGGTGGTTGCGCCGGCATCATCTCGGGATCGACGAACGCGTTCGGGGCCTACTCGCGTGCCGCGATGGCCGCGGCCGAAGGGCCTGACAGCGATGCGTTCGCGTTGGTGAAGGCAGCCCGCGCAATGGCATCGAAATACCCGCTTATGGCGGCCATGAAACAGATGGAAGCCTGGCGCAGCGGTGACGACAGCTGGATACGCATGGCACCGCCGCTCGTGCCGCTGAGTGCCGGGCAGACGGCACGTCTCAAGGCGGATGTCGAGGACCTAAAGGCTCTGGCGCGAGCGGGCCAGTAACAATGGCAGGGGCAAGTCGACCGGCGCGACGCGCAGACTGGGCAAAGAGGCGGCGAGACAGACCATTGTGCCAGGTCGTGACCCTGCAAGGGGAGCGCCGAATCCGGTTCAGCATCATCCATGGAAGGAAGTGATGAGCCGACCCCCTTTGCTACCGGCGCTGCGTTCCGTGGCGCGGCCCGACGTGATGAGCGAAAAAGGGCCGATGGCGGTCGCGCGCGATTTCGCACCGCGTCGCCGAAGCGCCTGATCCAAAAAACAATTCAATCTGATTCGTGAGATGACTTTGCGCCACGGGCGCGGAAAAATGCCGATGGTCAATCGCCGTCTCGAAATGGCGGAGCACGCCGAACAGGCGGGGGAGTGTGATCTCGACGTTTCCGCCGTGGCACTCGCCGCATCGCAGATGGCGAAGGCATGAAACTACATTCCTGCAAGTCGGATCGCGGTCGCGATCAGTAGCGGGAGGCACGCGAAATTCAGAACGGTGGAACTGACAACAAGTCCGGCCACACGCTTTGGGCTGCGGCCATATTGTTCGGCGATCACGTAGGTGATCAGCGCAGAGGGCATCACGGACAGCAGAAAGATTGCGCCCGCCTCCACACCTTCGAGGTTGAAGACCATGACCAGAGTCAGGCCGGTAGCTACCCCGACCACAAGCCGTACGCCTGCAAGCATTGCCGACATTCCGATATCGTCGACCTTCAGCCGCGCCAGCGCACCCCCAAGCAAGATCAGCATCACCGGGATCATGATTCCGCCAAGAAGCGCGGTCACGTCCGCGACGACAATCGGGACCGGCAGATCGGTGATTCGGAACAGGAGCACCGCCACGACTGCCCAGACCAACGGTAAGCGCAGCAGTTTCCGAAGGCCTGGATCGCCGGATACGACCGCGGGGGCAACCGTGTACTGCACCAGCGTGATGACGAAGTAGAATGCCGCACCGATCGCCAGCCCCGGCTCGGCAAAGGCGAAAAAGACGATCGGCAGCCCGGCGTTTCCAGCGTTGGGAAGCGACAGGGACGACAAAAACGTCCGCCAGTGCAGGCGCAGGGCAAGAAGCGCGACCAAGGCCAGAGCACCGGCCACAAGGACCGCGACCGAACTGATCGCGACGATGCGGCCAAGCGAGTCGTCGGGCAGGGCAGTGCTTGTCAAGGATGAAAACACCAAGGACGGAGTCCCGATCAGCATCACAAGCCGGGTCAGCGATTCGGATTGGAAGCCAATGCCGCGAAATTCCAGGAAGAATCCAATCCCGGCAACCACGAAGACCGGGGCGATGATGTTCAAGATCTCACTCGGCACCTGATCTCGCTCCCGGTTGTTTCGCGGCTTGTGGAGAGTGCACGCATGACTCAATTTGCCGTCAGGTTACAGCAATCTCATGAACGAGACATTCCACGCGCGGACATCTCCTTTGGCGAAGCAGCTATCGTTCCCAATGCGTCGATCTCGCCCATTGCCCGGGCGACGGTTTCGAGAACGGACTGATGGTCGGAGGCGAGCGCGTGAATGCCTCGCGCCGTTCCCTACGGGCACGACTGCGTTTCCATCGGAATCCTAGGACCCCATGCACAGCCGCAACGGCGACGAACAGTTCACGATCCTCGAAAGCCGGATCCTGGCCGAGGGCGCCGGAGTTCAGTCTGAAACTTGACCCATAGAATCCAGCTTCACTCCCGCCCGCTCGCCCCATTGCGTCCTGAACAACGGTGACGGTCACCTGAAGATCCTGTGGATCCATGCGGCAGCAGGGGTCACACGGACCTTCACGGATGCCGATGAGGCTGTACCTCATCTGCTGCGGCGGGACAAGGTCTGACCTGTCTCATCGACTGACGCAGTTTCGTCCAATGCGGCTCGGACCTCCGCCACGCGTGCGGCATTGTCACGGGCCAGGGATCCGTCCGCATTCCAGAGCGAGTTTTCGAAACCGACCCGCATTTTGCCACCCAGGGCTGCCGCATGCGCCAGGCAGGCCGTTTCGGTCGAACCGAAGGCGCAAACCATCCAGTCGAATGTCAGATCGGCCTTTCGCGCATTGAGCGGTGCCAGATAGGCCTCAAGATCGCACGGGCGCGGCAGCGCCGATCCCGCGTACGACCCGAGCACCATTTGCAATTGGTGATGAGTGCCCGGAACCACGTCTTGCTCGATACATTCCTGCAGCCAGTTCAATTCCTGCACCGAGTACACAATGTGTTGCACGTCGACTCCTTCGGCGTGCGCCCAGGCGTAGAATGCCCGCGCGCTGGACGTCTCGGTGCGAGCGCGGAGCATTTCGCGAAGGGCGACGGACACAGAGGGGGGCCGCAATTCGCGGATCATTGTTCGCTGTGCATCAGCGCTGTACCGGCCTGCCGCCTCGCTCGTCACTTGTAGGAACAGGTTGGGCACCGCGTGTTCGAGGGCGGCGATCGCCTCTCGGTACAGCCCCGTGTCAAGACTGTGCTTGCCCTCCTTGTCGCGCACATGCAGGTGCAAGCCGTCCGCCCCGGCATTTTGACACGCCACAGCCGTTGCGACGATTTCCTCCAGCGTGATCGGCAACTCCTTATGGTCTGCCTTGCCCCGCCGCGCACCGTTCGGCGCGACCATCAACCGGGGTAAGGGGCGTGACGGCGTCATCCGAGCTCGGCGATCTCGACGGTGCACCGATCCTCAGGCGTGCAGTCGTTAGTTCCAAGAACTTCGACTTTGTGGACCACCTGCTCTGACGCGAACGCGTACTCTGCGCCTGCGATTGCGGCAGCAAAGGCCTTGACGTAGTGGACCACCGTGTCCTCCCATGCAAATTCGTTTCGTACCGTAAACTTACCCGTCTCCGATACAAGATGGTGCGCCTTCCCGCCAGGCGGGTCAGGGTGGCTTGCGGATCCACTGCTTGCGTCCAAGGGTGCGCATCCGAATGAAACCAGGGGTGTGCAGTTTGGCCGAAGGCGTCGCTGGCATCCCTGCCTCGAATCCAGGTTGGATGGTGGCGACATCGCTTGTGTCCCATCTGGGCGAGCGGCCCTCCATCACCGCTTGCGCCGCCCCGACCTGTCCGAAGGACGAGATCAGGAGATCGGTCAGGTGAACGCCCGTCCCGGTCATGTCAGCGGCAGTGGCGACGGTCTTGGATGTGCACCCGCCGCCTTTTGGGCGCGCCGATCAGCCTATCATGCAAAGAGACCGCATCGGCGTGCATGGCCGTGCTGCCACTCCTTTTTTGCATCGCGGTGCACGGCCCCTCGGAATTTCGTGGCTGTTCATGGGCCGGCAGCCGCGCTGGGAATTCGGGCAGGAATTCCAGCCCCCTAGGTCGCGGGCCGTTCTGCGAGCACATCCGTTGGGCGGTCTTTCCCTTGTTTTCCGTTGCCCGTTGCGATCAGGGACAAGGATGGCCATCTGCCGATTTGCGCATGCTTGATCGTTTTCATGCTTCAATGGGCAGGCAGGGTTCGCAATTGCGGTCAATTTGGGTTCGGGACCAAGCCTCTTGCGCAATGATTGCCGGTTACGGCTCCGGGCCTTCAGCGTTACATGACTTGAGCGCTTTCCGCCTGGAGCATTCCAAGCACGTGGTAGCCGCCGTCGACGCGAATGATCTCGCCGGTCGTGGACGCGCCGTGGTCCGAGCAGAGGTAGACCGCGGTCCCTCCTACGGCTTCAAGCGATGCGTTTGCGCGCAGGGGCGCGTTGGCCTCTATTGTCTTGAAGGTCTTGCGCGCGCCCCCGATCGCTGCGCCAGCCAGCGTCTTCATCGGACCCGGACTGATCGCGTTGACGCGAATGCCTTTGGGCCCGAGATCGTTCGCGAGGTAGCGAACTGCAGACTCAAGGGCCGCCTTTGCGACACCCATCACGTTGTAATTCGGTTGGACGCGGTTTGAGCCCATGTATGTCAACGTCACTAGCGTGCCCCCGTCGGTCATAAGGGCCTCGGCCTGTCTGGCGACCTCGATAAAGGAGTAGCAAGAGATGTTCAGAGA
Source organism: Silicimonas sp. (assembly GCA_022826205.1). GTDB lineage: Bacteria > Pseudomonadota > Alphaproteobacteria > Rhodobacterales > Rhodobacteraceae > JAJEFO01. The sequence continues at coordinate 5,536 of JAJDVJ010000113.1, read as the reverse complement.
GTTCAGGAAGTTCTCGCGGCTTGTGTCGACGAATCTCCCAGTGAGTTCTGCCTTGTCGGAATAGGCAATGGCATGGACAAGGAAATCAAGCCGCCCCCAGCGGATCTGCAGCGTCCGAAAGCACGCCTCGATCGAGGGAACGTCCGTGACATCGACATCGACCAGGATCTCCGATCCAACGCTTTTGGCGAGGGGCTCGACCCGTTTGCCGAACGCTTCGCCTTGGTAGGAGAACGCTAGCTCAGCGCCTTCGTCCGCCAGCGCACGCGCGATGCCCCACGCGATCGACCGGTCGTTTGCCACGCCCATGACCAGCCCGCGCTTGCCCTGCATCAGTCCCGGCACAGCACTCACCCGTGAAACTTGCTGAGCGCCACGGAGGCGTTCGTGCCACCGAACCCAAAGCTGTTCGAGAGAATCGTGTCCAGCGCGGCTTCCGTCGTCTTGGTGACAATCTCTTCTGGCCGGAGCGCCGGATCCAGCGTCTTGACGTTGATTGACGGTGCAATGAATCCGCCTTCCATCATCAGAAGAGAATAGATCGCTTCGTGCACGCCGGCCGCGCCAAGCGAGTGGCCGGTCATCGACTTGGTCGACGAGATTGGAGCGTGATCCTCCCCGAACACGCGGCGAATCGCCTCGACCTCGATCACATCGCCAACGGGCGTCGATGTGCCATGGGCGTTGATGTAGTCCACCTTGCGATCGCCCAGGTTCGAGGTCGCAATCCGCATCGACCGTTCGCCGCCTTCGCCGCTCGGAGCGACCATGTCGAAGCCGTCGGACGTTGCGCCGTAGCCCGTCACTTCCGCATATATCCTGGCGCCGCGCGCCTTCGCGTGCTCGAGTTCCTCAAGCACGATCATCCCGCCTCCACCACCGATGACAAAGCCGTCTCGGGATTCGTCGAAGGCGCGGGCGGCTTCAGTTGGCGTGTCGTTGTACTTCGAGCTCATCGCGCCCATGGCGTCGAACAGGCACGAGAGAGTCCAGTGGACCTCCTCGCCGCCTCCGGCGAAGACGATATCCTGCTTGCCCAGCTGGATCTGCTCGGTGCCGTTGCCAATGCAGTGCAGCGTGGTCGAGCACGCGGACGTAATCGAGTAGTTCAGCCCCTTGATCTTGAACGGCGTGGCGAGGCATGCGGAAACGGTTGACGACATGCAGCGGGTCACCATGAAAGGGCCCATCCGCTTTGGCGCACCTTTTTCGACAACGGTCTGGTGTGCGGTGAAGAAGTTGGATGTCGAGGGCCCCCCCGAACCGGCTACGAGCCCCGTGCGTTCGTTGGAGACGTCGCCGTCCTCAAGCCCGCTGTCGGTGATCGCTTGTTCCATGGCAAGATAGGCGTAGGCGGCGGTCGACCCCATGAAACGCAATTGGCGCTTGTCGATCACATCTTCCAGCACGATGTCCGGTATGCCGGCAATCTGGCTTCGGAACCCAAGCTCGGCATAGTCCGGCTGAAAGGTGATTCCGGATCGGCCAGCCCGGAGACTGGCAGCAACCTCGGAGCAGTCGCTGCCGATCGGGCAGACAATGCCGAGACCAGTGATGACGACTCGACGCATGCGCGCTTCTCCCTTGGTCAACTCTCGGAAAGAGCAACCTTCATGTCCTTCGTCTCATATATCGTCTCGCCGTCCGCTTCCACCCGGCCATCGGCGACTCCCATGGTCAGCCGGCGCGTTTGCACGGCCTTGGTAAAGTCGACGAAGTACCTCAGCAGCTTGCGATCTGTCCGCACCATGCCGGTAAGCTTGACCGAGCCGACGCCCAGCGCATATCCGCGGCCCTTCCATCCTCGCCATCCAAGGTTGAAGCCTGTCAACTGCCAAAGACCGTCTAGGCCAAGGCAGCCAGGCATGATCGGGTTGCCAGGGAAGTGGCAGTCAAAAAACCAGAGATCGGGGTTGATGTCGAACTCGGCAACGACGTGGCCCATGCCATGCAGTCCGCCATCGCCGCTGACTTCCGTGATTCTGTCCATCATGAGCATGGGAGGAGCTGGCAACTGCGCGTTGCCGGGGCCGAAGAGTTCGCCCCGTGCGCAAGCCAAGAGACCCTCCTTGTCGAATGATGTCGGAAATTCCGTCACTTTGGCACTGCCCCCCAGCCAATGATGCCGATCACTTGCTTCGCCAAATAACAGGGGCAAGGTTTGTGGTGCAAGGGGGGTATCGGCAGGAGGCAATGTCGTCACGATGCCTGAATCTGATTGAACCGGAGCAAGACTTTCCACTATGTTCAAGGGGAACGGGAACTGGACCGGCGGGCATGATGCTCCACGAACTCAGTTCAGAATGGCTTGGCAAGGCGGGGCTCAGACCGACTCGGCAGCGGGTCGCGCTGGCCAAGCTTCTTGTTGGTGACGGGCAGCATCGGCACGTCACGGCCGAAAGCCTGCATTCAGCGGCGCGGAGTGCAGGCGAAGCGGTGTCGCTGGCGACAGTCTACAACACACTTCGGGCGTTCTGTGATGCCGGGTTGCTCCAGGAAATCACGGTTGACGGCACAAAGAGCTACTTTGACACGCGCACCGACGACCACCCGCACTTCTACTGGGAAGACGAGGGACGTCTTTCGGACGCACCCGCGGACGAGCTCGAGATCCGCAGGCTGCCTGGAGCGCCTGATGGCGCGGAGATATCGAAGGTGGATGTCGTCATCCGGCTCCGCAGGACCTGAACACGTCGGATCGCGGCACGGGACAATGAGCGTTCCGCAGGTTCAGGCAGGTCGGATGAGCTCCGCCCCCCTGGCGCGGCTTGAGTTCACCTTGGCATGCACGCGACGGAACTGAAGGGCGTCATCTGGCGCGGGTTTCATTGCTGCAGCGGCACCCTTGCCGGCCTCCCCAAGCCAGAGTGGCCAGTCCGGCGCATCCAGAATTACCGGCATGCGATGATGGATCCCGGCCAGCGTCATGTTGGCGGACGTCGTGACGATCGCACAAGAGGTTATCGTAGAATCGCCCCGTTCCCAATCCTGCCAGATTCCGGCGAAGGCCATTGCACTTTCCGACTTTGAGAAAATGTACCACGGCAGGCGGTTGTTGTCGGAGTCGCGTGTCCATTCATAGAATCCGGATGCCGGAACAAGACAACGACGGTTGCGGCATGCTTCCCTGAAGGCGGGTTTGTCTGCAATGGATTCAGCGCGGGCGTTGATGAGCAGCGGCCCGTCAGTCGGCGTCTTGTACCAATGAGGAAGGAAACCCCATCGCAGCTGCCTGAGACGCCTGATTCCGTCTTCTGACGTTACAGCATGTATGCTTTCGGACGGGCAAATGTTGTAATTCGGGGTGTCAGGGAGATCATTCGCCGGAACAGCACGAAATAGGTCGGCCATGGCCTCATGAGGCAGGGTCAGGGCAAACCGTCCGCACATGGCGGAACGCTATGCTCAAGCCTCGCGCCATGCAAACGGTCCCTTGCAACCCGCGAATTCTGGAGGCGGCGTCAGAAAGTCGGCAGCGGGCTGACTGGAGGCAGTTGCCCGATCCGAAACGTCCCCGCGCAAGGCCTTAGCTCCCGGGTTCCTTGCTTGCGTCGGTGTCGGCTGCCGGACCGGTTTCCTGCTCGCTTCCGGCTGCGTCGTCCGCAGGAGATTCGTCGAGTGCACCCGGTTCCGCCTCGGTTTCCTCGGCCGCCGCCGCTTCAGGCTCGTCCTCGCTTTCTGGATCGCCAATGTTCTGCAGTTCGTCGAGTTCGGCGGCGCCGATCTCGTCGAAGAGCTCAGCTATCTCGAGTTCAGCGTTGGTTTCGTCCTCGGCCGCCTGCTCGGCGACGTTGATGCCCTTGGCTTGGAGTTCGGCTTCGCCCTCGGAACGGGCCACGTTCAGCTGGATTTGAACCTCGACTTCAGGATGAAGCATGACTGCCACGCTGTGCACGCCGAGCTCCTTGATTGGAGCTTCGATCGCCACTTGGCGCTTGTCGAGCGCGAAGCCGGCCTCCGATGCGACCTCAACCGCATCTCGCGTCGTGACTGACCCGTAGAGGGAGCCGCCGTCGGAGGCTTGCCGAATCACGATGAACTGCTTGCCGTCGAGCTTGCCGGCAAGCGCGTCCGCCTCCTTGCGAGTCTCGATGTTCCGCGCTTCAAGCTGCACTTTCTGCTCTTCGAACTTCTGGATGTTTGCTTCAGACGCCCAGAGCGCCTTTTTTTGCGGCAGCAGAAAGTTGCGTGCATACCCGTCCTTGACGGAGACTATGTCGCCCATCTGGCCGAGCTTTGCGATGCGTTCAAGAAGGATGACTTGCATTGGTTTCTGTCCTCACTTCACTGCATAGGGAAGAAGCGCAAGGAATCGTGCGCGCTTGATTGCGCGAGCCAGCTCGCGCTGCTTGCGCGAAGACACGGCGGTAATTCGCGACGGCACGATTTTGCCTCGCTCCGACATGTAGCGTTGCAGAAGCTTGGTGTCCTTGTAGTCGATTCTAGGTGCGTTCTCGCCGGAGAAGGGGCAGACCTTGCGGCGGCGGAAAAAAGGTTTCGTTGCCATGAGATTTCCCCTTCCTAACGTCGTTCGCCGCGGTCGCGGCGGGATTCGCGTTCTTCGGCCCTGCGCATCTGGACCGAAGGGCCCTCCTCGTGCTCGTCGACCTTGATGGTCAAGACCCGCACGACGTCATCATGAAGGCGCATCAGGCGCTCCATTTCCTGCACGGCAGGCGCCGGTGCGTCCGACTTGATGAATGCGTAATGGCCCTTGCGATTCTTGTTGATCCTGTAGGCCATGGTCTTGACGCCCCAGTACTCGTTGCCGACGACCTTGCCGCCGTTGTCCGCGAGAACCGTTCCGAAGTGTTCGACTAGACCTTCAGCCTGCGCGTTGGACAGATCCTGACGCGCAATGATTACATGCTCATAAAGTGGCATGTCGTCTCCGTTCTTTCGGGCGCACTTCAAAGGAGGGGCAATGTCGCCGCGCCCTTCCACGAGAGGTTGCGCAAATGTCATGACTTGCGGCGAGTGGCGGGCTTATACACGGGCGCGGGCGGGCTTCAACCCTTGGAATCCGTGCAGGGGACCTTTGTGTTCTGGGACAGGTGAGTGCGCAATCGCCTTGCAGCGCCCGGATTGCACCGGAGTGCAACTGGCTGGGCCAGAAGCCGGCCTCGTCGCGATGTACGCAGATTGCCGCATGGCTTGTACGAAGAGTTGCCTCGCCTACCGAGCGGTGTGCTCACTGTGCGCATGATGCAAGGGGAATTGCCGGAGTGCGGGATGCCGGTCACGTCAGCACAGACGGTATGCCAGGGCCGTGATCAGGATCGATGTCGAGTCTGCGCAAATCGCGGCTGCAACCGTCTTCGAAAATCCAGCAAACATCGTGTAGAGTGAACGGAACTCGGAAGTTTGATCCTCGCTCCAGCAGGCACGGTTTAGCCGGATCTTCAGTGCGCCGTGGTAAGGCGCTTCTCTCTGGTGGGTGCGAATCCCACCCAACAACTGTCGCTCCGGTTGGTAGCAGCCAGGGCGGTTCATGGAGGCAACGAAATGGACTGAAGCACTCTGGCAGAAGGGCCGC
>JAJDVJ010000024.1 GCA_022826205.1 Silicimonas sp. | reverse complement strand
CAAAATCCCCACACGCAAGCCCATCCACATCGCTCATGCAACCTGACAAAGCCGTCCCAGGTCGGTGAGAGAATCGGCCGATGTCGAAGCATTGGCCGATCCATGTCTGGTTATCGCAAGCACTCGGCCAGTGTTTCGGCCATATTGCGGATCACTTGCGGGTAGAGCGTTGGACCCGGTTCAAGGTCTGCCCCCAGCGGGTCGATCACGCCGGTATTTGCCTCGGTTCCATCGAGAACGGTGGCGACGAGACCCGGGTTGTATTGCGGCTCGGCGAGGACGCAATCAATGCCTTCCTCCCGAATCCTGCCCTGGATCTCGGCAATCCGCGCCGGGCTTGGATCAGACGCGTCGCCGAGCGCGATCGCGCCGGAGGCAGGGAAATCGAACGCGACCTCGAAATACTGATAGGCGTCGTGGAAGACGATGAAGTTGCTTCCACGAACCGCATCGAGAGTCTCGTTCACCTCCGCAGACAGGACTTCCAACTCGGCCCGGCCGGCCGCGGCGTTGGCAAAGTAAGCGCCCGCATTTTCGGTGTCTGCCGCCGAGAGCTGCGCGGCAATCAGGTTCAACCACATGCTGGCGTTTTCTGGCGAGAGCCAAGCATGCGGATCGTGGTCGCCATGGGCGTGACCGTGATCATCATGGGCCATTTCCTCATGGTCGCCTTCGTGCTCGTCCTCGTGTGCGTGCTCTTCGTGGTCGTCGTCATGCCCTTCCTCATCGTGGGCATGCTCGTCATGTTCATCATGCTCGTCGTGCTCATCGTGGGCATGTTCGTCATGTTCATCATGTTCGTCGTGTGGGTGCGCCTCGAACAAAGCCCCTTCCCGGAATTCGAGCAGGAAGGTGACGTCCGCTTCCAGAAGCGTCGTGATCGCCGCATTCCCAGCCAGGTTCTTCACCGCGTCTGCCATCCAGGGTGTCAGGTCCTCACCCATCCAAAACACAAGATCGGCATCTTGAAGCGCTGCCGCCTCGGAAGGACGCAGGCTGTGTTCGTGGGGGGAGGCGCCCGGCGGCACGATCAGGTTTGGCGCACCGACACCCTCCATTACGCGTGCCACGAGCGAATGCACCGGCGCGATTTCGACCGCAACACTTGGAACATCCGCCATGGCGGTGCCACCCATCATCGCTGCGGTGAACGAGAGGGGAAGAAGCTTTCTGGACACAGTATCCTCCATGTGATAATGTAACATTGAAGATGACTTACATGATATGAAATAACATGACAAGAGACACGCGGCCCGTGCCTGCCGAGAGACCGGCCCCATTGGGATTTCAGAGGCATGACCACGACGTCTGCGTCGACAAGTTGCTTGCTGCCGCCGAGACGCGCTGTGCAAGGGAGAGTCTCCGTCTGACGCCGGTGCGGCGCAAGGTGCTGGAACTGCTGCTTCAGGAGCACCGGGCACTTGGGGCGTATGCAATCCTGGACATGCTGCGTGAGGCGGGATTCGGATCGCAGCCGCCGGTCGCCTATCGCGCCCTTGATTTCCTGGCTGAGCATGGATTCGTCCACAAGATCGAGCGGCTGAACGCCTTTGTCGCCTGCGTGCATCCTGAGGAGACCCATTCGCCCGCATTCATGATTTGCCGACTTTGCGATGCAGTAGCCGAGACGCATTCAGCCCCCGAGAAGGGTACGCTTGGCACCGTGGCGCGTGCGACCGGGTTTCAGATTGAAAGGACCGTTGTCGAAGCCGAGGGGATCTGTCCCGCTTGCGCGGACCAAGCAGCGTCATGAACTTGGTCAGTATCGAAAATCTCAGCGTCCGTTACGGTGCAAACACCGTGCTGCGCCATGTCGACCTGACTGTGGAGCCTGGCGAGATCGTCACCATTGTCGGCCCGAACGGATCAGGCAAGACAAGTCTCTTGCGGGCCATAATTGGCGCGACCGAGCCCGCAGAGGGACAGATCAAGATCAAGCCTGGCATCAGGATCGGCTATGCGCCTCAGCGCCTGCATTTCGACTCGACACTTCCAATCACCGTGGAGCGCTTCATGCGCCTTGCCGAACGTGTGCGTCGGCAAGACTGCGCGACGGCGCTGGATGCGGCCGGCGTCCCGAATCTGTCGCAACGGCAAATGTCACAGCTGTCTGTCGGGCAGTTTCAGCGTGTGCTTCTGGCACGAGCCTTGATCAATCGTCCCGAGATCCTGCTTTTGGATGAAGCGACCCAAGGTCTGGATCAGCCGGGCTCCGCCGCCTTCTACCGGCAGATCGAAACTGTTCGCGCCGAGACCGGTTGCGCCGTGTTGATGATCAGCCACGAGTTGCACGTCGTCATGAGCGCGTCCGATCGGGTCGTCTGCCTTAACGGTCACGTTTGTTGCGAGGGTACTCCGGCAGTTGTAGCATCCGCACCGGAGTACCGGGCCCTGTTCGGAACCGGCACCGGCGGAGCACTGGCGCTCTATCGGCACGACCACGATCATGACCACGAGGCGGCAGAATAATGCTCGATGATTTCATGGTCCGAGCGACGCTCGCCGGCATAGGGGTGGCCTTCGCAGCGGCCCCGCTTGGCTGCTTCGTGGTCTGGCGGAGGATGGCGTATTTCAGCGATGCCACGGCCCATGCGGCGATGCTCGGCGTCGCGCTGTCCTTGGCGATGCAGATTTCCATCGTTGTTGGATCGGTGATGGTGGCGCTCGCCATGGCTGTAACCGTGAATTTGCTGACTTGGCGCGGCTATGCAATGGACACGGTCCTTGGTGTACTGGCCCATTCCGCACTCGCCTTCGGGCTTGTCGCGGTTTCCTTTCTGTCCGGAATCCGCATTGACCTGATGGCCTATCTCTTCGGTGACATCCTGGCCGTGTCGCGGGTTGATCTCTTGGTGATTTGGGGCGGTGCGGCGCTCGTGGTCGCCTTGATCGCTTCGCGCTGGTCGGCGTTGCTGACCTCCACCTTGAACGAAGAGCTTGCATACGCCAGTGGACTTGATCCAAGGCGAGAACAGTTGATCCTGACCCTCTCCATGGCAGTCACCGTGGCCGTCGCGATCAAGGTTGTGGGCGTGTTGCTGATCGCCGCCATGCTCATCATTCCTGCCGCCGCTGCCCGCAACCTCGCCCGGACGCCCGAAGCCATGGCGATGATCGCGGCTGCCATCGGCGGAGTCTCTGTGGTGGCCGGCCTGCGCGCGGCCTACGTCTTTGACGCCCCGGCAGGCCCATCCATCGTCTGCGTGGCTGCATTGCTATTTGCCGCGCTCGGTCTTGTAAGCTGGCGCAACCAACGCGGCACATAGGTGCCCGACAGGCCCGGCGTCTCGAACCGGGCAACCAAATCCACCCAGTTGAGGATTTGTCACGGGGGACCTGTCAATCCCGCTTGATCGACATCGCCGCCTGGAGGCGTCACGCTTCCATCGCCTCAAGATCGTCAATGAAGCCGGAGATCATGTCGAGGCCCTTGTCCCAGAAAGCCGGATCTCCGGCATCAAGGCCGAAGGGCGCAAGAAGATCCTTGTGGTGCCTTGAACCTCCTGCCTTCAACATCTCGAAATACTTTTCCTGAAACGCCGGATCACCTTCCTCGTGGACCGCATAGAGTGCGTTCACCAATCCATCGCCGAATGCGTAGGCATAGACGTAGAAGGGCGCATGCACGAAGTGAGGAACATAGGCCCAGAATGTCTCGTAGCCCTCCATGAACTTGAACGCAGGTCCTAGGCTCTCTTCCTGAACGCTCATCCAGAGTTCGCCAAGATCGCCGGGTGTCAATTCACCCCCGCGGCGTGCGTCATGCAGCTTGCATTCGAAATCGTAGAACGCGATCTGCCGGACGACCGTGTTGATCATGTCCTCGACTTTGCCCGCCAGCAGCACTTTCCTTTCGTCGGCCGAAGGCGCCTCGGACAGGAGCCGCCGGAATGTCAGCATCTCGCCGAATACGCTTGCCGTCTCGGCAAGAGTCAGCGGAGTCGAGGACAGGAGTTGTCCCTGCCCGGCAGCCAGGCGTTGGTGCACGCCGTGGCCCAGTTCATGGGCAAGTGTCATCACGTCGCGCGGTTTTCCGAGGTAGTTCAGCATTATGTAAGGGTGCACGTCGACCACTGTCGGATGAGCGAAAGCGCCCGGCGCCTTTCCCGACCTGACAGGCGCGTCAATCCAGCCGTTCCCGAAGAACGGCTCTGCAAGCCTGGCCATCTCTGGATCAAAGTCGCCATAGGCTGCCAGCACCGTGCTACGCGCTTCATCCCAAGTGACAGTTCTGTCCGATTCCATGGGCAGTGGCGCATTGCGGTCCCAGACCTCAAGTGCATCGAGTCCCATCCAGCGTGCCTTGAGCTTGTAGTAGCGGTGGCTGAGCTTCGGATATGCTGACACGACGGCGTCACGCAGTGCATTGACGACTTCCGGCTCAACGTCGTTGGACAGGTGCCGGCTCGTCTGCGGCGTTGGCATCTTGCGCCAGCGGTCCTCGATCTCCTTTTCCTTGGCGAGCGTGTTGTGTACCCGGGCAAAGAGCTTGACGTTCGCGTCAAAAACCCGTGCGAGTTCCCGCGCGGCGGCTTCGCGAAGATCGCGGTCCTTGTCCGTAAGATGGTCCAGAGTCGATTCAAGGTTCTTTTCCTCGCCATTCACGCTGAACGACAGCCCCGCAACGGTTTCGTCAAAGAGCCTGTTCCAGGCGGCCGCGCCCACCGTCGACTGGTCGTGCAGGAACTTCTCCAACTCATCAGAGAGCTGGTACGGGCGCATGGCACGCATCCGGTCGAAGACGGGCTTGTAGCGAGCAAGTTCCTCGTCGCTGGCAAACCAGCCCTCGATGGCATCGTCGTCAATCCGGTTGACCTCAAGCGAGAGGAAGACGAGCGAAGTCGTGGCAACCGTGATCCTGTCCTGCGCGTCCGACAAAAACTTGGCGCGGTCAGCGTCGGTAGTGTTCTGATAGTATCTCAACCCGGCGAAGGACATGATCCGACCAGCCGTCAGATCGATCTCCTCGTAGCTCAGGACGCAGTCGCGCATGGCCGCTGCGTCAAGGTCCTTGAGCTTGCCTTCGAATGCGGCAGCGAAATCGGCGCAGCTCGCTTCCAGTCGTTCCAAGTCCCTCGCGAACTCGGGTGCATCCGGCCCGGAATATAGATCCGACAGATCCCATTCCGGCAGGTCGCCTAGGGAAGCGGGTGCGGCCAGGTCCGGCGCAGTCGTAGGCTTGGATTTCTTGTCCATGAGAAGATGGTCCTTTCCGATCTGCCAACGACCTAGCGACGCAATGCGAGCAATTCAAGAAAGGCTGCGGACCGGTTGATTCCCGTCATCGAGCAGGAGTCGCCTGCCCGCCACGTTCCGATTGGCGAAGTTCCACTGATGGCGCGTGTTCATCAATGCCTCCGTGCTCCTGGATGCTCCGATGAACCAGACTGCCGCTCCAGATCTTGGGAGCTGCGTTCAAAAACCTCAGGCTGCCGGGCTTGCTCGAATGGCAGGCGAAACAGGCTGTCAGCTTCCGAACTGCTCCTGTCAATCAAGGTTGCGCCTTCGTGGTGCGAAACTCGGCGTTGTCTTGAAACTGCCAGGCGCCACCGGCACCGGTGCCACTCGGTTCACGACAATCCGTTCCGAGAAACCTCAGCGATTGGTCCTGAGGCCCGATCATCCGCGAATGTCGCTAGCAGGTCAGGAACCGGCGGCGGCACCAGGCCCGGTTCGGACGGCAGATCAACACGGCCATTCTTGATGGTGATGATGTCGCCGCAGAGATTGGTTCGCAGGGCATTCTCGTTGACATCAACTTCACAAGACGAGGTCTCTGCAAGGACCGCAGTGATCGACAGGGCGGCGACCTGACCGACGGCGGTGCCCATGAAATGCGGCCAGAGACATGCACTCTTGGGCATCGCACGCGCCAGGTCCAAAGCGCCCGTCACGCCGCCCCATTTCGCGACGTCCGGCTGCAAGATCCTTAGCCCGACATTCGCCATCGCGCAGAAGTTCTCGATTCCGTAGATGTTCTCGCCACCTGCAAGCGGGATGTCTGTGGACGAGGCAAGGTCTTCCCAATCGGCCCTTGGCGCGTTCGCAGGCAGCGGCTCTTCCGCGAAATATGGCGAGAGGTCCTCCAACTTTCGGAGCTCATCCATGGCCGTTGCAAGCGTCCACGACTGGTTGCTGTCAACCATGATGCGCGACCCGCCCGGGCACAACCTTGCGGCCCGTTCCACAATTTCCCGGTTGCCGTGTTCCGCAAAGCCAATCTTCAGCTTGAAGTGGGTTTGCCCGAGCGACGCGTGATGCGGGATCAAGCGCTCAAGATCATCCGAGTTGATCGAGGTCGCATAGGATTGAGCGGACGCCTCGGAAAGTCCCATGAATTCGGCAAATGACCGATCTGCCTTGCGCAACGCGAGGTCCCAAAGCGCAGAATCGATGCCGGCAAGAATGTGCGAGAAGACCTCGAGCTGTCCGACATGAAGGAAGTAGATCGACAGCTTATTGAAAAGAATTTCGCCAATCTCCCGAGGTTCGACAAACCGTGCGCCCCGCAACTGAGGCGCCAAGACGTCCTCAATGATGTGCGCCTTATGCAAATTGGCGCGTGGCGGGAAATTGGCCCAGACCTCACCCCAGCCAGGGCAGCCGTCGACATCCCTGATCCGTACCAGCAAAGCGGGTCGCGTGGGCATTGTGCCGAGCGCCATCTTAGGCGACACGCCACCATTTGCCCTGATCGGGAAGGCGTCGATGCTCGCCAAGGTTATGTCGTTCCGAAACGTCAATGCCTACCAAGCCACATAGGCCGAATGCTCGGATGTGTAGAAGTTCGCCGCCGTCGGTCCGACCGAAAAGGCCCCCACACCGGAGTTCTTGATCCCGCCGATTGGCACGTTGTTGTCCGGCACCGTACCGTGGTTGACGTGCATCATGCCGTTCTGGCTCTCGGCAAGGAAGCGCTGGATCAGGTCGTTGCGGTTGGAGAAGAGCGCCGAGGTCAGGCCGAATTCGGTGCCGTTCAGCATTTTCATCGCCTGATCGAAGGTGTCGTATTCGAGCACTGACAGGACAGGGCCGAAAATCTCTTCCTGGCCTGCGATAGACTCATGCTGGAGGTCGCCAAGGATGGTCGGGCGATAGTAGTAGCCGTCGTCGGGCCGATTTGGCGCAAACCCTCCGGCCAGGGCCTTGGCACCTTCGCTGATGGCACGTTCGGTCTTGGCGCAGACATCCGTCCAATGCGGAAGGTTGCATAAGGGACCGAGGTCGCTGTCGGCCTCGAGACCAGGTCCCAATCTCATGGCGTTCGCACTTGCAGTCAGGATGTCCTTGGTCTCGGCGGCCAGATCCCTGTGGGCTGCATTCGCCCGCTCAATCGCTGCGCCCAGTTCATCCGAAGCCATGATCGCATAGCGCCCGATCCTCCCCGAGGGACTGGCCGGATTGACGGTTTCATAGGCGTCTTCGCCAGATTCGTATTCGTACGTGTAGTCCACGTTCACCGCTTCCGTTTCACGACATCGCGGGCCGCTTCCGCGATGGCCGGCGCGTCGAGCCCGAACTTGTTCATCAGGTACGGCGAAGTGCCGCCTTCACAAAAGTGATCGCGGACGCCTACGCGCCGGAAAGGCAATCCGACCCCGGCGTCGGCCAGCACTTCGGCCACGGCCGAGCCAAGGCCGCCAATGATGTTGTGATTTTCCGCCGTGACGACTGCACCTGTGGTTTCCGCACGTTCTACGATCAGCGCTTCGTCAATCGGCTTGAGCGAGGCCATGTCGACGACGCCCGCCTCTATGCCTTCACCCGAGAGAATGTCCGCCGCACTTAGCGCCTCGGTCACGCAGAGCCCCGCAGACATGATCGTGAGGTCGCCGCCCTCGCGACGGATGACACCCTTGCCGATTTCCAGCGACTGCGGCTCGAATTGCGGCGGGGTCGTCTCTGGCCGTTTCATCCGCAAATAGGCTGGCCCGTCCCAATCCAGCGCCAATTTGACCATGGCCGCGTGATATTCCGGCCCGGAGGGCTCGAAAATCGCCATGTTGGGCACCGCACGAAGGATAGCAACGTCCTCGATGGCCTGGTGCGAGACGCCCAGGAGCGTCGCCACTCCTGGCAGGAACCCGACGATTTTCACGGGCAGGTTCGGATATGCTGCCTGCATCGTGATCTGGTCGAGCACGCGTTTGGTAATGAAGGCGCAAAACGAATGGCAGAAGGGGATTTCGCCCGAGCGTGCCATGCCGCCCGCCATGCCGATCATGTTCGCCTCGGCGATGCCTACATTGTGGAATCGCTCTGGCAGCTCGTCGCGGAACCGGTCGGTTTCGGTTGGGGGAACGAGGTCGGCGCAAAGGGCGACGATGCGTTCATCGGCCTTGGCGGCCTCGATCAACGCGTCGCCGTAGGATCGCGGCAGAGGCTTGAAGGACCGGTTGATGAAGTCCGCAGCTTCGAGTTTGGTCAGGGTCTCGGCCATGGCAACTCAGTCGACCTTTTCGATTCTGCAGACATTGTCACCTACCGGGACATCGTCCCCTTCATCGGCGAGGTGCTCCAGCATCGTGCCGTTGCAAGGCGCCTCGTATTCGTTCGTGACCTTCTCGGTTTCGACTTCGTAGAGGATGTCGCCTTCCTTGAAGCTCTCGCCCGGATTGACCTTCCACGCGACAAGGGTGCCTTCTTCCATGTTCATGCCGATCCGCGGCATTTTCAGCGCGACTTTCATTGTTCAGGCCCCTTCTGTAGCGGCTTTGCCGAGAAGTCGGCGCACGGCGTCCGAGATGCTGGCTACGTTCGGCAGGAGCGCCTTCTCAAGCGGTGGTGAATAGGGCAACGCCACATCCGGGACCGTGACGCGCCGGATCGGTGCCTTGAGGGCGTCGAAGCACTGGTCGGCGCAAATCGCCGCGATGTGGGATGCCGCGGAACACATGTCGCGCGCCTCGTCCACGACGACCAGTCGACCGGTCTTGCGAACGGATCCAAATATCATCTCGCTGTCCAGAGGCACGACCGTGCGAGGATCGATCAGGTCGACGCCGATCCCGGACTTTGCCAATTCTTGCGCCGCACGCATTGCCGGCCGCACCATGGCGCCAATGGCCACGACCGTCACGTCGTCACCTTCCTGAACGGTCGAGGCCTTGCCGAGCTCGATGACATGATCGCCTTCGGGCACTTCACCCTGTTCACCGCCGCGTCCGGCCGCCTGCAAGAACATCACGGGATTTGGATCATGAATTGCCGAACGCAGCAGGCCCATTGCATCGGAGGGCGTCGCGGGCAGGGCAACCTTGATCCCGCCCAGATTCATGATCATCGGGTGCATCGCGTCGGAATGCTGCGCCGCGGCCGATCGACCGCCACCAAAGACCCCCATATAGACAATCGGCAGGGCGATCTGCCCAGCTGTCATGTAGCGCAGCTTGCTGGCCTGGTTGGCAATGCTGTCGAAGCCAGTGTACATGAAGTTTCCGAACATCATGTGGCAAACCACCTTGTACCCTGCCGCGGCGGCACCCACGGCCATGCCGCTCATCACCGTTTCGGAGATCGGCATGTTGCGGACACGGTGCGCACCATGCCTGTCCTTCAACCCGCGCGTGTCGCCGAACAGGCTGATTTCGACGTCCTCGCCGAACACCACGACCTTCGGGTCCTTGGCCATTTCGCCATCAAGCGCTTCATTGATTGCCTGGATCATGCGTTTCTTTGCCATGTGCCGGAACTCCCTTCAGGCAAACATGTAATTGGTGCCCTGCATGGCAGGGTCGGGATAGGGCGAACCTTCGGCGAATTGCACGGCCTCGGTCACTTCGCCGGCGATCTCCGCCTCGATCTGGTCGAGATCGGCCTGACTTGCCTGGCCGGCATCGATGACACGTCTGGCGAATGCAGTGATCGGGTCACGGCCGATCCATTCGGCAACCTCTTCATCCGACCGGTATTTCGACCCAAGGAACGATGCCTCGGCCTCGACGTGACCGCGTTGCCGGTAGGTGCGCGCTTCGATCAAGGATGGCCCGTTGCCGGCCCGTGCATGCTTGATGGCCCGCGCAGCGCATTGGTGGACGGCGATCAAGTCGTTGCCGTCCACCGTCTCGTGGGCGGCACCATAGGGCTTGGCCCGGTCGACGATATTGCCTGCAGTCACGGTCGAGGACGGCGAGAACTCGGAGAATCCGTTGTTTTCGCAAACGAAGATCACCGGCAGCTTCCAGAGCACGGCCACGTTCAGGGCTTCACACAAGACTCCTTGATTCGCGGCGCCATCACCAAAGAAGGCAACGCCGACGGCTCCCTTGCCGTCCATCTGTGCAGCCCAGGCCGCTCCCGTGATGATCGAGATTCCGGCACCGACGATGCCATTCGCGCCAATGATTCCCTTGGAGAAATCCGCCACATGCATGGACCCGCCGTGTCCCTTGCACATGCCGGTTTCGCGACCGTAGATCTCGGCCATCAGCAATTTGCTGTCTCCACCCTTGGCAAGGTAGTGGCCGTGTCCACGGTGGGTCGAGGCAATCCAGTCGTCGTCCGTGAGTTGCGAACAAAAGCCGACACCGACCGCCTCCTGCCCGATGTAGAGATGCACTGCGCCAGGTATGTTTCCCGCCTTGGCGTCATCGCCGATCCGCTCTTCAATCCGGCGAATACGAAGCATGTCTCGGTAGAACCCTAGCATCTGTTCGTCGGAAAAATTGACATCTGAAGTGGCAACGCTCATTTCGAGAATTCCTCTCTGTTGATCTGCCTGGAAGTCGTGGCGCAAATTGCCGGCGGCTTCGCCCGCAACGCGCACCGGATGTCGTGGCGTCCACGCAATGGGCCGTCCGGCTTTCGGGATTCAGTCATTTGCGATTCCTCCATCGACGTTGATTACCTGACCCGTGATGTAGGACGCATCGTCGGACAGCAGAAACGCGATCACCGCCGCGACGTCTTCGGGCCGGCCCAGTCGGCCGAGCGGGATGGACGACAGAAGGGCGTCGCGCCCGCGCCGTTCGATCAGGTGATCCGCCATCCGCGTTTCGATGATGCCGGGCGCCACGGCGTTTACGCAGATCCCCCGGTCCGCGACCCGCCGCGACAGCCCGCGAGTCAGCCCGACGATCGCGCCCTTCGCCATGGAATAGGCGACGTGGTCGGGCACACCCCTGTTGAATCCTAGCGACGAGGCAAGGGCGATGCGGCCGCCATCGGCCATGCGCGGCAGAACCGCACCGGCAAGGTCAAAGGCGTTAGTGGCATTGTGCTGCATCGTTTTGTCGTAGATCTCGCGGCCGTCGGGGCCGAGGTCATGCGGCACGAAGATGCCCGCCAGATGCACCAGCGCGGCGACCGGTCCCGGCGCCTCCGGCAGCGCCGTCGCGCACGCCGCCGGATCTTCGAGTCTGCTTTCGGCAATCGTTGTGCCTTCTGGCAGCGCCTGCCGCAGCGGCTCCAACCGACCTGCATCGACATCGATCAGATGCAGCCGCCATCCTTCCGCAGCCAGACGGTGGGCCAGCGCAACGCCAATTCCGCCGGCCGCCCCCGTGATCACCGCGACCGGTGCTGTCATGTCTTGCCTCTCAGGTTCTGCACCGAATGATCATGCGGCGCACCGCTTTGACGGTTGCAGGGCTGTCGATGTCGTGTTTCCAAATTCAATTGCGTCGGTCAGTCGAAGACCGGTCGTCCTTTCGTGTGAACGTCACTGCTGGGATTCCAATTCGGTGCGGGCCGAGGCTGCGACCTCGGGCGGGAAGCGCAATTGGTGGAACATCAACCCTTCCAGCGACGCGACACCCTTGCCCATCAACGTGTTGGCCTTGATGAAGCTCGGTTTGCCTTTTGTCTCGCGGGCTTGATCATAAGCGCCCAGCAACGCGCCGATGTCGTTTCCGTCGATCTCCTGACAGGCGAAGCCAAAGCTCTCCATCTTGTCCATCAAGGGCTCCAGCGACATGACCAGGTCCATCGGCCCCTCGGACTGCACGAAGTTGTAGTCCACGATCAGGCAGAGGTTGTCGAGACCGCTGGCACCTGCGAGCATTGCGGCCTCCCAGATCTGGCCTTCCTGCATTTCGCCGTCGCCGACGATGACATAAACGCGGCTGGCGCGGCCCTGCCGCCTTGCCGCCAAGGCGCAACCGACGGCGACCGACAGGCCCTGGCCAAGCGAGCCGCAAGTCGCTTCGACAAACGGCCCCATGCGCTCGGACGAGTTTATTTCCAGCGGCGAGCCGTCGGTGACATAGGTGGAGAGCCGTTCGGTGTCGAAGAACCCGCGCTCTGCCAACGTGGCATAGAATATCGCGGTGTTGTGGGCGGTGGTCAAAAAGATCCGGTCCCTGTCGGGCCAGGTGGGATTGGCCGGGTCCAGCGTCGCTTCGGCGAAATAGAGCGACGTGAATATGTCCGCTGCCCCGAGGCCTTGCTGAACATAGCCCTGTCCCGAAGGTGCGACCATGTCCACCACGTGCATGCGGAGCCGCGTCGCGATCCTTTCAAGCTCTTCGAGGTTGTGTCTTGCTTGCATTGACTGTCCAACGCGATGTAAAACGTTCTGGAACTTTGTACCTGCAGGTCGGGAGAGGTTTCAAGATGAATCTTCAGTCCATGAAACGGAAGGCGGTCCCGTTGCATGCGGAAGTGGCCGGAGTCCTGCGACATCAGATCATGTCCGGGGACCTGCTCCCGGGCGCACGTCTTCCTGCGCTGCGGGAACTGACCGAAGAGCTTGGCGTCGCGCGCATGACCGTGGTGCAGGCGATGAATACGCTGGAAGATGAAGGCCTCATCGAAAAGTACCCAGGACGCGGAACCTTTGTGCGCAAGGTTCAGATTCCTGACCGCGTCTCGCTTCAGGTGCGCGCTGAGATTTCAGAGATCTATGCGATGGTGGACCAGCTCGAAGTCTCGGTACGCCAAGGCGACGCAACCATAGAGAAGTCCAAGGACGGAAGGTATTTTCGTTGCATGCGCCGCATTCATGCGCGGGGCGGCAAGCCATTTTGCCAGGTCGATATCCAGCTTGACGACCAGGTTTATGAACGCGCACCAGACCGCTTCATGCAGGAGATTGTCGTCGCGGTCCTGCGCGACCTTGGCGTGGACATTGCAAATGCGCGCCAGAGAATCACGGTCGCCTATGCAGACTTCGGCCTCGCGAAGGCGCTCGGGATCAAGGTGAACTCAGCCGTCTTCAAGGTGTTCAGGGAGTTCTTCGACGAACACGGGGCACTGATCTACTCAGCGAAGCTGTTCTATCCCTGTGACCTGCTTGAACTGGAAATCGAGTTTACGACTGACAACCCCGCGTGATTGCGCGGGCGGACTTGTGGCTTGACATTTCGCGTGCATGCATCAAAGGTACGTACGTCTCGACCAATGAGTCACAAGATGAAAGCAAGGGAGAGCTTCAACATGAACCTTATCAAAGTGGCCACTGCCGCCACGGTCGCGCTGGGCCTCAGCACCGGTGCCGCGCTGGCTGAATACCCTGAACGGCCGATCACGCTGGTCGTGTCCTTCGCTGCGGGAGGCAATGCGGACATCGGCGCGCGTGTGACGGCCGAGGCCGTCAGCGCGGAACTGGGCGTGCCGATCAACGTCGTGAACAAGCCGGGCGGCGCGCACATTCCGGCGACCATGAGCGTGCTCGAAGAGGAGGCGGATGGCTACACCATCTTCCAATGGTCCCCTCCGAGTTTCATGGTTGTTCCGCTGACCCGTGAAGTGCCTTACAGCCCGATGGAGGACTTCATTGCCTTCTATGCGGGCCAAGCTGCATCCAACGCGCTCTACGTGCGAGCTGACAGTCCGCTCCAGACGTTCGAGGAATTTCTTGAAGCCGCAAGGAGCGAAAAGCTCAGCATTGGCGTCAACAACCTCGGCGCGCCGCCAAACCTGAGCGCGGTTCAGCTGGCGTCCGAGTTCGGCCTGGAATTCAAGACCATCGCTCTGAAGACCGTTCCGGCAACCATTACGGGCCTGATTGGCGGTCAGGTTGATGTCGGCGTTGGACAGATCGCGACGATCAACGCGTTCAAGAACGAGATTCGGCCGCTGATCATCCTGGACAACAACCGTCAAACCTACTTTGAACAACATCTGCCTGGCGTCCGCACCATTGGCGAAGCATTCCCAGGCAAGGAAGCTGGCGTTTGGGTTCATGGAGGTTGGGCCGTAAAGGCCGGAACGCCCCAGGAGATCGTCGACAAGCTGATTGCCGCAACTGCAGTGCTGGGCACGGACGAATTCATCTCCAAATTGCCTCCGGGCATCGACTGGCAGTTCGTGCATGGCACCGAGGATGTCGGGAACCTGCTGCAATCCGGCATCGACCTGTATTCGCCGATCCTTGACGGGCTAGGACTGCTGCACAAGTGATGTGCATTTTTCGAACCGGTTCGGGCGCTGCCACTTTGCGGCGCCCGTTCCATTTTCCGCATGCACGGGAAACAGGCCCATGCTGACCCAGCGATTGGCGAACATCGTCTTCACGGTCTTGGTCATCATTGCTTGCGCCTATTTTGCAGTCGTTGCGCAAGGTTTCGAGGCCGCAGGACTGCTGGCAAGTTCCGGACTTCCATCGAGATTCTTTCCGCAACTCCTGTTGGGATTCACGGCACTTTGCGCAGCAGTTGTGCTCTATGTCTACGCCTCGAAGGGTGAGGCAGGAGATGAAGGTCAAACCGTTTTCGCTTCATCCGCCGAGGCTAGGCACGGCCTGCTCGCGCTGGCTGCGGCAGTTGTCAGCTACGTTGTCTGGCTAAACTTCGGCTACGTCGTAATGGCGCTGATATGCGGGCCGCTCCTCTGTTTGGCGATGGGCGTGCGCAACCCGGTCATCTACGGCGTCGTTCTTGCGTTGGCGGCCGGCGTCTATCTGATCTTCACCCAGTTGCTGGGGACACAGTTCTAGTGTTTGACGCTGCTGCAGTAGGGGTCGCGTTTGCGAACCTTTTTGATCCGTTCACCATGATCATGCTGGTGGCCGGAATCCTTCTTGGACTGGTCATCGGAATTCTTCCCGGTCTCGGGCCGCCGATCGCGATCGCGTTGGCATTGCCATTCACGTTCTACATGGAAGCGGTTCCTTCGTTGATCCTGCTCCTCGCAATTTACAATGCCGCGATTTACGGGGGGTCAATATCGGCGATTGCTGTCGGCATTCCGGGCACCGGGGCCGCGATCGCGACCGTCATGGACGGACACGCGATGTACAAGCAGGGCCGAGGCGGCGAAGCGCTGGGACTGTCGCTGACGGGCAGCATCATTGGCGGACTTGTAAGCGTTGTCTGTCTGACTTTCATCGCGCCCGTGCTTGCTCAAGTCGCGATCAAGTTCGGGCCCCGGGAATTTCTTGCCATCTCCGTTTTCGGATTGGTTGTCGTTGTCCGCGTTGCGGGCGCGAACCTCTTCAAGGGACTGCTTGTCGGCGGTCTAGGCATCTTCCTGACGACCTGGGGACTGGATGAGCTGAATGGCGCAGAGCGCTACACCTTCGGGACCTATCATTTGTATGAAGGCATACCGCTGGTTCCGTTTCTCGTCGGCATTTTCGCGGTGTCCGAGGTCTTGATCGGGGCAGAGAAGGCACTGAAACGCATTGAATTCGACAAGACAAGCCTGACCGTGAAGATCCCGGGCCTGAAGACCTTGGCCAAGCTCAAGGGCAATCTGGCACGATCTTCGATTCTGGGCACAATTATCGGAATCATTCCCGGAGAGGGCGCCGCAGTCGGTGCGTTCTTTGCCTATTCGGAAGAGAAGCGCCGCTCCAAGGAGCCGGAAAAGTTCGGTACAGGCATCCCTGAGGGCATCGTTGCTCCTGAAACGGCGAACAACGCGACCGTCGGCGGAGCGTTGGTTCCAACACTGACACTTGGCGTGCCAGGCAGTCCGGCCGCAGCGGTCCTGCTGGGCGCGTTCCTGATCCAGGGCCTGGCTCCGGGACCGACGCTCTTTGACGAGCGTCCGGACATAATGTACTCCCTGTTCCTCGGTCTCTTCTTCATCAACATCCTGTTGTTCTTCATCGGCCTGTTCGCGATCCGCTTTGCCGCGATGCTGATCAAGGTTCCGATGACAGTGATCGTGCCGACCGTCCTCTTGCTGAGCTTCACCGGCATCTACGCGGTCTCGAACAGTCTCTTCAACGTGGGTGTTCTGTTGGCCGCCGGAGTGCTGGGGTACGTCGTCAGGAAGCTGGGCTATTCCATTGCGCCGCTTTCCATTGGCTTCGTGCTTGGCCCGATTCTGGAGAACTCCCTGCGCCAGTCCATCACGATCGCGGATGGCAGCACGGCGGAATTCTTCAACACCCCCATCGGTCTCGGGATCTATGCCGTCCTGGCACTGACAATCCTTTGGGGACCTATCTCGACCTGGGTGAGAAGCCGCATGGCGGGAAAGGTAGAGGATCCATGAGGCAAAGACCGAACATCCTTCTGATCTACGCCGACCAGATGCGGTACGACGCGATGGGCTGTGCCGGCAATCCGACCATAAGGACGCCGCACATCGACAGGCTGGCAGGCGAAGGGGTTCAGTTCACAGAGGCCTACGCATCGTATCCGGTCTGCTGCCCGTTCCGCGCTTCTGTATTGACAGGCAAGTATGCCCAGCGGCACGGAATGATCCAAAACCACTTCCCGCTGCGTGGCGATCAGGTCTTCCTTGCCAATCTCATGAAGGATGCCGGCTATCGGACCGGGTACATCGGAAAGTGGCATCTCGAAGGCGGACCCAAGCCCGGCTTTGTGCCGCCCGATCGCCGATTTGGCTGGGATCACTTCATAGGCTTCAATCGCGGCCACGAGTACATGTCGTCGATTTACTACGATGACGATGGCCAGGCCTATCATTCGAAGCGCTATGAACCAGACTACCAGACCGATCAGCTGATCGACTTCATTGCAGACGCGTCGACCGCCAAGGACGGCAAGCCCTGGATCGGATACGTGAGCTATGGCCCCCCGCATTTCCCGATGGACATGCCGGACTACCTGCGCAGGGTCTACAGCCCCGACGAGGTCCCATTGCCAGCAGGCGTTCCCAACATGGAGCTTCAGCGCAGGTTTCAGAGAATTCGAAACGAGGTCTTGTGCGGCGGCGATCCGCGGTCCGGACATGCGAGCCACGCGGCCTACGACACCAAACCCGTAGGAGAGCCGGAAACGGAGGCTGAAATTCGCCAGTTCATCGCCGAGTACTATGGCATGATCCACAACATAGACTGGAACGTTGGACGGATCCTGAACGAACTTGATCGCCAGGGAATGGCGGATGACACGGTAGTGCTGTTCTTCAGCGATCACGGTGACATGTGCGGCCAGCATGGTCACTACTGCGGGATCAAGAACACGGCTTACCGAAGTGCCATGCACGTGCCGTTGATTGTTCGATACGCCGCACGGTTCAAGCCGCAGAAGACCGCCGCGCTGGTCGATGTCGGCCCTGACATGATGCCAACGATCCTCGACATCGTTGGTGCGGACATTCCCGAGGACATCGATGGCCAAAGCTACCTTCCCGTTCTCGACGGTGAAGAGGCCGAGGCACGCGATGCGATCTGGTATCAAGTCTTTACCCAAACGGGCGCCAACCCGCACGAGTTTGCACCGTTTGCCGAGCGCGGCATACGCACCAAGGACTGGCTCTACATGCGCCACAAGGACAATCGCGTGCTGCTGTTTGACGAGCGCGCAGACTACCATGAACAAAACAATTTGGTGGACGATCCGACGTATCAGACGTTGATGGACGAGTTTGACGTTCGGATTGCAGCCCACATGGAGGCGAGCGGGGATGATTGGGAAATGGCGGCGGATTTCCCGCCACCGGACTGGATTACCCATGCCGAGGCGAAAGAGCATCTTGAAAAGGTGCTCCTGCCGAACGCGATCGAGGTCGCCTGAACAAGGCACGTCGAAGTTGCAACCCCAAGCGAGACGTTCGCTGGCAACCGGTCCCGCTTGGGCCGACCCGAGTTCACAGGGAGCATCCATTGGCAATCAAGGGAGACCACGTCCTCATCACCGGCGGCTGCGGTGACATCGGCCTCGGCATCGCGAAGGCGGCGATGACGCAGTCACAATTCAAGTGCTAAGGAGCGGGCCATGCCAAACGAGGGCGCGAGGGCGATGAATGGCGGCGAGGCGATCGTCGAAATGCTTCGCCGGTTCAACGTGGACACGATGTTCGGCCTGCCGGGCGAACAAACCCACATTCACGATGCAATCTTCCGTCGCAACGACGTTCGCCATGTCCTGGTGCGGCACGAACAAGCTGCAGCGAAAATGGCCGATTCCCACGCGCGTGCGACTGGCAAGGTCGGCGTCTGCGATGCCACGGTCGGTCCGGGTGCCACCAACCTCATCAGCGGGATGTCCGAGTCCTTTCTCTCGGGCATTCCCGTCGTGGCTATCGTCTCTGACGTACGGGCAGACTGGCGGGGGCGCGATTCGTTTCAGGAGATCGACCAGACAACTCTCTTTCGCTCAATCACCAAAGAGGTCTTCTCGGTGGACCATGTTGAGCGAATTCCGGAATTCGTGAAGCGGGCCTTCCAGATTGCAACCACCGGACGGCCCGGTCCCGTGCTTCTGAGCTTCCCGATGACGACACTGCGTGCGAAGCACGGGTTCGCCGAAGAGGACTTCGTGGTCGACACGCGCTACGCCCGGTGGCCGGCATACCGACCGACACCTCCCCGACACGAAATCTCCGCCGCAATCGACGCAATTCTTTCTGCGAAACGACCGATCATCCTTGGCGGCGGTGGCGTGATGGCCTCGGGCGCGACGAACGAGGTCAGGGAGCTCGCCGAACTGCTCGACATGCCGGTGGCGACGTCGTACATGGGCAAGGGCTCGCTGCCAGAAAACCACCCCCTCAGCCTTGGACCCTATGGTCTCCTCGGGAGGCCGGTGTCAAACGAATACGTCCTTCAGGCGGATTTGGGGCTGGCCTTAGGGACTCGTTTCAACAATGTCGGCACGGCGGCCTGGCGCATACCTGACAGAAAGGCGCGACTGGTTCAGATCGACATCGAACCAACCCAGATCGGTCGCAATTACACGGTTGATCTGGCGCTGACAGGCGACATCAAGTCTGTCTTGCGGGAGATGCTCGGCCATCTCAAATCGGACCCTCGCGTCACGCCCAAAACGACACAACGAGATGCCGTTTCCGCCATTTCCTCGAATTGGCGAAAGGAGAAGGGCATCGAGTCACCGCTTGCCCAGAATCGCGATGCCAAGCCGGTTCATCCAATTCAGGTCATCCGCGCGATGCGGGATGCCATGCAAGATGACGACGTTCTTGTCTGTGATTCCGGGTTCAACCAGATCTGGGGCGGCCAGTATTTCGAAGTGCGAAGTCCGGGAAGAAACTACTTGGGGCCGCGCGGCTTCGGCGTAATGGGCTATGGTTTGCCCGCCGCCATCGCGCGCGCATTGACAGCGCCGGACCAGAGTGTCGTCTGCCTGACCGGAGACGGCGGATTCGCCATGGTTGTCCAGGAGTTGGAGACAGCCGTGCGCAGCGGCGCCAATCTGACCGTCGTCGTCATGAACAACTCGAACATGCATTTCATCAAGGACAATCAGAGGCTTTTTTTCGACGGCCGCTACATTTCCACCGAGTTCACCGAGTTGGACTACGCCGAAATTGCGCGCGCGTTTGGCTGCACAGGCATTCGGGTCGAGAACAGCGGTGAATTGGACCAGGCATTTACCGATGCGATGCGCAGCGACAAAACGGCAGTGATCGACGTACGCATTCTGGACGACGCTTTGCCAGAGCGAGTCAGTCTCCAGTCTTTCAAGTGAACGCACTTGATCTGTTCCGCAATCAAATCATCTGGCCTTTGAGCGAGGCAGTTTCTCTGCTTAGGCCCCAGCGCTGGTCTAGATTTAACCGCAGTTTGAAGGAGACCCTTCTCGCGGACAACATCGAATGGACTTGGAGGGACCGTGTTCATCCAATGACCGCAAATGCAATGTTGGAGTGTATCACGGAACTTGCGACAGCTGCACAATGTTTGCCAATTGCTACCAAGCAATCAGATGAGAGTACCGCTGCGCTGCTCATGAAGACAGCGGTTCGACAAATGTCGGTACCGATACGAGAGCTTTGCTTGGATGGGGAGAGCAGTCTGCTTCAGAAAGCATTTGAACACCCACAATTCTTGCCTTTAAGTGGAAGCAAAGGAAAATACAGCAAGGCGACAATGAAATGGAGAACTCAGCGTCACGAATGGACTCTTGGATTCAAAGGGGGAAGAAAGGAGGAAGTGATTGTTCCGGAGACAGAGCACAAAATAGAGGTTGGAAGATTATACGGAATAGAGTTTCAGGAGGATGGATGGTGCCAAATTCGGAGTCCCTTTGATGAATCGGGGCACGGGGTCGAAATGGAGGCGTGGCTTGGGACGAATATACTTCAAGTCAATTCGATTGGCTACACAGTACGAGATGCACTGAAGTTGGTGGCAGATTTTGAAGGCGAACATGCGAACGATAAATTGCCAGCATTTGCGGCCGTTGGAGTGAAACCAGATGACTTCGATAAAGGTGCGAAGAAACGCTATAGAATGGCAAACTGCATTTACTTTGGGTGCCTGTCCTATATCCAGATGATTGTTAAGGATTAGTCAGCCTCCCACGGCTGACTAATCTCATTGAACGAGGCTGCGGCGGGCTGTTCGCGACGTCGACGTCTATGGAGAAAGTATGACCGCGCGGTTGCCCGGAGTTGGCGGGAATGGCTCGGTCGCGCGCTCGGGGACGAGCGTCGGGCGCCGGAGGGAGAGGCCTGTCGACGACGGAACGCCTGCTTTCACGGGGCCCGTCGGCGAGTCGGGAAAGCGGTCCTGCATCGGCGCGCGGACGACGGTGCGCCGGGGTCGCGGCGGCGTGAGTTCGTTCCGGGCAATCATGTGGCCGTCTCCTCGGCTGATGCCGCACGGGGCGGGCCCCGGGACCCGTGGGCGGTGCGTCGCGGCCTCGGGATCGCCTCGATTTTCCTGAGAATGCCGCCGCAGTGCGGGCAGGCGACGGGCGCGACGTCTTCGTCGCCGTCCCGGCTTTCTTCTCGACCGTCGCAGCCTTCGGCATTCCGGTCCGGCGGCGGGGAGTCGGCGACGCCGAGCGCGTCTCGTGCCTGTCGCAGCGTTTTGGCGCGGCAGTTGTTCCCGAGGATCCCGAAGTGCCTGATGCGCTGCATGCCGTCGGGCAGGACATGCATGAGGAAGCGATTGATGAACGCCTCGGCGGCAAGCGTGATCGAGCCGTAGCGGGGCTTCCGTTCTCCCGGCCGCTTCGGCTTCCGGCAGCGGATGCGGACCTGCGTGCCGTAGAAGGCGAGAATCCGGCTGTTTCCGATGCAGATCCTGTGCGTGTAGCGGGCGAGGTACGCGAACACCTGGGCCGGGCCGCGGAACGGTGGTTTGGCGTAGACGACCCAGTCCGTCGACCGGGCGGCGGCGACGGCGTCGCGGAAAGCGAGCGGGCAGGCAAGGTGCGCGGTGCGTCCGGAGAACCTGAGCTCGCCCCTGTCGCGGGCCCTGGCGAGCTCATCGAGGAAGCGTCGTCGGAACAGGCTGGCGAGGACCTTGACGGGGGCCAGGAACCTGGCGCTTCCGACGGTCCATTCGCCCGAGGCGACGTCGATCCCGGCGTTGGGCAAGACCACATGCAGGTGCGGATGCCACAGGAGCCTCTGGTCCCAGGTGTGCAGGACGCTGGTCCCGCCGATGCGCCGTCCCCCGAAACGCGGGTCGGCGGCGATGGTCCGCAACGTCTCGTGCGCGGTCCGGAACAGGATGCCGAAGACGGTCCTGCGGTTCGCGAAGGCGATGTCGGCGATCCCGCGCGGCAGGGTGAACACGACGTGGAAGTGCGGCACGGGCAGGATGTCGCCGGCGCGGGCGTCCAGCCACGTCCGCGCCGCGTTGCCCTGGCAGGTCGGGCAGTGCCGGTTCCGGCACGAGTTGTAGAGCGGATGGTCACGCCCGCAGCCGTCGCACCGGTGCAGGTGGCCGCCGAGGGCTGCCGTGCGGCAGGCCTCGATGGCGCCCATGACCTTCAGGCGCACGGCATCAAGCGGCCCGGCCCGGGCCTGGCGATAGGCGGGTCCCGCGCGGCGGAAGATCTCCGCCACGCCGGCTTTCTCCGTCATGGGGCCGCGTCAGGCTGCGAGCACGGCCGACCCCGAGAGCGGATGGTCGAGGGACGCGAACATCCTTCCGGTTGCGCGCGCGTAGCCCCGGGTGGTATCGGACTGCCGGTGACCGAGCGCATCCTGTATGACGTCGATGCTGCCCCCGCGCTCATGCACGTGAGCGGCAAATGAATGTCTCAAGCAGTGAAAGGTGTAGTTGCTGCTGACGCCGACCCTGTCGCGGGCCGCGTTGAACGCGTTGCGCAGTGAGTCGGTGCTGATCGGCTGGTCGGGCGAGCCCGCGTAGAACATCCAGGACACCGGACGTGGAAAGATGTTCCTCCAGTAGCCGCGCAGATGGCCGACCAGGTTGGCAGGCAGGGGCGCCATGCGCTCGGTCCCGCCCTTGCCCGAGGGGATGTGCAGGAGGTTCCTGTCGGCGATGACGTGGGAGACCTTCACGCCGACGGTCTCCGATATCCGCAGGCCGGCGCCGTAGGAGAGCGTGATCGCCGTCCGGTAGCGGATGTCGGTGACCGCCAGGGTCAGCCTCTCGATCTCCTCCACCGACATGTGCCGCGGCAGCTTCCGCGGGATTCTCTGGTTGCGGAGCCCCTTGACGAGGTCCGGACGGTCCAGCGCGTCGCGGAACAGGAACCGCAGCGCCGCCGCCGTCATGTTGACCGACCCCGGCGTCAGCCCGCTCTCGATCCGTCCGAGCACCCAGCCGCGCAGATCGGCGGCCGCAACCTCGGAGGGCTGCTTGCCGATGCTGTCGAAGAACCGGCGGATCTCCAGCCGGTACGCCCTGCGCGTGTTCTCCGCCAGGTTCGTCATCGTCATCTGTTCCTCGGCCCGCTCCAGCGCGGCGGAGATCGTCATGTCGTCTTTCATTGTCATGGTGTTTCCCTTCCATCCGGCGGCGCGCGCCAGGACCATCCGGACACGGACCGCCGACAGGGAAAGGAACAGCACTGTCAGGGAGAGGGAAGTCCGGCGTGACCGCGAGTTCGGGCCTCAGCGACCTCCGGCGCGTCACTCACGGCACCAAGGCCTAAAATCGGAGGGCCCGACCGTCCACTCGCAACTGCTGCGAAGCAGCTTCGTTCATTGTAATCTATTCAGGCCTGTACATTATTCGCAGGCTTCAAAATCTGATTCAAAGTCGTTCTGTTTGCAAGTAAGAGATCAATATAGGAGGCATTGCTGAAATCATTGCCGCGGTGAGACCAGATTTGTCAGCGCACAGCAGAATCGTGAACGGTTGTCACGAAATGATTGTAGTTGGGAAGTCAAACTTATCAGGTGCTGGTCGTAAGAAAACCATGTACCGAATATGGTCCGGTTGTGAAGAGTGGGATAAGTCCGTTGCAAGGTCGAACACTTGCACCGATGCGGCCAGTGGAACACAGCTTTGAAGGGTTCCCCAACACCCTGGCACAGGTTCAGTGTCGCCCTCTCAGGCCCGCTCCCTCCGACACCAACCCGGCTGTGGCGTAGCGCCACAGCGCCAACAAGCAGCTTGCGCACCAGTGCCACAGTCGTCCGCTTCCGAGAACGCCCGTTGCGGGCGCTGACGTGTTTCCGGAATCATTTCGACATTACACCGCTAGGCTGGTGGAACAGCCGGCGCCACGTCATCTGCACCAGGTGGCTGCGAAGCATCGGGTTGCCGGCCTAGTTGACACCCAACGGATGGCCATCCAATGACGCGCGAATGATCGATTTCGCGGACATAGGGAAAGTGCTTCTCGTGGGCGACATCCACGGGATGTTTCCGCCGTTCCACGCGTTCGCGCGGCGCGTGCTGGGCAGGGGGGTGGCCGTCGTGCAGATCGGCGACTTCGGCCACGGATTTCTCGATCACCGCACAGCAGAGCGTGTTGGCAACTTCTTCTCGGAGAATACAGGCACTTGCGGCTTCATCCGCGGCAACCACGACGACCCGGAAATCTGCCGGGCAATGCCCGGGTGGATCCCGGACGGGCATTACGATCCGAACTGGGACATTATGTTCATTGGCGGCGCATTCTCGGTCGACCGGCACCTGCGCACCCAAGGGCTGGACTGGTGGGAGGACGAGGAGTGCTCGATCACGGAGCTCAACTCGATCGTCGACCGCTACGCCGCGGCACGACCTCGCATCATGGTGACGCACGATGCGCCGGCAGACGCAATCCGAGCACTGTTTCCGGGCAACCGGGTTCACCAACCCATGTCGCGGACCATGCAGGCGCTGAACGCGATGCTTGAACTCCACCGGCCGGATCTCTGGATCTTCGGCCACTGGCACCGCTCGGCGGGTGGCGTCGTGGATCGCACGCGGTTCCAGTGCCTGGGCGAACTCCGTTACTGTTCGGTGATACGTCGCGAGGACAGGTCGACCAGACTGTGCGGCGGCGCGAAGCAGATCTGAGAATGACGCTCAATGCGGAATTCACAGGGGAAGGCATGACAGCCAACGGGAATCATTTCCCAGGGGGCGCGTGACTGGACAGCGCGCAGCGCAATGGCGTGGTCCGGACTGCCCGGCAATGTCACCTCGTTCAGTGTCAACGCGGCCAGGTCGGCGGGCAGCGTCGTGAAGCCGTGGATCGGCAGCCCGTCGGGAGTGCGCCTGACATCCGCCTTGGCTCTGGCGTATTCCGACACTCTTGCCGGTTCCATCGCCGCGAGATTTTCATGTCGAGGTGCGCGGCGCGTTACCCGACCCGTTGCGTTGAGATCGCAGACAAGCGCCATGCCGCCGCGATTTCCCGAAATTTCTCAACACGCAGGATTCGATGCAAAAGGCCTGCATGGGCGCATTTGACCACTGTTCTTCTTGGATGCAACTGACATTGCTGACCAAACATTTTTGGCGTGGGACAGACGTGATCTCGCAGGTTACAAGGGTGACGTACCGACGCGAATGCCATGACAATTCCAGCCTCAACGGCACTCAGTCATCGTGTCGCCTTGGCACGCAGATCTCCGTTGCTTGCATCTTGCGTGGCGCCAAACCGGACTTGAGTGGTTGACCAGACAGACTTGGTCGGGTCGTTTCGAGGGCAGCCGCCGGAACTCCCGGCCCGAGGGACGGAGGGGAGATGCATTCAGTGAGAGATCATGGCAGTCTGCTGATCGTGATGCGCGGGATCGGGGCCGACAGGTCGGCGCGCGGGATCGCCATGGACGTCTAGGGCGAGGACGCCGTGGCCGGCGAGTGGGGCTCCGACAGCTGGATGCGCTCGCAGGTTCGGCGCTGGATCCCGAAGGCGCGGGCGCTTGCCGACGGCGGCTGGCGCGAGCTCGTGCCGCGCTGACCGGACGGGGAGCGGGGAAAACGGGACGTCGGCGGACCAGGACCGGCGCGCTGCGGCTGCGCGCGCGGTTACCAAGTTTCACGAAGGTAGGCACCCAGTTTCACTCAAGGTCGCCGCCCAATGTCACCAAGGCAGCCACCCCCTCGGGGAGACCGGACCTTCGTCCGCTTTCGGTCGAATCACGCGGGCCCGGAATCCATGACGTTGGCGGATGCCCGGCGATCGGGGGGTCGGGATCGGGCCGCCGGGAATGCCGGTCCCGGTACGACGCGACGGCGACCGCTTGGCGGAACGGCTGCCACGGATTCGTGGAACCGTCGCCGTCGTCGAGGACGCCGACCGCCGGTTGGCGACGCAGGGCTGACCTGAACTGTTTGCCAATGGTTTGCCACGCGGTCGAAGGGGCAACGGACCGTCAAAGAGAAGACACCCGTAGCATGTTGTTATGACATCACTTTGTATGGCGATCCGGGAAGGATTCGAACCCTCAACCTGCCGGCTGGAAGTTCAGGTCGAGAGCAGGCTGGCGAACAAGGAACGAAACTGCGCCGGGGACCAAGTCGTTTGCAGCTGTTCTGGCAGCCATGCGCCAACGGATGACACGGGTGGTCGACTCCCTGGGAATCGCGCGACATGACACGCGCGGATGCGGCATTTCGGACTTCGCTGAAACTGCAGGCCCCAACTCAACCGGGACAGTTCGGGAAGAAAGGGACAGGTGACATTGTCGGATGCAGACGATCCAGGCACGCCTGAAGTTGACAGCGGCGGCCAGCCGTGCAGGCATCAGCGTGCCAGGAGATTTCGGGTCGAGGCCAGAGGTGGAGAATGAGCTTTTCCGGAACCGGATCGATGACGCTGGTTGTCGTTGCGGTGGCTGTCCTGGCAGGGCTTGCCATCGCCATCGTTCTCCTGCTGCCTGCAACCACCAGCACCACCGTGAGAGTCCGTTTCGATGCGCCCGTTCAGGCAGTCTGGCAGGTGTATGCGGATTTCGAGGGTCAGCCGAACTGGCGGTCGGACATCGGCAAGGTTGAGATCGCTGACGACAGGATGTCCTGGACCGAATCATTGAATTCGACGGGCATGACCGTTCGCTTCCGGATCCTGGAGAGCACGCCATCGAGCAGGCTTGTCCTGCAGACAGGCGCAGACGGGGTCTTCGAGGGACGGTATGTAGCCGAGTTCAGGGCACAGCAGGGTGGCACCATTGGCGAGTTCACGGAGGAGACGACCGCGCTTGGGATTATGCCGAAGGTGATGCGCCGCCTGTTCTTCGACCAACGGAAGTTCATCGAGGAGTTCGCCCGGGAGGCGAAGGCGGAAATTACGCGGCGTGAGTCCAATGATGCCCAGCGATAGACGCCGCCCTTCGTCGAGAAGCGCCGATATGGTCGCGGACCTGCAGCGGCGACTGGACTCGGTCGCGGATCCGAACACGAAGACGTGGTTCGAGAACTACCTGAAGCACGCCATCGGCTACCGCGGAGTGAAGACGCCGGTGGTCGCGCGAATCCTCACTGAGTGGCGGAGCGAGCAAGGGATCGACCGGCTGGCGGACGACGATCAGCTCGCCCTGGTCCGATCACTGATCAAGGAAAACCTTGCTGAGGACAAGTTCGCGGGGATCCTCTACATGCAGAAGCATCTCGTGCGGCGATTGCACTCGGACCGGCTTCTGGAAGTGTCCGAAGATCTCTTCGCTGAGGGTGCCTTCTTCGACTGGTCAACAAGCGACTGGTTCAGCGTGCGAGTGCTGGGTCCGCTGATCCGCCTCGGCGGGACTGGGGTAGCCGAACGAATCGCCGGATGGCGAAACGCCAACGATCTCTGGCAGCGTCGTGCGGCAATCGTGCCGTTCAGGGCGGTGGCGCACGATGAGGCGTACCATCCGCTCATCGCGACGACGGTTGCGGAGCTGGTGGTCGAACGCGAGCGGTTCATACAGACGGGCATAGGGTGGGTCGTGAGCGACATGGCAAAGGCGCACCCGGACGTCGCGACCGTTCTGGTGGAGCGGCACTTCGACGATCTCTCGACGGAGGTGATCCGGCGACATACGCGACACCTCCCCGATCACGAGCGGTACAAGGAAAGGAAGCGGGAACCAGGGAGACGAAGCAGGTCAGGGCGGGCGAGCGGGTGAAGCGACGCATCCAGGCGATCGACCGCATGCCGTACGATGCAGGGGAACATTCTTCGCGAGGAAGCCATGCAGCACATGCTCGCCGTCCTCAACTCGCAAGGTTCTTGACCGAATGGTGTCCGCGTTGCGTCCGGATCAATGATCCCGCAGGCCGTCATCGAGAGTTTGGTGCATTTGGCGGGATTGCCGTGGCATCGTTCAGAAACCGGGCTGGGATCCCATGCATTTGGAGCTTTGCGAAACAGTGACCCAGGCGCTTCCACGCGCCACGCGGCAGAGGGATGCAACTCAAGACGATTCGGACATGGTCGACCTCCACTCGGACACGGAAGCACGGCTGGATCGAACGCGTATGCTGCCGCACGGTCGACGGTGCAGCCATGGTGCCGGCACGGATTTCCATGGGTTCGGCGCCTCCAGAAAAATGAAAGGATTGCAATTGTCAGCGAGAGATGCGCTCGCCTTCTTGCTGGATCGAGCATCTTTCATCACGGCTTCGGAAGCGAATCCGAGGCATGACGCTCCGCTCCGGATCTCCGCGGCCAAACGGAATGATCGTGCCATTGTCGGCAAGTGTTCCGTCGAGCCGTGGAAGCGCATCGGCCACCGCCGCAACCGACATTTCCGAGAGGACTGGTTTCCGGGCGATTCGGCTGTGGCCCTGCGGTCGCTGGCGGGCGGTTCGCGGGAATGCTTGCCTTTGCCGCCGATGCGCCGTGTTGCAATAGTGTTGACACACCGCGTGAACGGACCAGGGGTCGAATATTATTGCAATGATTCCAAAAAGTTAAGGTATGGACAGTCGTCTCTTTGCAAGATCCGCAACGAGCGCAACTTCCGCGCCCGCCGCCCGAAAACAGCTCAAGTTGCCGTGAATCGTGCGTGGCACGACGCCTGACACGCAAGCGTCAATCTACGCGATGATCCGAGTTTGATTTCGTCCTTTCGCCGCGTCGCGACATGCTTTCCCGCCAGCCAAGATGACAGGCGCCGCGTGACCTGCAGGCCCGCCTGTCGTCGGAACAGTCGGGGAGACGCGCATGGGCAACGGACGGCGCATCTTCGTGATGGCGGGCCGATCAGGTGCGGGCGGCTTTGAGGAACTGGGCCATCCTGGCCCCGAGCAGTTCCGGCGACACCGGAAGGCATAGGCCTTCGCGCGCCTCTTCCATGCGGTCTTCCGGAACCACGCCCCGAGCGCGAGTGTCCAAGAGCATGCGAACCGCGTCGTCGTCGAATTCAGGATGAGGCTGAACAGTCAGGGCCCAGTTTCCGTAGGCCAGACCTGCATAATCGCAGCCGTCCGCCGTGGCTATGGTGCGAGCCATGTCCGGCTTCCGGACCACTTGGTCCTGATGCCATGCGTTCACCGCAATGGTCTCGCCTTCGAAATCGTATTCGACGCGACCGACCGACCATCCGCCGGAGAACTTCTCGACCCGTCCTCCGAGCGCCTGTGCGATGATCTGGTGCCCGAAACATATCCCGACCATCGGGATGCCGTCCGTGCGGGCATTGCGGATGAAGTTTTCCAAGGGTGGAATGAATGGCTGGCTATCATAGGCCCCGTGCCGGGAACCCGTGAGCAGCCAGCCTTCGGCATCACTGACGGAATCCGGGAATTCCATGTCGACCACGCTCCAGGTCCGGAAGGCCAGTCCGTGTCCGGCCAGGACGCCTGAGTATAGGTCCGTGTAGGTGCGGTCCGCGTAGCCGTCTGCGGTCGGAAAGTGGCCACATTGCAGGATGCCTATCAGCATGAAACACCTGAACTCTTTGCGCGGGACACTAGACTTGGCCAATTGCGGCGGCAAGCGTCTTGCGACCCCCCGCGAGGCAAACCCTGCGCAGGCTCACGTTCGATGTCGTGGACACGTCAATTGCGGTGACGTGCCCAAAGACCTCTCACTCCAGTTACGCAACCAGTCGATATCCGCCAGACTCGGTAATCAGCAAACGCGCATTCGAGGGTTCCGGCTCTATCTTCTGCCGCAACCGGTAGATGTGCGTCTCAAGCGTATGCGTCGTGACGCCGGCATTGTATCCCCAAACCTCGTGGAGAAGAACGTCGCGCGCCACGACTCCCTCCGAGGCTCGATAGAGAAATTTCAGGATGTTCGTTTCCTTCTCGGTCAGGCGAATCTTCTTCTCGTCTTCCGTGAGCAACATCTTCTGGGCGGGCTGGAACGTGTATGGTCCAAGCTGAAATACTGCGTCCTCGGACTGTTCGTGCTGCCTGAGCTGCGCACGAATCCGCGCGAGCAGTACGGGAAACTTGAACGGCTTGGTGACGTAGTCATTGGCACCGGCATCAAGACCAAGGATCGTGTCGGCATCGGTGTCGTGCCCTGTCAGCATGAGGATCGGACATTTGACGCCCTGCTTTCTCAGCACGCGACAAAGCTCGCGTCCGTCCGTGTCAGGCAGTCCGACGTCCAGTATCACCAGGTCGTATAGCGCCTGCTTGACCTTCTGTATGGCCTCGGCACCATTTGCGGCCTCGAAGACGTCGAAGTCTTCGGTCAGAATCAGCTGTTCGCCCAGCGCCTCGCGCAGGTCGTCATCGTCATCCACCAGCAATATCTTTTTCAGGTTTTGGGCCATAGCGTCCTCCGCAGCTATCCTAGGAGCAGATGCGGGGGCGCCAGGCATCTTGCAAGAAATGCTGCAAGATTTCACCGGGACGTGTCACAGGTAGCGGAAATGTTTCAAATATTGGGACTTTCAATGATTAGTTGGCACCTTTCGACATTCTGCTTTCGTGGCACGACGTTGTGCAATGGCATGGCGACGTTGGGCGGCCGAAAGGCCGGGCAGGGCAAATTCCGATCAGCGGCCCGCATGTAGTTCCACACAAAAGGTCCTCATGTTTCGAACATGTTCGCCCAGCCTTGATTGGCCGGGGCGTCTCCCGCATATCAACCATTCGTTGTAAGCCTACGAAGAATCGCGGAAACAGGCTTGGTTAGAGATATGAACGGTACCGGACACCGATGTCGCTGAAACCGAACCTCCGGGAACGCATCGCGCGGGCACGCACCGACTTGCGGCTGGGACTGCCGGTCGTGCTCGCGTCCGGCACTTCGAATGCGCTCGTCCTCGCAGCGGACGGGATTGACCCCGTCAGGCTTGCGGACGTCAGGAAGCAAGGCGCTTCCGTCTTGGTGATCACTGCACGCCGCGCGGAAACACTGAGCGCACGTGCCTATGACGGAGAATTTGCGCGGCTTCGGCTGCCACTCGACGCGACTGCAGACTGGGTGGCCTCGGTTGCCGACCCGCAAGACGACCTCTCGAGACCAATGAAGGGGCCCTTCGTATCTGAACGGGACGGCTCGGCCCGAATACACGGTCTCGCCCTCCGCCTGGTCAAGTCAGCACGGCTCCTCCCGGCGGCCATAGTGACAGAGTGCGCGGAAGCGCCGCCCCCCGAACTGACGGTGCTGGACGCGAACGGTCTTGATGAAGTCCTGACGGCGCCGGCATCCCATGAAGGAGTTGTCGCAGGCCGAGTTCCTACCTCCCTCGCCGGGCATGGCCGCGTGCACGTGTTTCGGCCCGATGATGGCGGAGAGGATCATGTGGCTGTCGAAATTGGGAAACCGGCACGGAGCGAACCTGTGCTAACGAGACTGCATTCGGCTTGCTTCACTGGCGATGTCCTTGGTTCCCTGAAATGCGATTGCGGGGCACAGTTGCATGCGGCCCTAAGGCAGATGGAGGAAGAAGGAGCGGGCGCTCTGCTCTACCTCCATCAGGAAGGTCGCGGCATTGGCCTGGCCAACAAGATGAGAGCATACAGGCTGCAGGATCAGGGATTTGACACCGTTGAGGCCAATCATCGACTTGGATTCGAGGATGACGAGCGCGACTTTCGCACGGGAGCCGATATCCTGAAGCGACTTGGGTTCTCATCGGTGCGCCTGCTGACCAACAATCCGGCCAAGGTCGACATGATGAAGACGCAAGGAATCGAGGTCGTCGAGCGGGTTCCCCTGAAGGTCGGAAGAACCGCCGAAAACGCGGACTACCTTGACGTCAAGGCCAGTAAATCGGGGCATATTCTGTGAACGAACCAGCCAAGGCGACGGCATTCGGTTCGAATGGACACCGCTTCGACCGGGTGGCGCGGCGCGGACGACACGGCCTGCCTGCCGACATGGTTCTTTCCCCATCCGGGCTTTGGTTCCGAAAGCGGAGATTTCCCTGCACCATTGGCCGCAGTGGCATAGTCGAGGAAAAGCGTGAAGGAGATGGCGGCACGCCTGCGGGCATCCATCAGATTGTAGGGATGCTCTACCGTGCCGACCGGATTGCGAGACCTGCACCTTGGGCCAGAATGATCCATCCGGATGACTGCTGGTGCGATGATGCCGGACACCCCGCCTACAATAAAATGGTACGGGCACCCTTTGGAGCATCCCACGAGCGGCTTTGGCGTTCGGACCGACTCTACGACCTCGTGTTGCTGACGGATTGGAACTGGCCGGATGCAATGCCAAGAGTGGGCTCGGCGATCTTCGTGCATCGGTGGCGACGAATCGGTTGCCCTACGGAAGGCTGCATTGCGCTGCGGCCCGATCACCTCGCATGGATCTCCCGTCATCTGCCGATTGGCACGAGCTTGATCGTTCCGCCTCACGCGTAGTCTCTCGCATGGAATGCAGTTCATCCAGTATGCAACCGCTGGCAGCGCCATGTGCGAACATCACCTGTCGCCACTGCGCCCACGAAAGGATGGCCAATTCACCGCGTCCCGCGTCCATTCTGCTGGCATCGGGAACAGCCTGGTTTGCCGAAACAAGGGACACACGTGATTCGCGCCATCACTCTTTCAGTCCCTGCACGGTTACGGAGCCTGCGCATTCAAACGCACGCTTACGTCTCCGACTGCCTCCGGGTGACGCTCCGCCGTTCCGCATAGCCAAATTCCGGCCGCTTGCCATCGGCTATGCTGTCCAGGCGGCATGATGCCTTGCATCGGCCAAGCTCATTTCGATGAACGCTTTCGCCTCAACCGCGATCCCGTGCCCCGAAAACTGCGGAACCCACACGGACATGTGTTGCCCCCTGGGCGATCGCCTCTTCGAGATCGCCGCTCATTCCCATTGACAGGCATGGCAGATTATTGCGATCCGCGATCTTCTTCAGGAGCGCGAAGTGCAGGCTGGGAGACTCGTCGACAGGCGGAAGGCACATGAGCCCCATCAGCGGCAAGTCAAGTGCCCTGCACCCCGCAACCAGATCGTCGGCGTCGTCTACGGCAACGCCTGCCTTTTGGGGTTCGTTTCCGGTGTTCACCTGGACGAACAGATCTGGGCAGGTTCCAGTCTCGCCTGCAATCCGGGCAATCGTCGTTGCGAGTTTCGGGCGATCAATCACGTGAATTGCGTCAAACAACGCCATGGCGGCCCGTACCTTGTTGGTCTGCAGCGCGCCAACGAGATGCAATTCAACATCCGGGAAGCGTTCGCGAAAGGCCGGCCACTTTTCTTGGGCTTCCTGCAACCGGTTTTCGCCGAAGACGCGATGCCCATGCCCGAGAACTGTCTCGATGCGGTCAAGCGGCTGGAGCTTTGACACGGCGATCAGCGAAATGTCGGCAACATCTCGTCCGTGGGCATCAGCGGCACGGGCAATGCGCGACCTGGTTTCAGTCAGCGACATGGCCGTCCCTTCTCAATGTGTCGATCATGGGTTTCAACTCCGCTTCGAATCTCTGCCAACCCTGCACCGACGCGCTCGTAATGGGCTGACGCACCTGGAAGACACTGAGCGTCTGCACCCGGCCGGCGGTTTCGTGAAAGTTCAGACACGCATCATCCCAATCAAGCCCGCAAGCCGCGATCAGTCTCCTGGTCTCCTCTTCCGGGTTCGCAACCAGCGTCTCATAGGACACCTCATGGAACCAGCCCGGCACGCGCTCGCGCCAAAGGTCGATCATGCGTTCGAATTCACCGTAGTACCGCGCCAGCTTCTCAAGGTCGTAGGCATAGCCGTGCGTGCCCTGGGCAAACCTGCTTTTGTAGATCGAGAAAAGGTTGTCCCTCGGATCCCGTCGCACCACCACGAAGCGCGCGTTCGGCAGGGCCAGCTTCAAGGCTCCGACGTGCTCGAACGTGTAGATGGACTTGTCGGTCACGTGACGTGCGCCGGGAAACTGCCGAGCGATGGCCTTGGTGTAGTCCCGACCGATTCCGGCAACGACATCCGGGTCGAGTTCACCACTGGACCCGCCAGGCCTCGCGGACAACAGGGCGCGGCAGAAAAAGGACGCAAAACCGAGTTCGCCGCCGCTCTCGACGTCTGAATGCGCGGCAATGATCTGCTCGACAAGCGTCGTGCCGGATCGGGGCAACCCAGTCACGAAAATCGGTGCGAAACCGTTCTCAACCGCCGAGGACGCCGTTGCGAAATCTATCCGCCCATAGGCTTCACGACAGTCGGCGATTTCAGCAAAGCGCTGTCCAGCGGACACGCTGGACAGCCCGTCTGCAATCCGGTTCGCCTCGCCCAGAAACCGGAAGACGCGGGCGTCGTCACGGGTGTCTTCAAGGGCCTTGGCGATGGCGAATCCGAGGTTCATGCGATCCTCGTCGCCGATGTCCTTGCGCTCGTACAGATCGATCATTTCGTCGATGATCGCGTCGTCCCTTGTGGCCTTGTGACTGACCATGAGACGGCGGTAGGCATCGCCGTTCGTGGGATGCTGCTTGACGACGCGGCGAAAGAGTTCATGCGCCTCCTCGAATTCGCCTCGCGTCTGCAGCATGGATGCCTTGGACACGAGCGCCCCGGAATGCGTTGGCTCGTCTTTCAGGACCAGGTTGAGTTCGTCCAGCGCGTCCGCGGGCCTTTGGACATTCTCAAGCGCATCTGCGAGGGCAAGACGCAGGCCGGCCGCGACGCCTCTCGTGGATTTCGCGGAGAGCGCGACCGCATGCGCATAGGCATCGACGGCGGCATCGTGATCGCCGTGGCGTGCACAGGCGTCCCCGAGTTCGACAAAGAGACGGGCATCCTTGCGATCCAGCCGGGATGCCCGCTCCAGCAGGACAATGGCCGCCTGGTGATGGCCCAGCCTTGACAGGGACGCGCCCAAACCGGTCAGTCCTGGCACGCCGTCGGGCGCAAGGATCACGGCGGGCCGCATAGCCTCTGCGGCGTCGCGAATTCGGCCCGCGTTGAACAGGACCCGGCCAGCGCCCCCATAGGCCTCGGCATAGTCCGGATCCAGCTTTATGGCGCGCTGATAACTGGCGATGGCCTCTTCGGACCGGTTCTGGATGGCCTGTGCTTCGGCAAGGATGCAGGCCACCACGGCGGAGCGCGGGGCCTTGCGCAGAATCCTTGCCGCCTTCGCCTCGACCGCCGCGGCGCTACCGGAACGAAGATCGGCGACCAGCCCGACGATGACATTGGCAGGAACACCGCCCGAACGCGGGCGCGACTCCTTCCGGAGCGACCCGAAGCGATCTTGCAGCCGGACGCGGACCTTCGGGTCGATGGGAGCGGACTTCAGTGCAGCGACGAGGTCGCGCCTGTCAGCTTCGTTGCCGCCGAGGGCGACCGCCTCCGCCCGCCCTTGCCACACCTGCGCGGCATCGGGTTGCAGGACCGCTGCACGACGAAACCACGCAATGGAGTCATTGAACCGGAGGGTCTTGAGCAGGAGGCGCGCGACCTGGAAGCTCGCGTCGGCGTGCTCGGGATCGTCCGCGACGACGCCCAGGAATTCCGTCAGGGCCTCGCGGAGCCTCTGTTCCGAAAGCAGCCTGACTCCGGCCTCGTACGTGAAGGTGCGGTCTGCGATTTCGGGTCGGGAAGGTGGCATGCGGCGTTTCCGGAAACTCGCGGCGAAACTATGTCCGAGCCCGCCTGATGTCGAGAAGAGGAAGGCAACACCGACTGGTCGACCGGACCGCCATTGGCCGGTTCAATCCAAATGACGGGACACCGACTCGTTCAGCATCTCCTGGCGGCGCCCGTTGCCTGCAAACGCGGGTCGGCCGACGGTTGAGCGACATCCCTGCGCTCGAAATCCCTTGAGCCGCCACGGTCTCTCGGTTACTCATGCTTGGGACCCGGTGGCAGCGTGCCCCTTTCTGCATGGATGGCCAGAGAATGAGACCTAGTCGATTCGCCCTTGTACTGACGATCGTTGCCGTGACCCTGTCGGGTTGCGGTCGCGACCAAAGCGAGACCGGCGGCGAACCGTCGAGTGCTGCCCCCGAGGAAGAGCGCCAGGAGACCATCTGGGATCTCTTCACAAACGTCGACGACCCGAATACGACGCTCGAGGTCAACAAGTACATCTGGAATGCCTCACTCGATATCCTGAACTTCCTGCCGATCGAATCCGCCGACCCATTCTCGGGCGTGATCGTGACTGGCTACGGCACGCCTCCGGGCGGTGGCCGCGCCTACCGCGCGACCGTAATCGTGCGTGATCCGGCGCTTGATGCCCGCTCGCTGAAAGTCGCGCTCCTTACCCGTTCCGGCCCGGCACCGACGGAAGCCGTGCGCACCG
Organism: Silicimonas sp.; assembly: GCA_022826205.1. Lineage (GTDB taxonomy): Bacteria > Pseudomonadota > Alphaproteobacteria > Rhodobacterales > Rhodobacteraceae > JAJEFO01. The sequence goes on along the minus strand of JAJDVJ010000024.1, from coordinate 56,153 downwards.
TCGAGAATGCCATTCTCACCCGCGCCCGCCAGCTTCGGGTTCAGGACCGGGGTCTCTGACGTCCCCGCAGGTGCCGCGGAGCCCGACACGTCCGCGAGCATTGCTCCCTAGACCTTTGTCGCAGCACGGAATAATCAGACGCTGCACGAAGTCCGAGGATGGCGCATGTCCGGATACGACACGAAAACCATCGAACCCAAATGGCAGGCCCGCTGGCAGGAGGCCGAGACCTTCCTTGCTGCCCGTGACAGAAGCAGGCCCAAGTACTACGTGCTCGAGATGTTTCCCTATCCCTCGGGGCGCATCCACATCGGGCATGTGCGGAACTATACCATGGGTGACGTCATCGCGCGCTACAAGCGGGCGACCGGCCACAGCGTCCTGCACCCCATGGGCTGGGACGCCTTCGGCATGCCTGCCGAGAACGCGGCCATGGCCTCGGGCGGCCACCCAAGGGACTGGACCTACGGCAATATCGACACGATGCGGGAGCAGCTGAAGCCTCTCGGGCTCTCGATCGACTGGTCCCGCGAGTTCGCCACCTGCGATCCGGAATACTACGGCCAGCAGCAATCCATGTTCATCGATTTCATGGAAAGGGGCCTTGCCTACCGCAAGAGCGCAACGGTGAACTGGGATCCGGTCGACATGACCGTTCTGGCCAACGAGCAGGTCATCGACGGCAAAGGCTGGCGCTCAGGGGCGGACGTGGAGCGGCGCGAACTGACGCAGTGGTTCTTCCGGATCAGCGATTTCTCGGAAGAGCTCCTGAGCGCCATTGACGGGCTGGACGACTGGCCGGCGAAGGTCAAGCTGATGCAGCAGAACTGGATCGGAAAGTCGCGCGGCCTTCGGATGTCGTTCGAGCGCACCGATGGCGGCGAGGCCATCGAAGTGTATACGACACGCCCCGACACCCTCCTGGGAGCCTCCTTCATCGGCATTTCCCCAGACCACCCGCTGGCAAGGAAGCTGGCCGATGACAACCCCGAGGTAGAGGCCTTCCGCACTGCCTGCCAGAAGGGCGGTGCGACCGAAGAGGCGCTCGAGAAGGCGGAAAAGCTCGGCCTGGACACCGGACTTGCCGCAAGGCACCCGCTGGACCCGGATTGGGAACTTCCGATCTGGATCGCAAACTTCATCCTCATGGACTATGGCACCGGCGCGATCTTCGGTTCTCCGGCACACGATCAACGTGACCTGGACTTCTGCCGCAAGTTCGGTCTTCCGGTCATCGACACGTTCCTTTCCCTCGACGACCCGCGACCGGTCGAAAGCGCGGCTTTCGTTCCGCCAAAGACCGAACGCGTCAAGTGGATCGATCATTTCACGGGAATCGATGTCGCGACCGGGCAGGAAGCCATCGACGCTACAATCGACTTCGCCGAAGCGAATGGCTGGGGCGAGGGAGTCATACAATACCGCCTTCGCGACTGGGGGTTGTCCCGCCAGCGCTACTGGGGCTGCCCAATTCCGGTTGTTCATTGCGATGAATGCGGCACCGTGCCCGAAAGGAAGGAAAACCTGCCGGTCCTCCTTCCCGCCGACGTAAGCTTCGATGAACCGGGCAACCCGCTCGTGCGCCATCCGACCTGGCGCGACACCCCGTGTCCCAATTGTGGAAAGCCCGCCAAACGCGAAACCGACACCATGGACACGTTCGTCGATTCATCCTGGTACTTCGTGCGCTTCACGGCGCCACGGGCAGAGACTCCGGCAGACATGGACGAAGCTGCCTACTGGATGAATGTCGACCAGTATATCGGCGGCATCGAGCACGCAATTCTTCACCTCCTGTATTCCCGCTTCTTCGCCCGGGCCATGCACCTTTGCGGTCACTTGCCGAAGTCGGCCATTGAGCCCTTCGACGCGCTGTTCACGCAGGGCATGGTAACTCACGCCATCTACCAGACCCGGGACGCCAACGGCCGCAGGATCTATCATTACCCCGAAGACGTGGAACTGAGGGACGGCACGGGCTACTTGAATGACGGCAGCCAGGTCGACGTCATTGCCTCGGCAAAGATGTCCAAGTCCAAGAAAAACGTGGTCGACCCGGTCAACATCATTGACCGGTACGGTGCGGACACCGCCCGCTGGTTCGTTCTGAGCGACTCGCCGCCCGAGCGAGACGTGGAATGGACCGCCGCCGGAGCTGAAGCCGCGCACAAGCACCTTGCCCGGGTTCACCGAATCTCGACTGAAATCGCTGCGGGCAAGGACACGGGATCGGACGACGACGCCTTGTTGCGCGAGCTTCACAAGACAATCCACGACGTGACCATGGGGATCGAGAGTTTTGGTTTCAACACGTCGATCGCCAAGCTCTATGCATTCACGAATGTCCTCGCCAAGTCCAAGGCATCGCACTCCGCCCGGCACGAGGCAATCAGGGTTCTGGCTCAGCTCATGTCGCCGATGACACCTCATCTCGCAGAAGAGATATGGGCAATGCAGGATGGCGAGGGGCTCGTAGCAGACGCCCCTTGGCCGAAGGCCGACGACGCCTATCTGGTAGAGGATTCGGTTACGCTGCCGATCCAGGTCAACGGCAAGCGGCGATCAGAAATCGTCGTTGCCAAGGATGTTGACAGTGCCGAGCTTGAAAAACTCGTGCTTGCCGATCAAGCTGTCATCAAGACGCTGGCGGGTGGCCAGCCGAAGAAACTGATCGTCGTGCCCGGCCGCATCGTCAATGTCGTCGTCTAGAATATCCTGCGCATGCCTCGCCCGCTTACCGGGCGCCAAGACATCGGGTGCCCGGCACACTCGCAGGGCCATGCTCCTTTCGCTCGCCGCGCTGGCCGGCTGTGGCTTTGCGCCGCTTCACGGTCCCGAAGGTACCGCTCGCAATCTCAGAGGCCGAATCTCGGTCCTGGCACCTGCCGACGAGGAAGGTTGGGCACTTGTTCGCCGGCTTGAGGATCGCCTGGGGACTCCGCAAGAGGCCGACTTGGTCCTGGCCGCCCAGATCCGGATCGGCGAAACGGCGGTCGGTTTCCTGTCCGGCGGCGAAATCAGCCGCTTCAATGTCGAAGGCCAGGTCGACTGGCAACTGACCGACAGCACTGGCGCCGAAGTCTTGACAGGTCGCGAACGCGGCTTCACCAGTTATGCCGCGACATCAACGACTGTCGCGACAACGTCTGCCCGTCGCGATGCCCGGCGGCGGCTCATGGTCATCCTCGCCGACCAAATTGCCACCATCATCCTGAGGCACAGCGCATGAAGCTGTCGACCCGCAACGCTCCGACCTACTTCGCGAATCCCGACAAGAACTCCACCGGGCTGTTGATCTATGGCGCGGACGCAATGCGCGTCGCTCTGCGCCGGCAGGAGGTCGTCAGTGCTCTCATTGGGCCCGACGGCGAGGACGAAATGCGCCTGACCCGCATTCCAGCAGCGGAACTCCGAAAGGACACGGCCTTGCTTGCAGACGCCGTGAAGACCCGGAGCTTCTTCCCCGGCCTCCACGTCGCATTCGTCGAGGATGCGAACGACGGGTTGGCCGACACGATCGCTTCCGCCTTGGCTGACTGGTCCGAAGGCGATGCCCAAATCGTTGTCACGGCGGGCAGCTTGCCCGCACGTTCGAAGCTGCGGGGAATCTTCGAGAACCACGAAAGTGCCTACGCGACGGGCATCTACGACGACCCGCCTTCCCGTGCCGAAACGGAGGCGGCCCTGAAGGCTGCAGGACTCACGGACATCTCGCCGGACGCCATGTCGTCACTCACGGAGCTGTCGCGCGTCCTTGATCCCGGCGAGTTTCGCCAGACTCTCGAAAAGATCGCGCTTTACAAGTCCAGCGACGAGACGCCGCTCACGCCGGAAGAGGTCGCTCTTTCTGGCCCCAGTTCCGTGGAGGCCGGCATCGACGATGTCCTCGACGTCGCGACAGAAGGCAAGACACACGAGGTCGGACCTGTATTGCGTCGTCTCGAAGCCCAAGGAACAACCCCTGTCAGTCTTTGCATTGGCGCCACCAGGCACTTTCGGAGGCTGCACCTGGTCGCCGCCGACCCTTCAGGTCCGAGCGCGGGCACTTCAAAGCTCAGGCCCCCGGTATTCGGTCCGCGCCGTGACCGCTTGCAACGTCAGGCAGCCCGATGGGGCATGCGCAACCTGGAACATGCACTTGCCATTTTGCTCGACACCGATCTCAAGCTCAGATCCGGAGCGCGAATCCCCGAAATGCAGGTGATGGAACGTACGCTCCTCCGGATCGCCTTTCTGGGAAGGCGGTGATGCCGAAGACAGCAACGCATGCCTTGCCCGTCATGCCGACCGGAGCCATAAAGGGTCCGTCCAGCAAAATGTGCGTGGAACGACCCGATCGCAACGCCTTTATGGCCGGAAGCCAGACATGAATCTGACACGTACCCTGATCGCCTCCGTCTTTCTTTCACTTGCTGCAAAGCCGTCCCTTGCTGAACTGACGGCTGAGCAGGTGCTTGAGCATCAGCTGTCCCAGTACTCGACACCAGAGATCTCCGTGCGAGCGGGCGGCAAACGCCGTTCGGGGAACGTGCTGACCGTTGATCGATTCCTGGTGGAAGTCGCATTGCCCGATCAGGAGGGCACGCTCCTGGTTGCGGTCGGCGGCGCCAGTTTCGCCGAGCGCGACGACGGTACCGTCGTCGTGACCTTTCCGCCGGAATCTCCGTTGACCGTCCAGGCGTTCGCCCCAGGGGACGATGATTTCGCGCTTGCAGCGACAGTCAAGCAATCCGGTGCGCAGACGATCGTCTCCGGCACGCCAGACCAGATTCGCTACGAATCCACGGCGCCATCGGTCACCGTAGAAGACTTTCGGATGATCGAACCGGAAATGTCGGATGACGTGTCCGTCGTCGCATCGATCAAGATGCTGGGATACGAAGGCAATTCTGACATCAGTGGGGGCGGACTCAGGGATGTCCGAGGCGAGGACACCCTGGACAGCTTCCAGGTGCACGTGGATGTCAACGACAGTGGAGGCGGTGAGTCATTCAGCCTGCGATTCGAAATTGCCGACATTGCCGCACAGTCCGCTGGCAAAATTGCGTGGCAGAGTCTTGGGAATTCCCTTGTCGCATCGATCCTGGATGGAAACACGCTCGACCTTTCCGCAAGCCTTGGACATACGCGCTACTTGTTGACTGGGAGGGGACCGAACGCGGAGCACTTCGAATTTTCGTCGGAGAGTTCGTCGAGCGACGTGTTCATCAAGATGGACCGCAACGGCTTCGACTATGGCGGCACTACTCGCGGCTCAGTCCTGTCCGTTCTCGCTCAGGAACTGTTCGGTTTCCCGATGGAAGTCAGGTTGCCGGAAGTGAGCGCCCGATTCCTGCTTCCGATCGTGCCGGACCATGAGCCCCAGGACTTTGCAGTCCGCATCTCGGTCCAAGGACTTGAGATCGATCAGATGCTCTGGTCAATGTTCGATCCCGAGGGCGTGCTTGACCGTGAACCCGCAACGTTCGTTCTTGACGCGGGCGGAGAGGTGATCGTGTTGCGGGATGGTCTTGGCGGCGACTTTTTCGAAATCATGAGTATGGATCATGCGCCTGTGGATGTTCGTTCCCTTGGCCTGAACGAGCTGCGGATCAAGGTGGCCGGCGTCGAAGTCACGGGAGACGCCGCCTTTGCATTCATCAGACGACATGAAGCGCCATGGCCTGTTGGCAGCGCGGAACTGACAGTTACGGGTGCAGGCAGGCTTCTCGACGGGCTGGTAGAGCTTGGCCTCGTGCCGGATCTTCAAGCGCTGGGAATCCGCGGCATGCTGGAAGCGCTGGCACAACCTGGTGACGGGCCAGACGACTTTGGCCTGACCATCAAGACTGGAGAGGATGGATCAGTTGTCGCGAACGGCCAACGCATCCAGTAGGACTCCTTCAAGGCAGAGTGGTGGGGTCTAAAATGCTCACCTGTGCGACTGCCTTCGGCGCGACGAGCAAGTCCTGACGAATTCCAAGCTCAGTTCTGAGCCCGTTCCACGACCGTTTCCTCAAATCTGGAAAAGAACCTGTCCGCCAGTTTCCGTGCGAAGGAGTCAATGAGCCTGCCACCAAGCTGGGCCAGCTTGCCCCCGATCTTTGCCTCCACTTCATAGCTAAGCTTGGTGCCATCGCCTTCCGGCTCCAGCTTCACTAAGGCCCCGCCCTTGGCAAATCCGGCCGCTCCGCCCTTGCCCTCGCCTTCCAGACGACAGCTCTTCCCCGGATCGATGTCCCTGAGAAAGACGGCGCCCCTCAAAGTCGCCTTGACCGGGCCAACCTTCTGGACCACGACCGCCTCGAAGCCGTCGTCAAGGTTGCCGGTCAATTCCTCGCACCCCGGAATGCACTTCTTCAGAACCTCCACATCGAGAATGCTCCCCCATACAATGTCCGGTGGAACCGCGATGACGCGTTCTTCGACCATTTTCATTGCAATGCCTCGCCTGTTGCCCTTTTCTTCGTGAATCCGGCATGACGCACGGGATGTCAACAAATCCGTAGCTTGAAGCCTGGAGCCTACGGCACTAGGTCCGGTCCATGACTTCCCTTGCCAAACTTACGGACACCCTCCTGCACGCGGCAACAAGCGCCGGAGCGGAGACAGCGGATGCCATCGCGATTGAGGGCCGTTCCGTTGCCATCGAAGTGCGGAACCGCGCACTAGAGCATGCGGAAAGGGCCGAAAGCGTAGAGATCGGCCTTCGCGTTTTGCTTGGCCAGCGCCAGGCCAGCGTGGCCTCGTCCGACACCAGTTCTGAGGCGATCGCCGAAATGGCCGAGCGCGCGGTCGACATGGCAAGGGTTGCGCCGGAAGACGCCCATATAGGCTTGGCCGATCCCGATCAGCTCGCTCAGCACTGGGATCTGGACGTGCTGGACCTGATCGATCCTGCGGACCCGCCTGCCCCGCCAGAAATGGAAAGGACCGCGCTGCAAGTCGAATCGGCAGCTCTCTCGCATCAGGGCATCGCGCAAGTTGACGTCGCCGCCGCATCCTTTGAGCGGAGCGCCTTTCACCTTGCAGCTACCAACGGGTTTTCCGGCGGATGGGAGCGCACATCTCACGGCACCTATTGCATTGCCATATCAGGCGAAGGCCTCGAAATGGAGCGTGACCATTGCAGCGAAAGCCGAGTCCATCGATCCGACCTCCCTGACGCCGAGGACATTGGATGCCGCGCCGCAGAGCGCGCCCTTGCCCGTGCCGGTGCACGAAAGCCCGAAACCGGCGCATTTCCCGTCCTCTATGACGAACGCATCGCCGGCAGCCTGATCGGCCATCTGCTGCAGGCCTCAAATGGCGCGGCCGTGGCACGTGGCAGTTCCTGGCTTCGCGACAGGCTGGGGAAGAAAGTTCTGCCTGACGGGCTGTCCATCGTCGAGAACCCGCACCGTCCCAGGGTCTCCGGATCCCGGCCTTTCGATGCCGAAGGTCTGCCGACGCGCACCCGAAGGATTGTCGACGACGGAGTCCTGAACGGTTGGACGCTTGATCTCGCGACCGCCCGCAAGCTCGGCATGGAAAGCACTGCCAGCGCATCCCGGGGTACCGCCTCGCCCCCGTCCCCTTCGATCACGAACATCGCGTTGACCGAAGGCTGCGTCTCCCGAGATGATCTGCTTCGCGACATGGGAATCGGCCTGATGGTCACTTCGCTTATGGGGACATCTATCAATCCCACGACCGGAGACTACTCTCGCGGCGCCAGCGGGTTCTGGATCGAGAACGGCGAAATCGCCTACCCGGTCAACGAGTGCACGATCGCGGGCAACCTGCACGACATGTTCCGAACCATCCGCCCGGCCAATGACGCGCGCCGTCATCTTCGACGGGTTGTCCCGTCGCTCCTGGTCGAGGGCCTGACCGTTGCCGGCAAGTGATCTCGACCTTCTCGAGGAAACGGCACGCGAAGCCGGCGAGATCGCGAGCCGTTTCTGGCGCGGCGATCAGCAGGTATGGGACAAAGGCAAGGAGGGTCCGGTCACCGAAGCCGATCTCGCGGTCGACCGGCACCTGAAGGAACGGCTTCTGAACATGCGTCCCGACTATGGCTGGGTCAGCGAGGAATCCGAGGACGACCCTGCTCGCCTTTCGGCCAAGCGGGTCTTCATCATCGATCCCATAGACGGGACGCGTTCCTTCATTGCAGGGGAACACACCTGGGCGCACTCGCTTGCAGTGGCGGAAGACGGTCGGGTGGTCGCGGCCTGCGTCTTTTTGCCGGTTCGCGAGAAGACCTATCTCGCGGCGGCCGGCACAGGCGCAACGCTGAACGGCGCACCGATCGCGGCGTTGCAGCGTGACAGGCTGGAAGGGGCTTCCTTGCTGAGCTCGCGCGTCGGGCTCAGCCCCAAGTACTGGTCCGGCGGACCTCCGGACGTAAAGCGTCACTTCCGGTCGTCGTTCGCGTATCGCCTGGCACTTGTGGCCGACGGCAGCTTCGATGCATCGCTTACGCTTCGCCCGACATGGGAGTGGGACGTAGCGGCCGGCGCTCTCATTGTCACGGAAAGCGGTGCGCGAGTCAGTGACCGAAACGGCCGCAGCCCGGAATTCAACAGCGGAACACGCCAGGTGGACGGAGTGATCGCTGGCGGTCTCGCCGTGCACAGGGAACTGTTGAAACGCCTGGTGTGATTGCCTCGATGCCTTCTGGACGGTTCGTGCACCCAGTTCGTCAGGCCACCTTATCAGGCATGCAGTTGGCAACGACATCCATTGCCTTTCGCATGACAGAAGGCAGGTCCTCCCTGCGCAGGTCGGCCACGAAGTGCCCGCGGTCAGGCTCCGCGTCGTTCTGCAACTCCGTCATGCGTAGCGAGAGGCGCAACTGGAAATGCGTAAAGGCGTGTCGCACTTCGACACCTGGATTCCGCCATTCGCCTTGAATCGGCGGCGCCTCCTCCGGAGGTTCCGCGGTCCATTCCGTTCCCGGCCAGCACAGCATGCCTCCAAGAAGCCCTCTATCCGGTCGCGTCTGCACCAACCACGCGCCGTCCACACGACGTGCCAAATAGGCAATGCCGTAACGCACGGGCTTGGCCTGTCTGGCCGCTCTCATCGGGAACTCCAGCTGACGGCGCGCGGCCCTGGCCCGGCAGGCATGAACCCAGGGACAAATGCCGCAAGCCGGGGACTTCGGAGTGCAGATCGTGGCCCCCAAGTCCATGACGGCCTGCGCATAGTCACCAGGACGCTCTGCAGGGGTCAGCCGCGTCGCCAAAGCGACCAGTTCGGGCTTTGCCTTGGGAAGCGGGGTCTCGACGCTGAACAGCCTGGACATGACCCGTTCCACGTTTCCGTCGACCACCGTCTCGGGCCTTTCGAATGCGATCGCGGAAATGGCGGCGGCCGTGTAGGGGCCGACCCCCGGCAGACGCAGCAGGTCTTCATGCGTCTCTGGAAACCGGCCCTCATGTTCCTGAACGACCGCTCGGGCGCATTTCAGGAGATTCCGCGCCCGTGCATAGTAGCCAAGGCCAGCCCATTCGGCCATGACGCGCGCATCTTCGGCTGCGGCAAGCGACCCGACATCTGGCCACCTATCCAGGAATCGCAGGAAATAGGAACGAACGGCAGCCACCGTCGTCTGCTGAAGCATGATCTCGCTCAGCCAGACATGATACGGGTCGGGAACCTTGCCCGCCTTTCGCTCCGACGGACCAATGCGCCAGGGCAGGTCGCGTGCGTGGGCATCGTACCATTTCAAGAGAGTCGTGGCGGAAGGGTCACGCATTGTTTATGCCTTCATCAGGGGCATTCGACTGGTCACAGCGCACATGATCCCTAGAATAGTGTGAGGGCGATCTCTCGGAAAGCGGGCAATGAAGTCGCAAGCCAAGATGCAAGAACCAAAACGCCGCGAACGCGGTTTCGAGCGTGCCTCAAGCCTTGTCGCGGGCCGCATCCGCGCGGCGGGTGAACATCGCGGCTTTGCGGTTTCGCGACTTCTTACGCATTGGACCGAGGTGGCCGGTCCGGATATCGCTCGCGTTTCGCGACCGGTTGAAGTCACATATGGCCGCGGACTCGGGGCTACGCTGACACTCCTGACGACTGGCCCCGAGGCGCCGATGCTGGAGATGCAAAAGGACAAGATCCGCGAACGCGTGAACGCGTGCTATGGCTACGGCGCGATCGAGAAGATCCGCATCACGCAGACCGCCGCAACAGGATTTGGCGCTCCAGATGCGGACTCGGGGCGCAAGGACAAGGGCATAAAGACTGCAGAGCCGACTTCGCTCAAGGCGAAGGAAGCCGCCAGTGAAATCCGGGACGCAAATCTTCGCAAGGCACTTGAACGCCTTGGATCGAACGTCCTATTCGACGAAAAACGCACATGAGGTTTCGGCCATGATCCGACGATTGACAATTCTTGCCGCGCTGGCCGCTGTTGCCTTCGCGACCACACATTTCCTCTCCGCGCGCAACGTGCTGCCCGTCCCCTTCGGCCAGGCCCTGGCACAAGACGCGAAGGATATCGACACGTCGATGATCAAGGAGATGACGCTCGGCAACCCGGACGCGGCGGTGACCGTAATCGAGTACGCCTCCTTTACATGTCCGCATTGCGCGACGTTCCATGCAGGGCCGTACAAGCAACTCAAGACCGAATACATCGACTCTGGCCTGATCAACTTCATCTACCGTGAAGTCTACTTTGACCGTTTTGGCCTATGGGCCGGAATCACGGCCCGGTGCGGAGAAGGCGCCGAGAGCAGGTACTTCGGCATCGTGGAGATGCTCTACGAACAGCAGCGGGACTGGGCTGGCAGCGCTGGCGGCGCCCAAGAGATCGTCGAGAAGCTCCGCAGGATCGGCAAGACGGCCGGGCTGACAGATACGGATCTCAACGGGTGCTTCACCGACGGCGACCGGGCACAGGCGCTCTACGCCCTGTATCTGCAGAACGCAGAGGCAGACGGAGTCAGGTCCACGCCAAGTTTCGTCATTGACGGCAAGCTCCATGGGAACATGTCCTATGCCGAATTGAAGGCCCTGATCGACAACGCGCTCGACGGCTGATGGAGACTCCGCACGACGGCCTAAACGCCGTCGAATTTGCTAGGGCAAGCAAGCCATTGTGCTTCACGGACGTTCGCCAGGAGCTTGTGCAAACTGCGTTGGCATGCCGTGCGTGCTCTGGATTGCATGGTTGACACGAATCCATCCCACTGAATGGCCCTGAATGCCGTTCCGGACGAACGTGCGCAATGCCCATGAATGGCTGCAAGAACCCGTGCTCTCAGCAGTTGGGGCAACGGAATGTCCCGCAACTCGGTTCCTGCCAGCGTGAGCCAATTCGAGCAGACCGCTGAAGTGACAGTACTGCGATCCGCCTTAGGGCGAGTTCATCGGTCATCCCGGCGGCCACTGCTTTCCAGCACCTTGGACGCCAATCAGGACTCCAATTGGTCAGCATTGCGAATTTCCAACGGGATACGTGACCAGTTTGGAGAACACATGACTCCGCGCAAACTGTGCGCTCGCAATTCAAGGCCTCAACCTGCCACTACTTTCCCCGCCTGATAGAGCCAGCCGGGCATTTCGCGATCGAGCTCCCACAGTATCTTCATGGGCCGTTCGGCCTCATGACTTCTGTAGCGGGCATGGCCGAGGCAGTGGTAGGGAAGGGTTTGGCCTTGGCCATCCCTTTTTCGTTCGCGCACGAAAAGAGTGACATTCGTGCCCAACTTGGCTTGTTCGAGGTAACGGCGTCCGGTCTGCGTATCGGGCGATGCAGTATTTTGCGACTCCCAGTGAAACAGTTTCGGCGAGATCGGGTAGTCGGCGTAGCGTGTTGTGGGAGAGTAGTCCTTGTCTGACTTCTCCAGCGTGACGAACAACAGATCCGTCTGTGTCGCCTTGTTCCAAAGAACCCCACCTTGCGGAGAGATCAGTGCATAACGCTTATCGGTGAGCCCGTGTGCCGCGACGATTTCCGCAAGAGTATAGGTGGCGTGGCTTGCCAAAGGAACTTCGCCTGCAGGATTGAGCGGCCGAGAGACCGTGCGGATGCGATCAGCGAGAATCTCCAGAAGGTCACTGATCTCGCGACACAACTCTGGAGACCCCCGGACCCTTTCCAAAACCTGGTCGGCCTCATCGATCGGCTGGCGACGTCCACCCAGAACTGCAAACAGCATGAGGGCCAAGCGATGCTGGCGGCCTTGGAGCTCTGAAATTCGGTCGGAGGGGCCCATTTCCAAGATGCTTCGCCACGCCTCGAGCCTTTCATGATCATCAACGTGGATCAGCCGGCCGATGGTCTTGAGGAGGGAGTCATCCTCGGCAGCATGACCGGAGCTCAGCTCAAAGCCCGCCCGCCGGCGAAGTTCAGTAAAGCAGTTTCCGGAATTCGGTCGCGCATAGACATCGGCGAGTTCAGCTCCGGCTTCGCGCATGAAACCGTGAAGTCGGGTATCAGGACCAAGTGCACGCAAGTCATCGGCAAGTCTCGCACGAGCGTTGTGCACAGCTGTTCTCAGGTTGCGCAGCACCGTTTCCTTGGCAATGCGGTCCAGCTTGAGAGCACATCCCGGTGGGAGCAGCGGAAAGTCGGCCTTTACGGCACGTTCGACCTGATGGCGTGTGCCCCCAATCAGGGCTCGATAACGCACGTCGTAGCGATATTCCCGCCGAACCTGGCCCACGAAATCGAGGACGGTCAGGACCCGCTTGCCTTCAGCCCAGCGCAACCCTCTTCCTAGCTGCTGGAGAAACACCGTGGCGCTTTCGGTCGGCCGCAGCATGAGCACGGTGTCGACTTCGGGAATGTCGATGCCCTCATTGAAGAGATCGACTGCAAAAATGGCTCGAAGTTCTCCGCGTCGCAATCTCGCAAGCGCGGTGCGCCGATCATCCCTGGGCGTGCTGGCATCGAGTGCCATTGCCGGGTAGCCGAAAGCTGAAAACTGCCTTGCCATGAAGTGGGCGTGGCCGATGCCAGCGCAGAATCCCAGCGCCCGCATCTGGTGCGGGTCTGTCACGAATTCCTCGACGGCCTGACGGATCCGGAGAGCTCGAACGTGATCGCCCGTAAACACGTTGTCGAGCTCTCCAGACACATATCGTCCGCGCTCGAATCGTACCGCTGAGAGATCCGTCCCGTCGTTCACCCCGAAATAGTGAAACGGGCAGAGCAGTCCCTGGTCGAGGGCATCCCATAGTCGGGACTCCGAGGCGATGCGGCCGTCAAACCACTGCAGCACCGACTGGCCGTCGGTACGCTCAGGCGTAGCCGTTAGTCCGAGGAGAACCTTCGGTTGCAGACGCGACAGCATGCGCTCGTAGCTCGCGGCTGCCGCATGATGGAACTCGTCCACGATGACCACATCGAAACCTTCCGGATCGATTTCGTCGATCCGGTTGGCAAGGGACTGCACCGAGGCAAAGACGTGCCGACCTGCGCGTGGACGCTCGCCGCCGACCATCCGTTCACCGAACCCCGGCTCGCGCAACACGAGCTGGAAGACCTGCTGACTTTGAAGGAGGATCTCGTCACGGTGCGCGACGAAAAGCAAGGAACGACCCTTACCTTGATCACGCAGCCGCTTGAAGTCAAACGCCGCGATCCAGGTCTTTCCGGTGCCGGTCGCAGCGACCACGAGGTTGCGGTGGTATCCGCGCGAGCGTTCCGCTTCGAGGGCCTCCAGCGCGACCGCTTGGTGCGGCTTCGGTGTAACGTCGACCAACAGAGACAGCAGCGTGCGGTCGTCTGGTCCTGCATCTCCGCGCTGCCTCGATAGCGCGGCGTCGAGACGCTCGCTGTCACACTGGGGCGCATAGTTTTCGAACTCGGGCTCTTGCCAGTACTGTTCGAAGGTTGCCGCAAAGCGGTCGATCACCTCGGGATTCTCGGCCGCGCTCACTCGCACGTTCCACTCGAGGCCATCGACCTGGGCCGCGTGCGTGAGATTCGATGAGCCGATATAGGCGGTATGCAGACCGCTGTGGCGGTAGAAAAGCCACGCCTTGGCATGAAGCCGGGTCCGCGCGACTTCGTAGGACACCTTGACCTTCGCGCCGAGATCGACAAGTGCGTCCAGTGCACGGCGCTCGGTCGAACCGGTATAGACGCTTGCGATCACCCGGACCCGTGCGCCAGCACGTACCCGTTCTTCAAGCTCGGAACGGAACAGCCTCAGCCCCGAGTGACGCACGAATGCACACAGGAGATCGATCCGATCGGCACTCGGGATCTCCCGTGCGATCTCGCTTGCGATCTGGACGTCACGCCGACCATTGACGAGCAAGCCGGTTCGACGAAGCGAGAGCGTCGGGCGCGGGACTTCCGATCGAGAGCCGCCCAATGTTCGGCGTTCGACAGCCTCCAGGAGCAAAGGCGCTGCGTCTGCGATCCGGTCGTCAGCCAACGCGCCGTGTTCGACGAGCACGTCCACCAGTCGATTCGCCAAGGCGACCTGGTTGACCGGCTGCGCGCCATCTTCTTCGGGGATTCTTTCGAGCGCACGTCGAAGGAGGTGATAAACATGACGGGCCAGGAGTTCGGGGCGAGCTGTTGAATCGGCCGAGATGACTTCTACCCACCAGCCCTCCGCAATTCGGGCATCGATTTCCGCCTCCAGAGCGGAAGTCAGCAAATCTTCGTAAAGCCCGGAATGCAATCGACGCATCATGACCGGTCCGAACGGAAGAGGGTCGCTGGACGCACTCGTGTCACCGCTCGAATTTGAAACGCTCCTTCATTGCCTGCTTCCTTCCCCCAAGGCTTCCCGGGTGGTTGATCGACGACGATGGTGTGCACGCGGCAAAATGAACCCGCGACCGCCTCTTCCGTAACAGCTTCCGTCTGGGGAACCAACGTTTGGGGACGCAGGTCGAAAGGGAAGCTCCAGTTAGCCAGTTCGGTGAACACTTGCTGTTGAGCTTGCGCTCGAGAAATTGACTGCTCTGAACGATCAAGATCCAACCCGAATACTCCGACCACGCAAGCGATGTCTAGCTTCTCGAAGACCTCCAACACGTGCACGAGTTGTAGAGATCGCGCCCCTGGTGACGCTGCAGCAAGGAGCGCAGCATGTCGCCAGCATTTCTTCACGGGAACACTTCGAAGCAGCCACCTCGCTCGAGAACCCGGGATGGTCGATCTTGAACGGCGACTTTGCTGGACCGTCGAGAGCCTTGGAGTGGCGCATTGGCTTCGGAAAGTGCAGATTGTTGGACGCCGTCCCACTGCAAACCCATATTTTGTTTGGCAGCATGGCGTCAAAAAAGATCTCCACGACGTCCCGGCCGACGATGAGGTTCTTGTTCAACCTGTCGCTAATCGGACTTGGGAAGCACAGACAGTGCCTAAGACCGACTAAGTGCCGCACCGGGGTCAAATTTCAACCCGTAGCGGACACCTCGTGGTCCGCCACCGGACATCGCTCAAGCACCCCACTCCGCAAGCTCGTCCTCGGTCATGGGTTCGAGGAAGTCGGGGATGTTGTCCGGGCTCACGACCCCCTTTAGGATGCCAAGGCGCAGGCCTTTTGCTGTAACGGGCACTAGCCGCGCGGCTGGAACCCCGTTGCGCGCAATGATGACTTCCTCACCCGCATCGACAGCGACAAGAAGCTGGGAAAGCTTCGCCTTCGCCTCTGCAACGTTCACTTGCATCGCAACACCTCCTCGTCCGACATGGACCATGCCTGGACATTTGCGCTCCCAGGCGCAAAGTCGCCACTTCGCGCACCGCCCGCCGGGATCGGATTCTCAGTTGGAGACGACTTCGGACTAGATTGGTGGAGCCACTCGTAGACCGGCAAGCGTTGCGTTCAAGGCCGCGTCGTCATCCATCGCCAACCGCACCGGCAAGGTCAGGACACCTTGCCGGGATGTGGACGGCAAGCGCACTGCATCCTTCTCGGTCGTCACAAGTTGCGCCGACAGCGAACGCGCATCTCGTTCCAAGCGCGCAATCAATGCATCACCCAGCCGTTGGTGGTCATCCAGAGCCTCTGCCCGCACAACCTCCGCCCCGAGGTTCCTAAGCGTCACAAAGAACTTCTCCGGGCGTCCGATGCCGGCAAACGCAAGAACCCGCAGGCCTTTCCAGTCCATGCCGGTCGGCAGAACCTCAAGACTTCCTTTCGCTTGGGGCACTGAAATTGTGTCACCCCACATCCGCCGAAATCTCTCCTGCGCATCCTGATCGCCAATTGAGAGCACCAGACCGGCCCTCGCAAAACCTGCTGCCACTGGTTCGCGCAAGGGACCTGCCGGCATGACGCGCCCATTGCCGAACCCCGTTGCCGCGTCGACCACGACAATGTTGAGATCCCTGGCAACACTTGGATTCTGCATCCCGTCATCCATGACGATCACGCGTGCCCCTGCGGCTTCGGCCGCCCGCACGGCCGCGGCACGGTCGCGCGCAACCCAAGTGGGCGCAAATGCTGAAATCAGGAGGGGTTCGTCGCCGACATCGTCTGCGCTGTGCCGTCGTTCATCGACGCGCAAGGGACCTTTTTCCGTTCCTCCGTAACCTCGCGCAACCACATGCGTGGCCGCTCCCAGGCGTTCGACCAAAGAGATGACGGTCGGCGTCTTGCCGGTGCCACCAACGCTGATGTTGCCGACACAGATTACGGGGACACCAGCCCGGTAACCTGTCCCGCGTGCGATTCGGCGTCTCGTGGAAAGTGCCCAGATTGCCGCCAAGGGTGCCAGCATCCGGGACTGCCATCCCGGCCTGTCGGGTGGGTTGGCCCAGAACGACGGCGGACGCATCACGCCTTCTCCAATGCCGGACGGGCCGACCGGAAAAACCCGTTCATTTGCCCTGCCATCAGGTTCGCGCCATCCGCTGCAAACCTTCGGGCGGTTGGTGTGCACGCCTTGATATGGCCATGCCCCATAGGTGACCGGACGTCGTCGTCCGACAGTCCGAGTAGATGCCGCGTGGCGCTGCGCGGACGCGACACAGCCCGGCTGCAAGACAGGATCAGCTTGGGGACTACATACGTGATTGAATACATGGCACCGCTGTTGACCTGTGGGACTGACGCTTGATCAGCAGGAAGGGCTTGCAACTTGCCGATCTGCCGGACTTCGGCATCGTGTCGCCTTGGACGTGCCACAAAGCCCGAAATCAAGTGACGATGCATGACAGTGCGTCCGGGACCGAAGCATCCAGACGACGCAGTGCAACTGCGTTTGCAACCCCGGCGACCAGTGAAGTCAATGCGGACGGGCATTCAGTCACGTGCATAACGCCCGTCAGTTGCTCAACTCCTCTGTGGAAGACGCCTCTGTGTCTTCGTCTCGAAGCCGGTGCAAGTGTGCAATGAAATACCGCATGTGCGCATTGTCCACGGTGCGCTGCGCCTCGGCTTTCCATGCGTTGTAGGCCGTTTGATAGTCCGGGAATATCCCCACGACATGGATGTCGTCGACGTTTCGGAACACGCTCTTTGCCGGATCGACAAGTTCACCACCAAAGACGAGATGCAACCGTTGGGCCATTGCGCTCCTCCTCCACATGTCCTGCCAAGGCTAGACCTTACCCGTCAGCCGTCAAGCGCCGGTCCGAATGCTGTGCTGGATTCTCTCGCCTATCGCACCGTCATCCGTTCGCGGCCACGCGCGCTCAGCAAATGGCAGTCACCTCCGTCAAACACGACTGGGACAATGGGGCGGCCCATGGCGGCTCCTGCATCGATGTTGACGCGGTTGCCATAGTGCGTGGGCACATACACCGGCGTGTGTCCGTGCACGATCAGCGCCTCGTGGTCATCGCGATACCAGTGGAACTCTTCCCGAATCCAGACAAGATCGTCCTCGTCCTGCTCGTCCATCGGAATGCCGGGACGAATGCCCGCATGAACGAAGATCATCCCGTCTTCGCGATGCCAGAATGGAAGAGCCGCAAGAAACTCGCGATGTGAGTCAGGCACAAGGGATCGCGCCTGCGCGAATAGAGACGCGGTGTCCTTCGGAAGGTCACTCCCCAGCCCATAGGATGCAAGCGTCGCCAACCCTCCCATGCCGGTGCTCAGCCAGAACCAGGCGTTCTGAATCCCGTCAGAGGAATCGGAGTCGCACAACAGGAACTCGGCGAAACACCGGTCGTGATTGCCGCAGAGCACTATCCAGTCCTCGCCGCGCGTGATGCCGTCGATCAAGAACTGGATCACGCCCTTCGCATTCGGCCCGCGGTCCACAAGGTCGCCGACATGCACGATTCTCCCGGAAGTGTCTCCAACCTGTGCACGATCCTCGGCAATCAAGGCATGTGCCGCCTTCAATCGGTCGAGATGTCCGTGGATGTCTCCGATCGCGTAGATCATTGCGCGCGCTCAGCTTCCTGCGGATGCATTGTCTCTCGCGAAGAGCCAATGTGCAAACAGGCAGGCCACAACGGCCCCAACCAGTTCCGCAGCAACGAAGCCCGGAACGTCCAAGGGGCGAATGCCCGAAAAGCTGTCCGTGAATCCCCGTGCAATCGCGACGGCGGGATTGGCGAACGAAGTCGACGAAGTGAACCAGTAGGCGGCTCCGATGAAAAGGCCGACGAGCCAGGGCACGGCTTCAGGTCGCTGTCGAATGCTCGCCAGGATGACCAGCACAAGCCCGAATGCCGCCACCGCTTCCGCGAGCCACATCTCGCCGCCCGTTCGCACTGTCGTTGAGGCCTGGATGACCGGCTGCGCGAACATCAGGTGCGCAAGGAATGTGCCCGACACGCCGCCAGCGACCTGGGTGATCGCAAATGCCAAGGCACGAAGACCGGAAATCTCGCGCCTGATCAGGAATGCGAGCGTGACGGCCGGATTGAAATGCGCACCGGAAACAGGGCCAAGAGTCGTGATCAGAACGACCAGAATGGCCCCGGTCGGAAGGGCGTTGCAAAGGAGCTGAAGCGCAACGTCGTCCGTCAATCGCTCGGCCATTATGCCAGAACCAACGACGGTTGCGACCAGAAGCCCCGTGCCCAGTGCCTCGGACGCAAGATGACGGATCGGCATCCCTTGCATCACGCCACATCGAATTGCAGGGGGCGAACCTGGCCAAAGAGTCCGGTATTACGCAACTGGTCCAGCGCCGCATGGGGAACAGGCTCGTCGACGTAGAGAAGAGCGATCGCATCCCCGTTCTTCTCGGATCGGCCCAGCGTGAAGTTCGCGATGTTGACGCCGTTCGAGCCAAGCGTGGTGCCGAGGGTGCCGATGATTCCCGGGACGTCCTCGTTGGTCGTGTATACCATGTGTGCACCGATTTCCGCGTCAATGTTGATGCCCTTGATCTGGATGAACCTGGGCTTGCCGTCGCTGAACACCGTGCCCGCGATGGACCGCTCCCGCCGATCGGTGACGATCGTAAGCTTGATGTAGGCGTCAAAGACACCTGACTTGGCCTGAGTCGTGGTCGAGCACTTGATGCCCCGGTCCTTCGCAATGACCGGCGCCGAAACCATGTTCACATCCTCGTTGGACGCCTTCAGGATTCCCGCCATCGCCGCTGCGTTCAGGGCATCCGTGTTCATGCTGGCCACTTCCCCGTCAAACAGCAGGTTGATGGCCCGGATCGGTTCGTCGGTAAGCTGCCCTGCAAAAGTGCCGAGATGATCTGCGAGTTTCACCCAGGGCCCCATGATCTTCGCTTCCTCACCGGTGATCGAGGGCATGTTGATCGCGTTTGTTACGGCACCCGTCAGCAGGAAATCCGACATCTGCTCGGCAACCTGGATGGCCACGTTCTCCTGCGCCTCCGTCGTGGAGGCGCCAAGATGAGGCGTCACGACGACATTCGGCAGGTTGAATAGCGGAGATTTGGTCGCGGGCTCCTCGGCAAACACGTCAAACGCCGCGCCTGCCACATGTCCCGATTGGAGCGCCTCGGCCAGTGCCGCCTCGTCAACCAGGCCGCCGCGCGCGCAGTTGATCACGCGTGCCCCGGGTTTCATCCGCTTGATTGCGTCAGCGGAAAGAATGTTTCGCGTCTTGTCGGTCAGCGGCACGTGAAGCGTGATGAAGTCGGACCGGGTCAGCAACTCGTCCAGATCGACCTTCTCGACTCCAAGCTTCTCGGCACGCTCCTCGGTTAGGAACGGATCATGTGCAATCACCTTCATCCGCAGCCCGCACGCGCGCGCGATGACGATCGAGCCAATGTTGCCGGCACCGATCACGCCAAGCGTCTTGGCTGTCAGTTCCACCCCGAGGAAGCGCGACTTCTCCCACTTTCCGGCGTGGGTTGAAACGCTCGCCGCCGGGATCTGACGGGCGACCGCGAACATCAGGGCAATTGCATGCTCGGCGGTCGTGATTGAGTTGCCGAACGGCGTGTTCATCACGATCACGCCCTTCTTTGACGCTGCGGGGACCTCCACATTGTCAACGCCAATTCCTGCGCGACCCACAACCTTGAGCCTGGATGCCGCGTCGAGGAGTTTCGCGGTCACCTTGGTCGCTGACCGGATGGCCAGCCCGTCGTACTCGCCTATGGCTTCAAGCAGTCGATCCTTGTCCTTTCCCAACTCCGGTTCGAACGTGACGTCCAAGCCCCTGTTCCCGAATACCCGGACCGCCGCCTCGGAAAGATTGTCGCTTACCAGTACCCTTGGTGTCATTGCTGCCTGTTCCTCTCTCGTCTCCACATGCGATGCGTTTGCCAGCCAGGCGAGTTGCCATGGCCCGCAACCAGCGCAAATTCCCGGTCTCAGGCCCGCCCGGCGGGCATGCCCGACGCCTGGATTTCGGCTTCGAAGGCCCAGTCCAGCCACGGGCACAGCGCCGTCAAGTCGCTTTGCTCGATGGTTCCGCCGCACCAGATCCTGAGGCCTGGAGGGGCATCACGATAGGATCCGATGTCATAAGCAACGTTTTGCGCTTCAAGCCGTCTTGCGACCGCCTTGGCAAAGTCCGAGCCATCCCGGATCCGGTCGTCATCGAACCTGAGACACACGCTCGTGTTCGACCACGTGTCGGGATCCGTTGCCAAATTTTCGATCCAGTCTCGCGTGGCGCAAAATTCGTGAATCACGCCTGCATTGGCATCGGCTCTCTGGATCAGGCCCTTCAGGCCGCCCACGCTGACCGCCCAGTCGAGTGCCTTGAGATAGTCCTCGACAGCCAGCATCGACGGCGTGTTGATCGTTGCGCCCTCAAAGACGCCACCGATCAGCTTGCCGCCCTTGGTCAGGCGGAAGATCTTCGGGAGAGGCCACGGCGGCGTCCATGTTTCGAGGCGCTCCACGGCTCGCGGTCCAAGCGCAAGCATTCCGTGCGCGGCCTCTCCTCCCAGCACCTTCTGCCAGGAGAAGGTCGCTGCATCCAGCCGGTCCCATGGCAGATCCTGCGCAAATGCGGCACTCGTCGCATCGCAAACTGTCAGGCCTGCACGCGTGGCAGGGATCTCGAAGCCGTCTGGAACCCGTACACCTGACGTTGTGCCATTCCACGCAAAGACCACGTCAGCGTCCCAGTTGACGTCTTCCAGATCGACGATCTTGCCGTATTCCGCTGTTTTCACCTTTGCATCCAGCTTCAACTGGCTCACCACGTCTGTCGCCCATCCCGCGCCAAAGCTCTCCCAGGCAAGGACCTCGACGGGACGGGCACCCAACAGGTTCCACATCGCCATTTCCACTGCGCCAGTGTCTGAAGCCGGCACAATGCCCAAGAGGTGATCGGCGGGAATTCCGAGGATGTCCTTGGTTCGCTCGATCGCGTCTTTCAGCTTGGCCTTGCCGATTGCAGCCCTGTGCGACCTGCCCAAGGCGGCGTTGCTCAGCTGTTCAAGGGAAAACGTGGGTGGCTTGGCGCAGGGTCCCGACGAAAAACGCGGATTGCCCGGCCGCGCAGCCGGCTTGTCCAATTCCATATTCAATATCCTTCCAGATATGCGCCCCTCGTTGGGGAGGAGTGTCCCGAGCCCGCGCATAAGGGTGCACGGACCCTTTCGCAAGGCACAAATTGCCGCTAGAGCCGCTGCATCGGAAACGACGCTACACGGCTGACCAACCCATGCCCGTCATCTCGCTGATCGCGCCTCGCGGACTTCTGGATCCGGCCCTGGTCTCGTCGCTTCAAGGCGCGTTCGCCGCGACCGGAGACGCTGTGTGGCTTGCTCCGGACGAGGCCGCCGAGTTTCCTGTTGCAGCACGACCCGGCAATCTCGACGAGGTTCGAGGAGGAATTGCCAGTCAAGCGGTTGACCTGAACTTCATCAATGACGGCGATCGCCGGAAGTCCCTTTTGATCGCCGACATGGACATGACCATGATCGGGCAGGAGTGCATCGACGAACTCGCCGCCGAAGCCGGTGTGGGCGAGGAGGTTGCAAGCATCACCGCCCGAGCCATGAACGGCGAGCTTGAGTTCACCGATGCGGTTGCCGAACGGGTCGGCTTGATGAAGGGCCTGTCGATCCGTGCAATCGAGCATGTCCTCGAGACCCGCATCACCCTCGCCTCGGGCGGCAAGACGCTGGTGCAGACAATGAAGGCACACGGCGCCCGCACGGCCCTGGTTTCCGGCGGATTTGTCCAGTTCGCCGCTCGCGTCAGCGAACTGCTCGGATTCGATGATGTCCATGCGAACGTGCTTCTCGTCGAGAACGATCGCCTCACCGGGGACGTGAAACGCCCCATTCTCGGCCAGGACGCCAAGGTGGAGGTGCTGACCAGGCTTTCGCCCGATGCATCCCGTGCGATCGCGATCGGCGACGGGGCAAACGATCTTGGCATGATCACCCGCGCCGGCATGGGGGTCGCCATGCATGCCAAGCCGATCGTCGCAAGCGCTGCGCCCCTGCGGATCGATCACTCGGACCTGACCGCCTGTCTCTTTCTCCAAGGCTATTCTATCGAGGAATTTTCCTGACGAGCCTTTGCCGAGGGCATTGCAAACGCATCTGGCAGGCACCTGTAGACGCTTGTCCCTCACGAAAGGTATCGCGCCAGTGCGCCATGTGGATTCGCGAACAGGTCGCCGGTGTCCTCCGCAGGTCGAAGCTGCCCGCCATCCATGAAAATCGTCTGCCCGGCCACGCGCCTGGCGTCTTCGGGATCGTGAGTCACCATCAGCACGGTCTTGTCCGCTAGCAGCGACTTGACCAGAGTCAGCATCTCCAGCCGCAACGCCGGACCAAGGGCGGAAAACGCCTCGTCCATCAGCACGACGGGACGGTCTGTCAGAAAGGCGCGGGCCAGCGCCACCCGGCTCTGCTGCCCGCCCGAAAGCTCTCCCGGCATCCGTGCGCCCATTCCGTCGAGGCCAACCGCCGCAAGCGCTTCTGCGGCACGTTCCCGCGCGGCTGGCAACGGCCGGGCGCGAGGCGATGCGCCAAGTGCAACATTGGTGGCCGCATCAAGGTGCGGAAAGAGATTGTTGTCCTGGAAGAGGACCGCCACCGGCCTCTCGCCAGGTGCAAGCGCCGTCAAGTCGGTTCCGTTCCAGCACACGCGACCCTCGTCCGGAAGCTCGAACCCGGCAATCAGCGACATCAGCGTGGACTTGCCGCCCCCCGAAGGTCCTATGACCGCGACGATTCCCGGCCCCTCGACCGACACGTCCGCGTGCAGCACGAAGTCTTCGCGCCTGAAGGCAATCCGGTCAAGCGTCAGCACGCCGCGCTCCCCTGTCCAACATCCAGAACACCCCGAAACTCAGCGCAAGGAGCAAGACGGCGGCCCCTCCAGCCTCTTCCATTCGATAAGCGCCCATAAGGCGATAGACCTGCAACGGCAGCGTCGCCGTGTCGGGATCGGCAAAGAGCGCAATCACGCCAAGGTCCCCCATTGACAACGCAGCCGCCAGTCCGGCCGAGAATCCGAGCGGTCGCCAGAGGCGAGGCAGGACAACGAGCCTGAGGCGCACCCATCCCTGCAAGCCGAGCGTGTCCGCCAAACGACCGTAATCCGACTCAATTGTCCGGCAGGCGGGCACGAGCGAGCGAAGCGCAAATGGCAGTGTCACGAATGCGTTCACAAGCGCCGTAACGGGCAATGCAAGCGCTTCGGGATTGGCAACGGGATGAATGAGCACGAAGAGCCCGGTGCCAAGAACGAGGGGCGACGCCGCCAATGCCGTCAGGCCCGCCGTTTCGATCCAGCCGCCTTGGCCTTTCAGCCGCGTCGCTGCCAGAGCCATCACGACAGAAAGCGCCACCACGATCACGGTCGACGCACCAGCCACGCAAAGCGAACGAAGAGCCGAAACCCAGACGACCTGCGGCAAACCAAGAACTTCCGGAAGGCCACGAACCACGGCAGACGCGATCGGCACAAGGAGAAACAAGGTCGCGAACAGAATCAGGATTCCGTCTAGCAGCCTGAGGGCGGGAGTGCGTGCGTCCCAGCGCATCAGGGGGCGATCAAGCCCAGGCGCAAATCCCGAATGTCGCAGGACCCGATATGCCAGCAGCGCCAGGAACACCGTGATTGCCAGCTGGATGAGCGACAGGAACGCGGCACGATCAAGGTCGAACTCGAAGCGAAGCGCCTGATAGATCGCCAGTTCCACCGTGGTCGCGCGTGGTCCGCCGCCAAGCGTAAGGGCCACTGCAAAGCTCATGGTGCAGATCACGAAGATCACCAGCGCAGCACCCGGCATCACTCGCCGCAGCATCGGCAATTCGAGATGCCGGTTTACGGCGCTCGCATCCATGCCGAGGCTCGCCGCGAGACGAAAGCGTTCGGACGGGATTTCGTGCCAGCCCTGCAGGATGAGCCGCGTTGCCAGCGGAAGGTTGAAGAAGACGTGCGCCAGGACGACGCCATGGAGCCCGTAGATCGAAATCTGCGGCAGCCCCAGCATTCCAAGCCCGGCATTGACAAGCCCTCCCCGACCAAAGACGGCCAGCAGCCCGAAGATGGCAACGATCACCGGCAGCAGGAATGGCGCACCGAGGAGCGTGACGAGAGCTCCGCGACCCGGAAACCGCCTTCGCGCCAGCGCCCGGGCAACCGGCACCGCGAGCGCCACGCTGAATGTCGCCGACAGGAATGCCTGCCACAGCGTGAACCGGATTGCAGCCCAGTCCGCCTGGGTCAGGCCGCTGCCCGGCTCCGCGACACGGACTATTGCAACGGTCGCAAGCAGGATCAGCAATGGGATCGCCGCAGCAGCGGCGATCCCGATAGCGCCTGCCGCACCTAGCGGCTGAGCGCGTTCAGCCATTCATCCAGCGCAGAGCCACGGGCGGTGCGCGCCTCCGCCGACGACAGGAGCAATGGCTTCGCAGGCTGGATCAACGTCTCGAAACCGTCTGGCAGGCCGTCGTCCGGAATGGCGGCGGGGTACATCCAGTTTGTCGTCGGAATGATAGCCTGGAACGCGTCAGTAAGCATGAACGCCAGGAACCGGTCCGCCAGTTCCGGTTGATCGGTCGAGGCCAGCTTGCCAGCCACCTCGACCTGCATGTAGTGGCCCTCCGAGAACGGGGCAGCGACCTTGCTTGCATCCCCTTCTGCAATCAGGTGATAGGCGGGCGAGGTCGTGTAGGACAGAACCATGTCGGCCTCCCCTTCCAGAAACATGCCATAGGCCTCGGACCAACCCGGCGTGACGGTCACGACATTGTCGGCAAGCGCGCTCCAGATTTCCGGCGCACGATCTCCGTAGGCAGTCTTGACCCATAGGAGGAGTCCGAGTCCAGGCGTGGACGAGCGCGGATCCTGTATGATGATGGTCACGTCGCTGTCGGCAAGTTCCTCGAAGCTTTGCGGGACGTTTTCGAGACTCGTGTCATGCACGAACGCGAAGTAGCCCCAGTCATACGGCAGGAAGATCTCGTCCTCCCAAGCGACTGGCACATCCAGGCCAGCGACGGTACCGCCATGAGGCGCAAAGAGCCCGGTTGCCGCAGCTTCGGCCGTCAGGTTGGTATCAATGCCGAGCACGATGTCGACCTCGCTCCGTTCGCCTTCCAGCTTGACGCGCGCCAGAAGCGCTGCGCCATCGCCTGCGGCGACAAAGTTGAGATCACACTCGCACGTCTCCTCGAAGGCGGCTTCGACGGCAGGGCCTGGGCCCCAGTCGGACACGAAGCTGTCATAGGTGATGACGGTGAGTTCTGGCAGGTCCCCGGCCGTGGCAGCGCCAGCTGCCAGGACAAGCCCTGCACCAAGGTATGGAATTCGCATCTCTCAATCCTTGTTTCAGGTCGGGGGAAAGGATGAGGATGCTCGACCTTCCCTCCGCCGGCGTTATCCGGTTCAGGTTCAACGGGTTCGCGGAATTGCATCTCAGCCTTGGAAGGCACCCCGAGGTACCGTGTTCATAGCGGCCTCTCGTGTGCGCGGCAACCCTCATACTGGCCATTCCTTGGGCCTTTGCACAGCCGTGATTCAAACGTCGATGCAACATCCTCGACCTCGCTGCGGAGGCACGAACGATTCTCGCGAACCCGTGCAGACGACGAGATGACCTACCGGGTTGGTGTGGCCGTGCATCGCGCAGCAGCTGGCGTCGCAGTCGCCGAGCCGGTGCCCGACGTCGCTGGGGCCGCAATTCACGAAACGCTTCAACGGCACGAGATCAAGGACGGCGACGAAGTGCCTGTGCCTTTCCCTCAGGGGACCGACCTCCTCCGCAAGAGGGGGGAACAATCCTCCTTGAATCTGGCACTGCTGTCTGATTGGAGGTCGCACAAGGAAATGGGACTGTCTCCTCTACATCTTGTGTTTGGGAATTCCCAACATCAGCAGCAGGACTGTCCCTGCATCGAGACGCAGCCATCAACCGGCACGACGGCGCCGCCGGTCCGGAGATCCTGATCGCTGGCCAGAAAGACCGTCTCCCAGGCAACAGCAAGGGCGTGCACTTGTCCGGGCGGCGCTGGCCGGGGCCCGCGCCGACGAACTCCAACTCCGAAGAGACGGTGGAACGGCTGGACCCGCCAGAGGACATGCAAGCCAGTTCTTTGCTGCGGCGAGGCTTGCAACGACAATTCGGTGTACGACCATTACTTCTGCGAATCCTTCCCATGAACCAGGAGAGCGGGTAATAGGTCTGCAGCACGGAGTTGCACCATGAGCGTCAACACCTACGGACATCTTTTCCGGGTCACGACCTGGGGCGAAAGCCACGGGCCTGCTCTTGGCGCGACGGTTGACGGCTGTCCGCCCGGCATCCCGCTTGAGCCTGCGGGAATCCAGGTCTGGCTCGACAGGCGCAGACCCGGCCAGAGCCGCTACACCTCGCAGCGACGCGAAACAGACGAAGTCGAGATCCTGTCCGGCACGTTCGAGGGCAAGACAACCGGCACTCCAATCCAGCTTCTGATCCGGAATACAGACCAGCGGTCAAAGGACTACAGCGACATCGCCGAAAAGTTCCGTCCTGGTCATGCCGACATCACCTATTGGCAGAAATACGGCATTCGAGATTACAGGGGAGGCGGTCGCTCGTCCGCCCGTGAGACGGCCGCGCGCGTCGCTGCAGGCGGCGTGGCACGCGCTGCGCTCGAACAGCTTGTTCCCGGTCTTCTGATCAAGGGCTACATGGTCGCGATGGGCGACAGGGAAATTGATCGCGACCGCTTCGACTGGGACGAAATCGATCGCAACCCGTTCTGGACACCCGACGCGAAATCTGCCGAGGACTGGGGACCCTATCTCGATGGCCTTCGCAAGTCCGGTTCCTCGATCGGCGCGATCATCGAAGTGACGGTTAGGGGATGTCCGCCGGGGCTGGGGGCGCCAGTCTATGGCAAGCTCGACACGGACCTTGCGGCAGCGATGATGAGCATAAACGCCGTCAAGGGCGTGGAAATCGGCGAAGGCATGGCTGCCGCACGACTTGCCGGCGCGGAAAACGCGGACGAGATATCAATGGGAACGGACGGTCCTGAATTCGATTCGAACCATGCCGGCGGCATTCTCGGCGGAATCTCGACCGGCCAGGACATCGTGGTCAGGTTCGCGGTCAAGCCGACGTCGTCGATTCTCACGCCTCGAAAGACCATAAACAAGACGGGCGAAGCCACCGAGATCGTGACCAAAGGTCGACACGACCCCTGCGTCGGCATCCGCGCGGCGCCCGTGG
This sequence comes from Silicimonas sp., assembly GCA_022826205.1. Classification (GTDB taxonomy): domain Bacteria; phylum Pseudomonadota; class Alphaproteobacteria; order Rhodobacterales; family Rhodobacteraceae; genus JAJEFO01. The sequence continues at coordinate 28,167 of JAJDVJ010000024.1, read as the reverse complement.
CCGAAGCCATGGCGGCCAGCGTCATCCTCGACCATTTCCTCCTCGACCGTGCACAGACCGGCGGTGCGCGGGGGCAGATCGGCTGACGGCAGGAACGTCACGGACCGCCGACCGGGATTCGCGGGAATTCCGGGCCCTTGCCCCACATTTGACGCAGGCACCAGGGCCAAGGGTCCCAAGCAAACTGCCGTCACAGCAATTCCCGGACGGTCTTGAACGAACGCCTGTGATGTGGCGTGATCCCGAGATCTGCGAGCGCCTCCCGATGCGCCTTTGTGGGGTATCCAGCGTTTCTCTCCCAGCCGTAACCAGGAAACTCCCGCGCCAGCTCTTCCATGATCCGATCGCGGGTCACCTTGGCGATGATTGATGCCGCCGCGATTGACAGGCTCCGGGCATCGCCCTTCACCAGCGCCGTCGCATCGCAGCCAAGGGAGCTGGGCACCACGTTGCCGTCAACCAGCGCGTGGCACGGCGTGCCACGCAGGCCTGCCACGGCACGCTCCATGGCAAGAAGCGACGCATGAAGAATGTTCATCCTGTCGATTTCCTCGACAGAGGCGTGCGCAACAGAAACTTTCGCGCTGGCCATGATTTCCTCGAGAAGACGGGCGCGCTCCTTCGGCCCGAGCTTCTTCGAATCGTTGATCCCCGAAGGAAGGGCGTTGGCGTCAAGCACGACGGCTGCGGCAGTCACGGGTCCCGCCAAGGGACCCCGTCCCGCCTCGTCCACTCCGGCGACTTCTCGGGCTCCGCTCGCACGGAGCATTCCTTCCACGGAGAAATCCGGCACGTCCGGCAGAATTCCGGCGGCGGGCAGAACGACCGGCTTTGACGGGATGCGCCCCTCAGTACCTTCAGTCCTCGTTGATATCATGGTCGAAGTGCTTCACCTGCCCTTTCCGGGTTCCCATCAGGCGGCGCACGAGCATCCATGCCAGAAGCGACGCTACGGCGAAGGCCAAGGCAAGGGCCGACAGAGAGCCGGCCAGACCGGGGATTCCGGCCAGCAGGGCGAGCCCGACCACCGCCGCACCGATTGCAAAGCCGAGAAACACCTGGGCGGGCACCACGACTTCAAGGATGGCCAAGATCAGCGCACCGATCATCCAGACCCACCAAAGCGACCAGTACGCCATTACGACGTCCCTTTCAGCATCTTGAAGGCATCGCCGAAGGCCTCGATCGCGTTGGCGGGCAAGACGATCGTGTTTGATCCTTCGCGTCCACCGAGAGCGTTCAGCGCCTCGACCTGCTTTAGCGCGACCTGGTAGCGGGCGGCCTCAAGCCCGTTGTCCTGGATCGCCTTTGCAACAACGCCGGTCGCGTAGGCTTCCGCGTCCGCCTGGACGCGACGCGCCTTGGCTGCTTGTTCCGCCGCATAGAGTTCGGCGTCGGCCGCCAGTTCCACAGCGCGCTTCTCGCCTTCGGCCAGCGTCACCTGGGCGCGTCGCTCCCGTTCGGCGTTCAACTGCTGCAGCATGGCGTCGCGGGTGGCCTGGTCAAGATCCACATCCAGGATTTCGGCGCGGGTCACTTCGATCCCCCAGGCCTCCACGGCATCTTCCACGCTATCCTTGATGGTGGCGATCAAGGCCGCGCGGTTGGCCTGCACCTCGTCCAGCTCCATCCTGCCGATTTCGGCACGAACGATGCCCGCAACGGTCGTCGCAATCGCGCCATCCACGTCACGTATGCGATACACCGTCCTTTCGGGCGCGATGATCCGGTAGAATACGCTGGTCTCGACCTGCACCAGCACGTTGTCTGCCGTGATCGCATCCTGGCTGGCGTTGGGAAGCTGTCGCTCAAGGATCGAGATCCTGTGCCTAATCTTGTCAAGAAAGGGCACGATGAGGTTGATGCCCGGACCGAGAACCGTGCGCAGGCGCCCAAAGCGCTCAACCACATGCTTTTCCGACTGGGGCACGATTCGAATGCCCAGATAGACGCAAAGCAGTATGAATACCGCCAGCAATAGCACCGTAGCGCCGCCGCCGGACAAGGAGATAGATTCAAGGATGTCCATTTTCGTTCCTCTGGTTTCGCCACGTCTCCACGAAGCTATGCAGTTTGTGTCCCCGCGTCCAACGACATGGGAGAGCGGGCGAATGAAGCCTTGCACATCCCATGGGCGAATCAGGTCCTTCCGGATTCCGCACGCTTCGCGAGAAGTCCGGATGCAGGCATGCCGCTACTACGGATCATGCGGTGACAAAAGAACTTTCGGCATGGATCGGCAATCCGTGCCGGAATGGTGCTGTCGCAGGTCACGGCAATTCGATATCTTCCGAACATGCCTGCGCTCTGCCGCGATTGCCTGACAAGGTTCGAATCCGGCCCCCGCTGCCCGGATTGCGGCCGGCCACGGATCATCGAGCATCCTGAGCTCTTCGACTTGTCAATCGCGCACATGGATTGCGACGCGTTCTACGCCAGCGTGGAGAAACGGGAGAACCCGGAACTGAACGACCTCCCCGTCATCATCGGCGGTGGCAAGCGGGGCGTGGTGTCGACGGCCTGCTACATCGCGCGCATTCGGGGTGTTCGATCAGCCATGCCGATGTTCCAGGCGCTGAAACTTTGTCCGGACGCCGTGGTGCTGAAAGGGCGAATGGCAGTCTATGTCGACGTCAGCCGCAAGATTCGCGCGATGATGGAAGACCTGACACCGGCGGTCGAGCCCCTTTCGCTGGATGAAGCGTTCATGGACCTGACCGGAACGGAGCGCTTGCACGGTGAACCCCCGGCAGTCCTGCTCGCCAGCCTTGTGAAGCACATGGAGGATGAGCTTGGCCTTTCCGGCTCGATCGGCCTCAGCCACAACAAGTTCCTGGCCAAGGTGGCATCCGACCGGGACAAGCCTCGGGGATTCTCCGTGATCGGTCGCGCAGAAACGGCCAGCTTCCTGAGCGAGCAGCAGGTAAGTCTCATCTGGGGGGTAGGTCAGCAAGCGCAGGCATCCCTGGAAGAGGCTGGAATACGGACGTTTTCCGATCTGCGTCGCTGGGACCTACGGGACCTGATAGCGCGCTTCGGGAGCTTTGGCGAGCGTCTCTACCACCTTGCGCGCGGGGAAGACCACAGGCCTGTTTCGTCGAGGACGCCGGTCAAGTCGATTTCGAACGAAACCACTTTCGGGGAAGACACCAAGGACCCCGGAATTCTTGACGGTCACATATGGCGTCTTGCCGAAAAGGTGTCGGATCGGGCAAAGGCCAAGGATCTCGCGGGGCGCACGGTCACGCTGAAGCTGAAACGCGCCAATCACCGTCTGCTGACCCGCCAGTCCGGCCTTCCGGAACCAACGCAAATTGCGGACCGGATCTATCGCACTGCACGAACGCTCTTCGACCAGGTTGGCGACGAAGGCCCGTATCGGCTGCTCGGCGTCGGCCTTTCCCATCTCGAGACCGCGGCGAAAGCGGACGCGGGAGGCGATCTCCTGGATCCGGGATCACGCAACCGGGCCGCGGCCGAACGCGCGTCCGACAGGATACGCGAGAAGTTCGGGCCAGACGCGATCATGAAAGGGCGGTCACTGCGCTGAATACCGGCAGACGGGCATCGGGCCCGGCTTACAGCCGCGATCCGGAATCGGCCTCACCGGGCTGAGCGGCATCTGGACCCGGCACCCGATGCGGCGCATGAGTGCGGCCAAGTGTCTCAATCGGTCAGAGGTGCTGGCCGGAGTCGTGGCCGAACCGACGTCCATCCAGACCATCCGCTCCGAACAGCCCGTTCATGCCCGTGCCAGGTCGCGATCTCCCGGCTCAAGGTCACGGGGCCGAGCTCTCCGCCAAGCCTTGCTCGATAGATCAGCATGCCTTCGGCTACACGCATCACGTAGTTTCGGGTTTCGTTATAGGGAATGTGCTCGATCCAGTCGACCATGTCGCTTCGCTTGGGGTCGCCAAGGGAAACAGTCCAACGGTCCGCGCGGCCCGGCCCGGCGTTGTATGCCGCCGCAACCAGCACGACATTGCCGTCGTACCTTTCCAGCAGCTCGTCCAGATAAGCCGTTCCCAGCCGCGTGTTATAGTACGTATCCGAGAGCATCCGGCTGCTGCTGTAGGGCATATCCAGGTATGCGGCGACCTCCCTGGCGGTATCGGGCATCAGTTGCATTATGCCCAACGCGCCCACGCGGCTCCGGACGGCGGGGTCGAATTCGCTTTCCTGTCTTGTGATTGCCAGCACGAGTTCCCTCGGTATCGGGAAATTCGAGACGCCCATCCGCGCGACCGGGAAGTAGTACCGTGGCAGCACGATTCCCCGTCTTGCGGCCTGCTTGGCAATGGCCACCGAGAGATGCGGCTCGTTCACCGAAAGCACGTATTCCCCGAGGCTCCCGAGTTCGTCCCGTGGCAGGGTCTCGGCCATGTGGCTGACGAACTGTTCGGCCTGGTCACGCTCGCCCGACGCAATGAAGAACCGTACGGCCGCGAAAACCGAACTCTGCGGCAACGTGGTACTCGTCCACTCGGGAAACGTCTCCTCGCCTCTCAGTGCCGAGTCGAGGGGAATGCCTGCCCTTTCAGCCGCAAGCAGGCCGTAGAAGCTCGTCTGATGCCGAGCGCCGAGGGCATATGCGCGCCTCGCACTTGCCAGGTCTCCCAGCAATTCGTGCGCCCGCCCCTCCCAATAGCCCGCCCTGCCGAGGGAGATGGGCCTTTCCACTGCATCCCGGAAACGCTTGAAATGATGCAGCGCGGCTTGTCCGTCGTTCATGTAGGTCAGCGCCAGATACCCGGAGAGCCACTCCAGATCGGCGTAGCTCGATCCCTCTTGCAGCCCGTGCCGAGACGCAAGTCGATATGCCAGTTCTGCCTTGCCGTCGCGCATGAAGCGGCGTGCCAGCGACCGTCTCCACCCCGCCCAGCGATCAGGTCGTCCGAGCCCGTCTTCGCCCGCCTCGAGAAAGACAGCCGCCGCCTCGAGGTTGTCGCCGTTTCGTGCTCGCCACTGCATTATCTCGAAAGCCAGGCCTGGATGATCGCGATGACTTCCAGGCACCTTTCCGATCAGGACCTCGACGCCAGAACCGGTTCCGCGTCGAGCCAGCCGCGCCCTTGCGAGGGCCACCCATTCCTTGCTGACAAGCGGGTACATTCGCTCGGCGTTCTGCCTCGCGCCACGCCAAAGCAGCATGTCTAGCCGGGCTAAGTGATGCGCACTTAGGGCATTTCCGAATTCATGGAGAAGCGCGTCATGGTCCTCCCGTTCCATGAGCATCGTCTGCCAGACGCGCACCGCCTCTGCTTCGGCCTTGGCGTGAAGGCCCCTTGAACGATAGGCTGCGATCAGAGCGCGCGCACCCGCACCCGTTTGAGGCGGCTGGCTGGAGAAGAAGTCGATGACCTCCAGCAGGCGGCTTCCAACCGGAACGTTGGTTTCGGACCTGCGCCGCAGGAGCTTCAGGCCGGGCCAGTCCGCGCGACGGGCAAGAAACTTTCGGATCGAAGAGAAGTCGCCCTCGCTCGCACGGAACCGCCGCCATTCGATGATGTCACGGGCGACGGGCCCTGCGCGCTGCGCTTCCATGCGCGCCGTGCCCCAGTCACCTGCATTCATGGCTTCGACCGCACGCTTGTAGCTTGCAATCTCGGCACTTGTCTGGGCAAGCCCGGTCGTTGTCCATCCGCTCAGTAGAATCGCCGCAATCAGGGCCTTGAACATAAAGAAAATCCGCTCTCTCGTGCCCCCCGGCACCTACATGAAAGCACGTTAAGACAGCCTTGGCAATTCCCAGGGTGGACTATAGGTTGCACGGGTCACGAAGCATTCTTGTCGCGACATGGTGGAGGCACGTCATGATCCAAGGTTCGATCCCGGCACTCGTGACCCCGTTCAAGGATGGGGCGCTGGACATCGAAGCGCTCAGGTCACTGGTTGAATGGCAGATCGAGTGCGGTTCGACTGGCCTGGTCGCGGTCGGCACGACGGGCGAGAGCCCGACGCTTTCGCATGAAGAGCATGAAACGGTGGTCGAGGAAGTCGTGAAAGCCGCGAACGGCCGGGTGCCGGTGATTGCCGGGACGGGTTCGAACAACACGGCAGAGGGAATCCGTCTCACGCAGCATGCTGCAAGGGTTGGCGCTGATGCGGCACTTGTCGTGACGCCCTATTACAACAAGCCGTCGCAGGAGGGCCTCTACCAGCACTTCAAGGAGATGCATGATTCAGCCGAGTTGCCGATCCTGATCTACAACATTCCCGGTCGCTCGGCCATCGATATGTCAGTGGAAACCATGGCGAGGCTGTCGAATCTGCCGCGCATAGTCGGCGTCAAGGACGCCACCGGCGACCTGTCTCGCGTGCCGAAGCAACGCATGGCCAGCGGAAAGGGTTTCATCCAGATCTCGGGCGAGGATGCAACTGCACTAGGATTCAATGCTCATGGCGGAACGGGATGCATCAGCGTGACAGCGAACGTGGCACCCGAGCTTTGCGCGAGAATGCAGGCGGCCACCCTTGCGGGCGACTACGAGACGGCACTCGAGATCACCGACCGACTCATGCCGCTGCACATCTCGATCTTCATCGAGCCAGGGCTGGCGGGCGCAAAGTACGGGCTCTCGCTGCTGGGTCGATGCAGCGAGGAGGTTCGCCTGCCGCTCGTGACTCCCAGCGAACCGACCAAGAACTCGATTCGCGAAGCCATGGTCGCGGCTGGCATCCTGAAATAGGGCGTTCTCGTCCTGTGGCATTCCAGTTTTTTGACTGCATGCGACTGCGTGAAGCCGTAAGTTGCTGCGATTGTGCCACGCACGTCCGCAGCGCTGTCGTGACCGTCCCCTTGCAGTTCCAGCGGCAGCGTCAGCCCGACTTGCGATCAAGGCAGTCATCAAGAACCACCCGCGCAATGTCTGCGCCAAAGTGCCGAAAATGTCTTCAACGCGGTGGAAAATCGGCGTCGGACTTTCTGCTAGCATAAGTTCCAAAACGGATGCAGTGTTTGCATTTGGCTTTGATTCGGTGTGGCGGCCAAGCCGCCAGTGAACGTCGGCAACGCATGGGAGGAAAACATGTTGCACAGAAGTCTCATAAAACTGGCTGCTGCAGGTGCAGTGGCAGCCGGCCTTATGACTGCAAGCGCCGCGCTTGCCCAGGATGTCATCAAAGTTGGCGCGATCGCCCCCAAGACCGGTCCGCTCGCAGGCGGCGCGGTCGTCACGCAATGGCCAAACATTCGTTTGTGGGTTGAGCAGGTCAATGCCCGCGGCGGGCTCGACGTCGGTGGCACGAAAATGACCATCGAGTTGATCGAGTACGACGACAAGACCAATCCCGGAGAGCACATCAAGCTGGCTCAACGCCTTGCGGAGCAGGACAAGGTGGATTTCGTTGTCGCGCCTTACGGCACCGGGTTCAACATTGCCGCCGCGCCGATCTACGGTCGCTATGGCTATCCCATGGTTGCCGTCTCGGCAATCACCGACAAGATGGAAGAGCTTACGGCACGGTACCCAAACCTCTTCTTCACGCTTGGCACGACGACGGCTTTCGTCGAAGGCGTAAGGGACATCCTGGTGGAACAGCGTGAAGCGGGCGCCATAGGAAACGAAGTCGCAATGGTGAACGTTGCCGATGCCTTCGGGATCGAACTGTCGGACCGCGCGCGCGAGCTCTTCGGCGAAGCGGGATTTGAGCTTGTCTATGACAAGTCCTACCCACTTGGCACGCCCGACCTGAGCCCGGTGATGAAGGGTGCTAAGGCCTCTGGCGCGAAGGCGTTCGTGGCTTGGTCCTACCCGCCGGACAGCTTTGGCCTGGCTGAACAGGCAATTGTGGAAGACCTCGATGTGGCCGTCTACTATTCGGCGGTTGCCACCAGCTTCCCGTCTTTCAGCGGTGCCTTCGGCAACAAGATCAACAATGTGCTTGGCGCCGGTGGCACCAACGTGGATGACCCGGCCATCGCGGAGTACCGGAATGCCCACATGGAAATCACCGGAGAGGTCGCGGACTACTGGGCGTCTGCCAATACGTACGCAGCGCTGCAAATCCTGGAACAGGCGATTGTCGGGGCCGGCACGCTCGACCGGGACGTCGTGACCCAATACATCAAGGACAACAGCTTCGACACGGTGATGGGCACGCTCAGCTTCAAGAACAACTTCTCCAACACCTTCTGGTCCGTAGGCCAGTGGCAGGACGGAGTGTTCCGCGGAGTCAAGGGCTCAAACGTCGCAGGGGCGGTGCCGGTGCGTCTGAAAGACGGCTGGGCCGAGTGATCCCCGATACGGTCGCCCGGCGCGGATGCGTCGGGCGACTGCTTGCGGAAACCTAAGATGCTCGACATCCTGGTCTCTGGCCTCTTGCTGTCAGGCACCTACGCCCTGGTCGCAATGGGCCTGAACTTGCAGTACGGCGTGGCCCGGATCATGAACCTCGCGAATGGCGAGGTGTTGGTGCTGGGCGCGTTGGCGGCGTTCTGGCTCTATACCACCGCACTGGTCAGCCCGCTCCTGACGGTGATCCTCGTGATCCCCGTGAGCTTCGTCGGCAACTGGCTGGTCTATCGATTTCTGCTGACACCACTCGTGCGCCGGGCCAGTTCGCAAGGTGCGCTGGAAGTGGATTCCATCCTCGCCACTTTTGGAATGTCGTTCATCATCATCGGCCTGATGATCTCGGTTGAGGGCGGGTTCTTCGCCTACAACTATCTCAGCGAGCCTGTTTCGATCATAGGCTCGACAACTTCGCTGAACCGAGTGCTTGCCTTCGCAATTGCCGTGGCGATCGGGGCTGCCCTTTACCTTTGGCTCAACCTGAGCCGACCCGGCGTTGCAGTGCGAGCCGTTTCGGTTTCGACCGAGGCGTCTGGACTGGTCGGCATCAACGTCCCGCGCGTTTCGGCACTGGCCTTCGCACTCGGCGGAGCGATCACTGCCGTGGGCGGGGCATTGATCTCGACATTCATCACCCTCGATGCCTCCATCGGCGTGGTCTTCACCATGAAGGCGCTGATCATCGTGATCATGGGCGGCGTAGGAGACATCCGCGGAGCCATCGTGGCTGCCGTCATCCTTGGCGTCGTGGAAACGGCGGTAGCCAGCCTTGTCGACCCGGGGCTTACGCTCGCGGCCGCATACCTGATCTTCGTCCTGATCCTCCTCTTCCGCCCGCAGGGCCTGTTCGGAAGGCGCACGGCATGAAGTCCGCAAGCTGGACAGAGCTTGTGTGCGCAGCCATTCTCGTGGCGCTTGCAGCGCTCTTTCCGCTGGGGGCAAACGGCTACTGGCTGTCCATTGGCGTGACGGCAATGATGTATGTGGCCCTGGCCACGTCCTGGGCACTGTTTTCCGGACCGACGCATTACATCTCGCTCGCCACGGGCGCATTCTTCGGAGTGGGTGGATACATCGTCGGCACGGGGATGAGCGACTATGCCCAGCCCTTCTGGCTCATGGCCGCAGTTTCTCCAATTGTCGGTGCGATCCTCGCAGCACTGATCGGCTTCGCCACCCTGCGCCTGTCGGGCGTCTACTTCGTGATCTTCACTCTCGGCCTGGCGGAGATGATCCGCAATGTCGTCAGCTGGGTTCAGAACAACTTCCTGGGCAGCCGCGGTCTCTACGTGCTGACGGACCTGCGCGACCACCACATCTTCTGGATGCTGCTGGCTGTCGCTGCAGTGGTTTACCTGCTCGGCTGGTGGGTCAGCCGATCCCGCATCGGATTTGCGCTTCGCATTATCGGCGGCGACGAAACCGTCGCCCGCCACGTGGGCATCAACACCGCGACGGCCAAGGTCATCCTGTTCACCACCACCGGCTTCTTCGCTGCCCTCGTCGGCGCCCTGATCGCGCCGAGGTGGAGCTACATCGAGCCGAACCAGGTCTTCTCCCCCCAGCTGAGCTTCCTCGTCGTCATCATGGCGCTCCTGGGCGGGTCCGGCAGGCTCTGGGGGCCGCTGGTAGGCGTGATCCCCTTCACGATCATCTGGGAGTGGGTCGCGATCCAGTTCCCCAACCAGTCGACGCTTTTTCTCGGCGTCTGCTTCCTGCTGATTGTCTACGTCCTGCCCAACGGCGTCGTCGGGCGGATCGGAGAGTTGCACGCGCGGATCAGGGGGCGGACGTGAGGCAGTCAGGTGCAGTCCTGTCCGTGAAAGGCGTGACCAAACGCTTCGGCGGGCTGGTCGCGGTGTCCAACATGTCCTTCGATGTGGCGGAGCATCAGATGGTGGGCGTCATCGGCCCCAACGGCTCCGGCAAGACCACGGTCCTGAACATGATTTCCGGCGCGTTGAAGCCGACCGAGGGCCGGATTTCGATGCGAGGACGCAACATCTCTGACTTGCCGGCACAGAAAATCGCGCGTGAAGGCGTGGGCCGCACGTTCCAGTTGGTGCGACTTTTGCCAGGCCTGACGGTTCTGGAAAACGTGATCGCCGGTGCCGTCTACGGCCACCGTCGCCGATGGGGCCGCGAGGCGGAGGATTTCGCCCATGACCTTCTCGACCGCGTGGGCATGGACGCGATGAGCCATGTGCGAATTTCGTCACTCACTTACATCGACCAAAAGCGGGTGGAACTCGCCCGTACGCTCGCCGGGGAACCACAGGTGCTGCTGCTTGACGAATGGCTGGCAGGGTTGAACCCGACCGAATTGGAAACCGGAATTGAGTTGATCCACGCCTTGCGTGAAGAGGGCCGTACCGTTGTCGTGGTCGAACACGTGATGGACGCGATCCGTTCGCTCTGCGATCGCTGCGTCGTGATGTCGTCAGGCACCAAGATTGCCGAAGGCAGCCCGGATGAAGTGCTCAGCGACCAGGACGTCATCCGCGCCTACCTGGGGGACGACGATGCTTGAGGTGAAGGGCCTTTCCGCCGCCTACGGCCAGCACCCGTCCTTGAACGAAGTGTCGCTTTCGATTGCACCGGGCGAGATCGTGGTGATCCTCGGTGCAAACGGTGCCGGCAAGTCGACGCTCCTGCGCGCGATAGCCGGGATCTGCGAGGGCAAGGTTTCTGGCGAAGTCCGGCTGGGGGCCGACGCGCTGACTAGGCTGAGCCCGGACGAAATCGTCGAGAAGGGTGTGGTTCTCGTGCCCGAGGGGCGCGGGATCTTCGGCGATCTGTCAGTGAAGGAAAACCTCTTGCTGGGAGCCTATCCTGCCCGTGCCCGGGAAAGCGAACGGGAGAACCTTGACCGCGTGCTCGAACTCTTCCCGACGCTGCAGGAACGTCAGGGCCAGGTCGCGCGAACTATGTCGGGCGGCGAACAGCAAATGCTGGCGATCGGGCGCGCGATGATGTCGGCACCAGAAATCCTGATGCTTGACGAGCCATCGCTCGGCCTTTCGCCTCTGCTGTGCAAGGAGCTGTTCCAGAACCTTGCCCAAGTGAAGTCGCTCGGCATCGGCGTGCTGCTTGTCGAACAAAACGCCAAGCAGAGCCTGGCGATCGCGGATCGAGGATACCTGTTGGAAAACACCCGGATCACCCATGAGGACACGGCGGCCCGGCTCGCAGGCGACCCCGCCGTGCAAAAGGCATACCTCGGTGCTGGCGGAGAAAGGTCGCCAGCGCCGGCAACTTCCGCACCTGAAGCTGCACTTGCACATATACCTAGCGCACCTGCAATTTCCGCGCGCGCGCAGCCGCAACGCAGCGCAGACCAGCAGGCAGGGCTGTCGATCACCGACTTGGTGGCGAATGCCGCGCGTCTATCCGCAAGTGCACCCAGCCAAGCTCCTGCTGACGTAAGCGTCGCCGCCGACCGGCTGGCAAGCGATCGGCTGACGGTCGTGATGAATGACATAGAAAAAGCCGCGAAAGCCGCTCGAAGCCGCCCGACACACGCCGCAAGACCTGCGCTTGCAGGGAAGCAGGCACCTAACCCGCAACAGACCGCCCGCCCGCCCGTGATAGAGGTATACCGACGCCCGCGGGTGGAGGTCTATCGCCGCCGCCCATCAGGCGAATTTGAGAGGGAATGACATGCTCGACCAGGCAAATGCCGCCCCAGACATCAAGGGCCTCTACATCAACGGCCAGTGGCAACAGACCGCTGGGCAGTTCGACGACCTCAACCCCTCGGACGGAAGCGTCTGGGCACGCGTGCCCGACGCCGGCGTGGCAGAGACCCGCGCCGCGATTGAGGCCGCTCAGGCTGCCTTTCACGAATGGTCCAACCGGCCGTTTCAGGACCGTGCGCACCTGCTTTCGAGAATCGCCGACGTTTGGGAAGGACGCGTTCCCGATTTTGTGGCGGCAGTTCAGCACGAAGGGGGCGGTCACTACGGCAAGGGAGTGTTCGAAGCAGGCCACGTGGCCGAGACCTTTCGCGCGGCGGGTGCGCTCTGTTACGCCGCTATCGGGGAGGTCCTGCCCTCTCACCACGGAAAGGTGTCCACCGCCGTGAAGGTGCCCATGGGCGTGATTGGCGTCATCAGCCCGTGGAACGTGCCAGGCATCCTGACGTCGCGCGGCATTGCCTTTGCGCTTGGCGCAGGCAACACCATCGTGCTGAAACCGTCCGAGGAAACTCCCTACGCAGGCGGCCTGATCTTTGCCGAGGTGCTGGAGGAGGCAGGCGTGCCTCCAGGCGTCTTCAACGTCATCACCGCGTCACGTGACAGCACGCCTGCCGTGGGTGACGAACTGATCGACAACCCGGCGGTGAAAGGGATTTCGTTCACCGGCTCCACTGCCGTCGGCCGCATGATCGCGGCAAAGTGCGGGGCACATCTCAAGAAGTGCTGCATCGAGCTTGGCGGCAAGGACAGCCTGATCGTGCTCGAAGACGCGGACATGGAGCGGGCAACGTCGTCGGCAAGCTTTGGATCGTTCATGCACCAGGGCCAGATCTGCATGAGTGTTGAAAAGGTGCTCGTCCAAGAAGGCGTCTACGCCGAATTCCTCCAGAAATTCGTCGCTCGCAGCGCCAAGCTGAGGACCGGGAATGTGGCCGACAAGTCCGTCACGATCGGCCCGCTGATCAACGACCGGCAGGTCGCCCGCGTTGCCGCGCAGATCGACGACGCCGTGGCGAAGGGCGCGAATGTGGCGTTGGGCGGCAAAGTGAACGGGCGGTTTGTGGAGCCGACGATCCTGACGGATGTAACGCCGCAAATGGACGTCTGGAACGAGGAAACCTTCGGCCCGCTCGCGGTCGTCGTGCCGTTCCGCACGGACGCGGAGGCGATCGCCATGTCCAACGACACTGAATACGGGCTGTCGGCCGGGATCATCTCGCGCAACGAAGATCGGGCCATGACCATTGCCCGACAGCTGGAAACCGGCATGGCCCATGTCAACTGTTCATCCATCAACGATGAATGCCACGCGCCCTTTGGCGGCACCAAGGCCAGCGGTGTCGGACGCCACGGGGGAAAATGGGCGATGGAAACGTTCATGGAAACCCGCTGGATCACGATCGACAAAGGTGGCCGGCCCTACCCGCCGGCGTTTTAGGCCATGAGAGACCTTGTCAAAGGCAAGCGCATCCTCGTCACCGGCTCGTCGTCCGGCATCGGCTGGGAGACTGCGCGCGTCCTGTCCAAACAAGGGGCGGAAGTTCTGGGCGTGGACCTCAACAAGAACTTCGATCACGTGGAAGAGTTTTACCGCGCCGACCTGTCGGACGAGGCAACGATCGACGCGCTGGTGGACGTGCTGCCTGACGGGATCGACGGCCTGGTGAACAATGCAGGCCTGCCGCCAACGAAAGATGCAGGATTGTTGCTGAAAGTGAACTTGATCGGGCTGAAGCACCTGACGTTCAGGCTGATCCCTAAACTCAACAATGGCGCCAGCATCGTGAATGTCGCCTCTTTGGCCGGAACAAGATGGCCGGACGCGGTCGATGCAATCAAGGCATCCGACACGCTGGGCTTTCAAAACGTGGACGACTTCATCGGACGCTGGAGAGTGTCAAGCGAGGGCGGGCGCAGCTACTTCTTTTCCAAGGAGGCGCTGATCGTCTGGACGATGCAGAACCGCTGGACCTGGCGTGATCGCGGTATACGCATGAATTCTGTCAGCCCAGGTCCGGTCGAAACTCCGATTCTGGGGGACTTTCTGCAAACGCTTGGGGCGCGGGCCGCAGAGGACCGAAAGATCATGGATCGGCCTGGCAGGCCTGAAGACATCGCGCCGGTAATAATGTTCTTGCTGTCCGACGTATCGGCCTGGATCCGGGGCACGAACATTCCTGCAGATGGGGGCATGTCGTCCAACATCCTGTGCGGCATGCACGGTCTATAGAGGAGAAGAGAAGATGGGCACGGTAGGCTGGATCATTCTCGTAGTCGTCGTTCTTGGAGTCGTCATCGCATTGGCGGCGTGGTGGTACAAACGTGCCACGACAGAGGTCTCGCTCTTGCGCACCGGCATTGGCGGGCGACGCGTAGTGATCGACGGCGGGGTGCTGGCAATCCCCTATTTCCACGAAATCAGCCCGGTGAACATGCAGACGCTCCGGCTGGACGTTGATCGGCGCGGGGAGTCCTCGCTCATCACGCAGGACCGGCTGCGCGTGGATGTGGGGGCGGAATTCTACGTCTCGGTCATGCCGGAAGCAGAGGCGATCACGCGCGCGGCACAGACTCTCGGCAAACGGACGTTCCAACGCGACGAGCTGCGCAACCTGATCGACGGGATGCTGGTCGATGCGCTGCGGTCGGTGGCGGCGCGCATGACGATGGATGATTTGCACGAAAATCGCGCGCAGTTTGTGGCGGACGTGCGTGAAATGCTGAAAGGCACCCTTTCGCGCTACGGCCTTCAGCTCGACAGCGTTTCGCTGACCGGGCTTGACCAGACGCCGTTCTCGGCACTCGACGAAAACAATGCCTTCAACGCGGTTGGCATGCGCAAACTGGCGGAAGTGATTGCAAAGTCGAAGAAGGAGCGAGCGGAAATCGATGCGGACAGCGAGGTGTCCGTGCGCCGCGCGGCCATGGAGGCTTCACGCAAGCGCCTGGAGATCGATCTCGAGGAGCGCCGGGCGGAAATTGCCCAGCAGCAGGAAATCGAAACGCTTGCTGCCGCCCAGATTGCCGAGGTCGCCAGGCGCAAGGCCGACAGCGAGCGGGCGGCAACCGAGGCCAAGATCGAGATGGAGCGCGGCATTCAGGCCGCGGAGGTGGAGCGCGAACAGGCGCTGACCATTGCCGAGCAAGACCGCCAGATTGCGATAGCCGCCAAGAGCCAGGAAGAAAGCCGCGCACAGATGGAAGCGGACGCCGCCCGGGCCGACGCCGTGAAAGCCGCTGAGGCTGTGGAAACCGTCCGAGCACTGGCAGATGCAGAACGCCGTGCGGAACTTGCACGCGTTGCCGCCGAGGCAGAGGCCACGACCGCCGCGTCAAGGGCGGCAATCGAGGCCGAGAGCGACAAGGCCACCGCCAAGGACAAGGCAGCCGCCCGACGCGAGGCGGCTGAGGCCGAGAAGGCCGTCAAGCTTGCCGAGGCGGAGGCTGATCGCGCACGGATAGAGGCGGAGAACGCCCGCACCGACGCGCTTGTGGCCATGGAACTCGAAAAGGCGCGGCTCGAAGCAATGCCCAAGATCGTTGGCGAAATGGTCAAACCCGCTGAGAAAATCAATTCGATCAACGTCAATCACGTGACAGGCCTCGGCAGCCAGGGCGGCGAAGGCGCTTCGCGAACTCCCGTGGCCTCGGCAATGGACGCCATCATGGAAATGGCGGTCCAGTTGCCGCTTCTGAAAAAGGTCGGCGACCAGATGGGCGTTTCCTTCGACGAGGCCGCCGGTAACGACGCAAAGAAAGACGAGTGAAGACGAGCAACGTCGCAGACTTCGCACGGCACCTGAGCCGGACGACTCCAATTGAGATTGACGGCTCTTCGCTGATGCGTCGAGGGAAACGAAAGGTGGCAACCACGGCAATTTGGCACAGTCTCGACATGAAGCTCCTCAACCGCCAACTGATCAGTTCGGGCATCGATATCAAACACGAATGCTCTTGGGTGGGGAACTCTCAGCTCCTGAAGAGCGCTATATATTCGTCGAAGACAAACAACCGGTTCCGGCGTCCGCCGGTGATTTCGACCAGGACACCATGGGTAACCATTTCCATGATCAGGGCATTGGCCGTGTTCGTCGTTGCCTCAATGATCCGGGCCGCCTCGTTTACGTTCACCACGGGACGCGCATAAAGGCGGCGCATCAGCGCCTGCGCGTTTTCCTGACGTCGAATGCTGAAGCGCGGCAGTACGTTGCTCTCGATCCGCTCCTTGATGGCGAGGATGCCGCGGAACACATTCGCAGAAGCGCGCGCGGTTTCCTCCACGCCGTGCAGGAAGAAGATCAGCCATTCGCGGAGATGATTGCCTTGCCGGACCGCCATCAAGTGATCGACATATGCCGTCTTGTTGCGCTCGAAATAGTCCGAAAGATACAGCGCGGGCTTTGCCAACAGTCCCTCGGACGCCAGATAGAGCGATATCATCAAGCGCCCCAAACGTCCGTTGCCGTCCAGAAACGGGTGGATCGTTTCGAACTGGTAGTGCCCGATCGCGATGCGCACCAAAGGGTGCGCATGGATGTTATCGGCATGCAGGAATGCCTCCAGATCGCTCATCAGGTCCGGCACATGATCGTGGTGTGGCGGAATGAAGACTGCGTTCTTGAGGCTCACGCCGATCCAGTTCTGGCTTTTGCGGAACTGCCCCGGCTGCTTATGTTCACCTCGAACACCGGACATCAGGATTTCGTGGGCTTGGCGCAACAGGCGATTGGACAGGGGCAACTCCCCAAGCGCTTCAATCGCGAAATTGATTGCCTTGATGTAGTTCTGTACCTCCGCCCAATCGTCGCGCTCTTCAGGATTCAGATCATCGGCATCCTTGAACGCGTCCTCGATGTTGGTCTGCGTACCCTCGATCCGGCTCGATTGCGTGGCTTCCTTGGCCACATACATGCGGATGAAGAACTCGATGTCCGGGATCAGTTGGGCAAAAGCGTTCAGTTCTCCAAGCGCACGATCGGCGCGGCCCAGAAGCTCTGACAGTTCCGGGTCGGCGATAACCCATTCGTGGCAGATGCACTCTGGCAGGAAGGCCTTGTACTGATACCTGTCCTCGGGCTGGCCCGATGTGAAGTCCGCGATGTTCATATCTCAAAAAGTGCCTGAGTTTCTTAGATATGGAAAGGCTTATCTCAAATTCCAGGTAGGGCGCAATCACTATCTCAGAAAATACCCATGTTTTTGAGATAAGGCAGGCGCGTATGTCAAATTCGGCTCAGGAAAGCAGTTTGACCACAATCGGTCCAACTCGCAGGAAAATCCGCGTCAGGGAGAGGTCGCTGACCTTGGTGTGACGCTC
Source organism: Silicimonas sp. (assembly GCA_022826205.1). Taxonomy (GTDB): domain Bacteria; phylum Pseudomonadota; class Alphaproteobacteria; order Rhodobacterales; family Rhodobacteraceae; genus JAJEFO01. The sequence continues at coordinate 10,858 of JAJDVJ010000024.1, read as the reverse complement.
AAAGAGGCGTCCGCTGACCCTTTGGCAACGATCTGCCGTCAAGCTGCCTTGACAACAGGATCTGGGCAAGTCCGGTCATCAAGCTGCATTGCTGACAGCGGATCGTCATCAAACCGTCGTGACGACGGAATCCCGATCAATTTTGTCTTCAACGGGATGCCGAACCCTGCGATTGATTAGGCTCCGGCCGAAATCGCTGCAGAACCTCTCTCCTTGGATCGCCAGGAGATGACAGATATCACTTCCGGCCTCGCTGGTTGAGGCGGACACCACGAATGGTCTCAACGAGAATTGCCGTGAGCAGACCAAACAGCAAAAGCCCGTTGGCTGCAGCGACCCCGCCCAGCAGCCGCCATTCCAATGGCAGCAGAATGTCGCCGAATCCGAGCGTCGTGAACGACACAAGCGCGAAATAGGCCGACTCCTCGACGTTCGCGAAGACGCCGAGACGATAGAATGCCACGGTCCAGAGCCAAACCGCCGCAGCAATCATGCAAAGCGTCCAAATCAGCACAAGAACCAGGACCGAAATGAGCCGAGGCCCAAGAGGCGGCGTGGCCGTCCAGTTCTGGAGGCGAAGCAATGCGGCTTCCATTGCCCACCAGGACATCGCGACAATGAGAACGGTCGCGAGAGTCAGCACAGCGCCAAGCACGAGTTGGACAAGCATGGCCATAAGCCTTTCCGGAAGGGAACATGACGTCAACCGGCCAAACGTGGTTGAATCCGGCGCATGGGCGAATAGCGTCACGAACATGGAAAGGGCACCGGACTTCCATATCGATCTCGCGAGCTTTGCTTCGGATCCCTATCCTGATCTTGCCAGGATGCGAAAGGAAGCGCCGATCGCACACGTTCCCGAACTGGACGCTGTCCTGTTCACACGACGCGACGACATCCATCGCCATGAGAAGCGGGTGGACGTCCTTTCGTCCGACCAGCCCGGCGGTTTGATGACTGTCCTCATGGGGCAGAACATGATGCGCAAGGACGGAGAGGCACACATGCGGGAGCGCCGGGCCCTGTTTCCCACGTTCAGCCCACGCACCGTCGCCGAACACTGGAAACCGAAATTCGAGGCGGCGGCGACACGCATACTTGAGGGAATCCGACCGCGCGGGCGTTGTGATCTCGTCCGCGACTTTGCAATGCCCGTCTCGGCGGAAGCGCTGAAAGCCATCACCGGCCTCAGCTCGATGACCGTCGAGGAGATGGACGGCAGTTCCCAAGGAATGATCGATGGATGTGCCAACTATGCCGGAGACGAGGGGGTCGAGGCGCGCTGCCATGCGGCAACGGCACTGATCGACAGCCACATCGATCGGCAACTGGACTCACCTCCCGCAATGTCGGCACTTGCGGTTCAGCTCGCGGCGGGTCTGCCAATGGAAAGCGTCCAAGCGAACGTGAAGCTGGTGATCTCGGGGGGCCAGAACGAGCCGCGAGATGCGATTGCGGGAACCGCCTGGGCCCTTCTTGATCACCCGGACCAGCTGGAACTCGTCCGGCACGGCACCGCGACCTGGCAGAATGCCTTTTCCGAATACGCGCGTCTTCACAGCCCGATCGGCATGTCGCCCCGACGGGTTGCGCGACGCGACGAGATCAACGGCATCGTGCTTGAGCCGGAGACGCGGGCGTTCCTCATGTTCTCTTCCGCCGGCCGGGATGAGACGCATTTCGATCGGGTCGACGCCTTTGACATCACGCGTGACACGTCCGCGGCCATCCCCTTTGGGGCCGGTCCGCATTTCTGTGCAGGTGCGGCTGCCTCACGATGCCTGATCTCGGAAGTTGCCTTGCCGATGCTCTTTGACTCGCTGCCGGGCCTCAGGCTGGCGGGAAATGTCACATTGTTCGGCTGGGCTTTCCGAGGGCCCGTTGCGGTCCCTGTGGCCTGGGACGCCTGACGCGGATTCTGGACAGGGCCGACCGGACCCACTATCCCGGTCCGGCCATGTCAAAGCCAAATGACAACCCGAACTACAAGGTGATCGCGGAGAACCGTCGCGCGCGCCGTGACTATGCGATCGAGAACGACATCGAGTGCGGCATCATGCTCATGGGTTCCGAGGTCAAGTCGCTTCGTACCGGGCAGTCAAACATTGCCGAGAGCTACGCAGCGGTCGAAAACGGGGAACTCTGGCTGGTCAATGCGTATATCGCGCCGTACGAGCAGGCCATGTTTGGCCATGAGGATCGCCGCAGGCGAAAGCTCCTCGTTTCAAGAAAGGAACTGTCCGGTCTCTGGAGCGCGACCCGGCGCAAGGGCATGACGCTCGTTCCCTTGGTCATGTACTTCAATCACAAGGGCATCGCGAAGATCAAGCTCGGCCTGGCACGGGGCAAGAAGCTGCACGACAAGCGCGAGACCGAAGCCAAACGCGACTGGAACCGCCGAAAGCAGCGACTGCTCAAGGAGCACGGTTGATGCTAAGGGAACAGCCTCTGCATTCGGCCTAGTCGAAGAGGCCCTCAATCTTGCCCAAGAGCCTGAACGCGCGCGCCGTTCTCGTATCCGCCAGCGCGGTAATTTCCTTGTCGGAAAGATGGTCGCACATCTCGGAAAACGTCTTGTCGAAGTTGCGCAGAAAGTGCTCCGCGGCGTCACGGAAGATGGAATCCTGTTTCATTCGCCCGCCAACGAGTTTCAGGCACTCTTGATCAAGGTCCCCGCCAAGTTCGGCAATCTCGTTTCCACGTCCGCCCTTGGCGTATTTGCGCCATGTCTCCGACCGTGTGCGACCGGCGGTCAGGTCATCCATGTACAAGGCGTCACGGCTGAACAGCGTCAGGATGTCTTCGCTAGCGCGGATCAAGCCGCCAATCGTCTGGTCCCTGAGGCCCCGCCTGTAGGCGGCCATCCCTCTCATGTCCTCAGCGGTGTCAGGAAAATTCATTGCCTGAATAAGCTCCGCGACAGTCAAGGGCTTGCCCTCTTCCTGCTCAAGCATCGCATGTTCCGGCTCCTGTCGCCGGAAAATCGTGGGCTTCCCCGCTTCCGATTTCGTCATGCCTTCCGCATCGAGGATCCACGCCAGGGTTGCCTCGAGACGCTCCTGGCCGTCGGCGAGTTCGCCGATCTTTCGCTGGATGCCGGGATCAGCCGGCTCCTCTCTCCTGGCCAGGCTGGCCTGGGCGTCACGCATTGATCTCACGGCATGAAAGAGCCTCTCGTTCTGCCCACGCGAGATGCGCGCGTTCCTCACTGTGAACGCGATGATCCAGATCATTGCTGCCGGCAAACCTGCAACCACGGCAAGTACGACATTGAGGAGCGGATCCTGAAAGACGCTTGCGAGAGATTCCGCGGACCAGAACAGTACCGCACAAAGCACGACCCAAAGGACCGTGGCCAGGATCGCCATCATGTTCTCAATGCCGAGCCAGGGTTCAGGCAAGACGCCTGCATGGCGTTCAGGGACATTCGCGGATTGAATTGGCGCGTCAGGCATTTGCTCAGACGAATTCGATCTTGAGGACTTCGTAGCTCTTCTTGCCGCCCGGCGTGTTCACTTCGACGCTTTCGCCCTCGTCCTTGCCAATGAGGGCGCGTGCAAGCGGCGATCGGAGATTGAGGCGGCCGCTTTCGATATCGGCCTCCGGCTCGCCGACAATCTGGTAGGATCTTTCCTCCTCCGTGGCCTCATCGAACAGCAATACGGTCGCCCCGAACTTCACCGAGCCCGAGAGCGAGGCCGGATCGATCACGTCCGCCAGCGACAAGACCGCCTCAAGTTCCTTCACCCTGCCCTCAATGAAACTCTGCCGCTCGCGCGCTGCATGGTATTCCGCGTTTTCGCTCAGGTCGCCGTGCTCGCGCGCTTCCGCGATCGCGCGGATGATTTTCGGGCGTTCGACGCTCTTCAGCCGCTTCAATTCGTCGTTCAGCGCGACGTGTCCCGAGCGGGTCAGCGGTATCTTGTCCATGGCGCCCACGTTAGCTTGTTTCGCCAACCCGTTCTAGCAAACCGGTGGCCCCGGGTCGAGCGGCTGTCCTCGCAGGAATAGAAGCAGAGGACCCGATTGACCAAGAGGCGAGGGACCAATAGGCATGGCCGCACCAAACCTGGGAAAGAAACAATGTCCGTGATCGAACGCGAAAGCATGCAATACGATGTCGTGGTCGTGGGTGCTGGCCCGGCCGGCCTGTCCGCCGCAATTCGGCTCAAGCAGTTGGATGCGGACCTGGATGTCGTCGTCCTGGAAAAGGGCTCCGAAGTCGGTGCACACATTCTTTCGGGCGCCGTCCTGGATCCGAGCGGGCTGACCCGGCTGATTCCAGACTGGAAGGAAAAGGGCGCGCCGATCAGCGTCGAAGTGAAACGGGACAGGTTCTGGCTGCTCGGCGAGGCCGGGAAGATCCAGGTGCCCAATTTCATTATGCCGCCGCTAATGAGCAACCATGGCAACTACATTGTGTCGATGGGGAACGTGTGCCGCTGGATGGCCGGCGAGGCCGAGGCCCTGGGGGTCGAAATTTTCCCCGGCATGGCATGCTCCGAACTGGTGATTGGCGATGCTGGCGAGGTCAAGGGCGTGGTGGCCGGCGAGTTCGGAAGGAATCCCGACGGCACGCCGTCCGAAAATCATGAGCCCGGCATGGAACTGCACGGCAAGTACGTATTTCTGTCGGAAGGCGTTCGCGGGTCGCTCTCCAAGCAGGTGATCGCAAGATACTCGCTCGACGCCAACTCGGACGTGCCCAAGTTCGGGATCGGCATGAAGGAAATCTGGGAGGTGCCCCCCGAGGTGCATGACGAGGGCCTGGTGTTGCACACGCTTGGCTGGCCGCTGGGATTCCGGCAGTCGGGCGGATCCTTCATGTACCACCTCGACAACAACCAGGTCTACGTCGGCTACATCGTCGACCTGAACTACCGGAACCCCCACTTGTTCCCGTACATGGAGTTCCAGCGTTTCAAGCACCATCCCGAAGTCGCAAAAGTGCTCAGCGGCGGGAAGCGCGTCGCCTATGGCGCTCGCGCCGTGACCAAAGGAGGATTTCAGTCAATCCCGCAGTCGGCCTTTCCGGGCGGCACCCTTCTGGGCTGCTCCAGCGGGCTGGTGAACCTGCCCCGCATCAAGGGCAATCACAACGCCATGCTGTCGGGCATCGCCGCGGCCGAGGCCGCCCATTCCGCCATCACGGCAGGCCGCAGCGGTGACGTGCTGGATTCGTATGACACGGAACTCCGCACAGGACCCGTTGGCAAGGACTTGAAAAAGGTGCGCAACGTAGCACCTCTGAACGCCAGGTACGGCCCCCTCGGCGGCCTTGCCCTCGGCGGCTTCGACATGTGGTTTCAGACGATCTTCGGCGGATTCAGCCTGTTCGGGACGCTGAAGCACGGCAAGACGGACGCAGATTCGACCGAGGACGCCTCGCGGCATGCGCCCATCGAGTACCCCAAGCCGGACGGCGTTCTCAGCTTCGACCGGCTGACCAGCGTGAGCTACTCCTTCACCAACCACGAGGAAAGCCAGCCTGCACACCTGGTGCTGTCCGATCCTGACGTTCCCGTGCAAGTGAACTGGCCAAGATTTGCCGGACCCTCGGCACGGTACTGCCCAGCCGGCGTCTACGAATTCGTGGGCGAGGAAGAAGACCGACGGTTCCAGATCAACTTTCAGAACTGCGTCCATTGCAAGACCTGCGACATCAAGGATCCGAGCCAGAACATCACCTGGACGACTCCTCAGGGCGGTGACGGCCCGAACTATCCGAACATGTAGCGGGAGAGGGAATGGGAAACGGCGCGCACGAATGTCAACGTGCATGACCAGCCGCAGGACATGCCGGTCTTCCCGCTGCCGATGAGGCACGGGATTGCGAAGGCGCTTGCCTCACCTTAGGTTGAAATACGCAAATTCAGGAATCAGCAATGCGTCTCGCCTTCTTGACCCCATTCCTTCTCTTGACTGTTGGCACCTGGCCTGCAACAGCCGACGTGACTGCCGATGCAGGAAGCTACCTTGCTGGCCGGTCGGCCTTCAAGGCAAACGACTACGGCGCGGCCGTGGAGCATTTCTCCGAAGCCTTGGCCAGCGACCCGGCCAATCTTGCGCTTCTCGAAAGCACGGGTGCCGCGTTCCTGAGCCTTGGCGATATCGAGAATGCCGCACAGGTGCTGGAACGTATTGTCGCTGCCGGCGAAAGCAGCCAGATTGCAAGCCTGGTCCTTCTCGGAAAGGCCGCGCAAGACGAGGATTGGTCAAGTCTTCTCGGTGGGCTGGACGACGGTCTCTCTGTAGGGCCGCTGTTTGACAACCTGTCCAGGCCGTGGGCCAACTTTGGCGCAGGCCGCATGGCGGAAGCGCTTGAAGCCTTTGACGCGGTAGCGGAGTCAGAGAACGAATCCACGCGCATCTTCGGATTCTACCACAAGGCGCTCGCTCTCGCTTCGGCCGGCGACTTCGAGGGGGCGGCGCACATTCTTTCGGGCGACGCCGGCATGGTGCTTCGCCTTCCTCGGCGCGGAGTCGTGGCTTACGCTGAAGTTCTCAGCCAGCTTGAACGTAACGACGATGCACTGGACCTGATCGCCAAAAGCCAGAATTCTTCGCTGGTCGACCCCTCCCTTGACGCCTTGCGTGCCCGTCTCGAAGCGGGCGAAACGATTCCGTTCAACTCCGTTCGAGACGCAAGGGACGGGCTGGCGGAGGTATACCATTCCATCGCCAGCGCCCTGCGTCAGGAGCCGCAAAGGAGCTACACCCTCCTCTTCGCCAGGATGGCCGCAACGCTGCGCCCGGACCACATAGACGCCTTGCTGCTGACGGCGGAACTGCTGGAGCAACTGGAACAGCACGATCTCGCGACCGACGTCTATGACAAGGTTCCGAGAGACCACCCGGAGTTCCACGCCGCCGAGATGGGACGGGCCGAAGCGCTCCGCCAGTCAGGGCAAGAGGGTGCGGCCATCGAGGTGCTGGAACAACTCACCGAGAGCCACGGCCACCTGTTGCAGGTCCATGTCGCGCTCGCAGACCTGCTCCGCGAGCTTGAGAGGTACGAGGAAGCAAAGGCACCTTACGACAACGCCCTTTCGATGATCAGCGAGCCGGTGGAGCAACACTGGATCATCTACTTCACCAGGGGCATTGCACATGAGCGTACCGGCCAATGGGACCTGGCCGAGGCGGACTTCCGAAGAGCACTCGATCTCAAGCCGGACCAGCCGACGGTCCTGAACTACCTAGGCTATTCGCTTCTGGAACTGCAGAGAGACCTTGAGGAGGCGCTTGCCCTGATAGAACGGGCGGTCGAGCAGCGCCCGGATGCCGGGCACATCATCGACTCGCTTGGCTGGGGCCTCTATCGCCTAGGCCGATACGCAGAGGCAGTCCCGCACATGGAAGACGCAGCCGAGCACTTGCCAACCGATCCAATCGTCAATGATCATCTCGGCGACGTGTACTGGGCTGTCGGACGTCATCGCGAAGCCGAGTTTCAGTGGCATCGAGCCCTGTCGTTCATAACCGACGAAACGGACCAAGGCGACGTCGATCCGGACCGCATCCGCCGCAAGCTAGAAATCGGCCTCGACGCCGTCCTGGCTGAAGAAGGCGCTCCTCCGCTGAACGTGGCGAATGACGGCGGTTGAAGTCGCTGCCCCGGCCAAGGTCAACCTGACGCTCCACGTGACCGGACAGCGGAAGGACGGCTATCACCTGATCGATTCGCTGGTTTCGTTCGCACCGGTCCACGATCGCCTGGTCATCAAGAGCGGACCCTCGCTGGAGCTGGCGGTGACGGGAACGGAATCGGCGACGGTTCCTGCCGGGATGCAAAACCTTGCGTTGAAGGCAGCTGCCCTCGTGCAGGGCGACAGCGGTTCATCCATGATGCTCGAAAAGTGCCTGCCGGTAGCGGCGGGTGTCGGCGGAGGATCCGCTGACGCGGCTGCAGTGCTCAGGGGGCTTGCGGCGCGCCACGAAGAGCGGCCTGCCATTGCGCGGACCGCCCTCGCGCTAGGTGCAGACGTTCCAATGTGTCTTGCATGCCGGCCCTGCCGCGTGGGCGGAATTGGCGAGAAGATCACGTTCGTCGACCTTCCGTCGCTTCCTGCCGTTCTGGTCAACCCGCGCACTCCCGTGTCGACTGCCAAGGTTTTCGCCAGACTGGCAAGAAAGGATAACAGGAAAATGCCCGGCAACCTGCCACAGGCCCGGGACGTGCCGGGTGTCATTGAATGGCTGTCGGAACAACGCAACGACCTGGAACCGGTCGCCCAGAAAGAGGCGCCGGTAATTGCCGACGTCCTCGAATTGCTGCGCGCGAGCCCGGGATGCAGACTGGCCCGCGTTTCAGGATCGGGCGCGACGTGTTTTGGGCTCTTTGATGATGAACGGCTTGCACGCGAGGCGGAAATCAGGATTGCGGCACTCCATCCCGAATGGTGGCTCGCATCCGGCCAGCTCGGCGATCAATCCGAACTGGCCGCGCCACGCGTCTGCCCGATGTGAAGTTCCGGAGCTTCGGTCCTCTAGACGAGGCGCACGACGACGTATTCCGTGAGGTCATGCAACATGTCGCGCAACTCGTGGTCGGGCAGGAGTTCCAAAGCACCCTTCGCCCTTTCCGACCATCCAAGAGCCTGTTCCCGTGCTGCGGCCGCCGCGCCATGCACGGCGATCAGTTCCAGCGCCCGTTCCAGATCGCCGTCCTTCTGTTCGCCCCGCTCGATCGTGCGCTGCCAGAAGGCGCGCTCCTCTGCGCTTGCATTTGCGACCGCCTTGATCACCGGCAGGGTCAACTTCCGCTCGCGGAAGTCGTTGCCTGGTTCCTTTCCGGTGGCTTCCGCATCGCCAAAGTAGTCAAGCAGGTCATCAGCGATCTGGAAAGCGATGCCAAATGCGTCCCCGAACTCCCGAAGGGCTTCCACCTGTCGTTCGTTCGCGCCTGCAACAATGCCACCGACTTCCGCTGCGGCGGCAAAGAGCGCTGCCGTCTTCCCGCGGAGGATGCTCAAGTGCATCTCTTCCGAAGTCTCCAGACTGGCCGCCGCTGACAGTTGAAGGACCTCGCTCTCGGCAAGAATTGCGGCAGCCTCGGAAAGGACGCCAAGCACCGGCAAGGAACCGGTCTCGACCATCAACTGGAACGATCTAGCGAATAGGTAGTCGCCGACAAGAACCGACGACTTGTTGTCCCAAAGCAGGTTTGCAGACGGGCGCCCGCGCCGCTGTCGGCCTTCGTCCACGACATCGTCGTGCAGAAGGGTTGCCGTGTGAATGAATTCCACGGTCGCGGCCAACCGGTGATGGTCCTCGCCCCGATAGCCAAAGAGCCGTGCGACCGCGAGGGTCAGCATCGGACGCACGCGCTTGCCGCCCGCTTCCACAAGATGCGCGGCAATCTCCGGAATGAGCGGTGCGTTCCTTGATTGCATCCGCTCCTGGATCAACCGGTCCATTGCGGCAAGGTCATCCTGCAGCGCTTCCGCAAGAAGATGGTACGGTTTTGCCGAGACGTAGGTATCCAGACTCATCACACACCCGTCAGAGGGGTCGACAAACAACTGCGTCTGCCATTTATTCATTTCATGAGAGAGCTCATGCGCACGAACGACCCCACGTTGATCGCTTTCGCGACGGCCCTCCTTGAGGGCGAGGATATAGACTGCTTTCAAATGGACGTCCACATGAGTGTACTGGAGGGCTCGATTGGAGTCCTTCCGCGTCGCCTGATGGTTCAAGACAAGGATTACTTCATTGCCAGCAGGATATTGAAGGACAACGACCTGCCCGTCGTCACATGAGTAAAATTGTCGCGGACGCCTTCCTGGGGGGGCGCCTGAGCATTCGTCAGCCCAAGACAGGTTACCGGGCCGGGTCCGACCCGGTGTTTCTGGCGGCGTCCGTACCCGCATCGCCTGGCGACTCGGTTCTCGAGCTCGGCACGGGTGCCGGAACCGCTCTTCTTTGCCTGATGGCGCGGGTGCCGGACCTGAGCGTGACCGGCATTGACCGCAACCCTGGCCATGTCGCCCTGGCCCGCGAGAACCTCGGTCTCAACCACTTGACCGGCACGATTGTCGAGGCCGACATCACCTGCATGCCCAAGAGCGTCACCTCCCGGCGCTTCGACCACGTGATGTTCAATCCGCCGTACTTCGATCGAAGGACCGGAAGCGCTTCCCCGGAACCGGAGCGAGAGGCCAGCCGAAGCGGGGAGACGGGAATGGAAGCCTGGATTGACTCAGGATTGCGCCGCGCAAAGCCGGGCGGCACCCTGACGTTCATCCAGCGAATCGAACACTTGCCGCGCATGCTCGCGGACGTCGGCACACGTCTGGGGAGCGTCTGCATCCTTCCAATGCAGCCCAGACGCTCCCGCCCAGCGAAGCTCTTCATCCTGCAGGGCCGGAAAGGCTCGAAGGGCGCGTTTCGCCTGCTTCCATCGGTTATCCTGCATGAAGGCGACAGTCATCTTTCGGACGGTGGCGACTACACCGAGACTGCAAACGCAATCCTTCGCGACGCCGCCGCGCTCACCCTTGATGGATGACCGCGCAACGAAGACAGGTCCCCGCAGGAACACCGCCCCGGCTGCGACGGCACGAATTTCGTCGAATGGAACTCAGGTGCTTGCCCAAGTCCGGGATGTCCGTCAATCAAACTGCGCAAGGCAGAGGCACGGCGACGAAGGCCGCCAGTACGGTCAGTTGCCCGGAACGAGTCCGGCCGGGTGCGACCCTGGGTCGGATTCAAAGTAAGCGTCATTTTGATCCCATACCGGGATTCGGGTTGACGGCAGGTTCGTTCCTGGATCCGGGCTGAAGGCCGCGGTCAGCGATTCCCGGTGCCGGCGTCGAAGTTCCAGGGCAGCAGCTCGTGGATGCTCGACATCGGG